>NZ_JACSZV010000058.1 GCF_014472415.1 Pseudomonas sp. N40(2020)
TATTGCTGCATCGCCCCAAAGATTTTGCAGAGGCCATCCGGATGGTGGACGAGTCGGTGCAGATCTATAACAACGAGCGGCCTCATCTGTCGCTGAAATACAAAACGCCCGATGCGGTGCATCGGGCGTTTTGAGGCTGAAACAGGTGTAAACCTATTTCAGGACTAGACATCGCCGCAAAGTTATTCGACGTTGACGGTGATCTTCTTCGACACGATGGGTGGATCGAACGGCATGTGGCCGCTGTCACCCAGTTCAAGTTGCAAGGTGTGTTTGCCCGGGGCCAGCTTGATGTCGGCCTGAGTCTGCGCCTTGCCGAAGTGCATGTGGTTGGCATCGTTGGGAATCGGCGCACCGGCCGCCGGCAACTTGTCGACATCAATCAAAAGATGATGGTGACCGGAGTGTTTGGTGACATCGCCCGCCGGTGCCAGCGAGACGTCCTTGACGCCAAATTTGACGGTAAAGGTTTGCGATACAGTCGCCCCGTCTTCGGGAGAAACGATGAACACTTCGGCACCCTTTGGAGCCGGGGTGGCCGCACTGGCCAGCACCGAAACGCCCATCAGCACACCCGCCAACGCTGCACGTGACATAAAGCTTTTCATTTTCTTCTCCAGTTTTTCCGTAAAATCCGCGTGGTCATGACAACTTCATGACCATTCGTTGTCGAAGGCACTCGACAACCATAGCAAAGCGAGCCAGAAAATCTGGCCGCGATAATGATTTCAAAGGAGTGACCATGCGTTTTCTGCCTGGCCTGATCTGCCTGCTACCCCTTCTGAGCCCGCTGGCTCAAGCCGAACTGATTGATGACGTCAACGACCGTGGCGAGTTGCGTATTGCTCTTGAGGCTAATACACCGCCCTTTAATTACAAGGACGGCGACACACTCACGGGGTTCGAGGTCGAGCTTGGGCAACTGCTGGCCAAGGAGCTGGATGTTCGCGCCGACTTCATCGTCACCGACGAGGGCGATCTACTCCAGGGCGTTGAAAGCGGCAAGTACGACGTCGCGCTCAACCACATAGCACTGACAGCCGAACTCAAGGATCGTTTCGACTTCAGCGAGCCTTACAGCCAGATCGATTCGCAGTTGCTGGCGAAGAAAGATGAGCAGCCGCGGCCGATGGTATTGGTGCAATCGTTGACTGAGGAGAAGCCAGCAGTGGGTGCGCCAGTGGATTTGGCGATTCCGTTTCAGAAGGGTAATCCGGCGTTTCAGGCCAGCCTTGCGAGCGCGATGCAGCGGATCAAGGCGGATGGGCGGTTGGCGGCGTTGTCCGAGAAGTGGTTCACCCAACCCAAGTAACAATGAAATCTGGGTTTTAATCGAGCTGGATCAAGGCCTGTGCGGCTTGCGGCAATTCAAGCTCGCTGAAGACTTGCACGCCGTGGCGCTTGAGCAGTGCAGCCGTCACGCCTTCGCCACTGACTTTGACCCCACTGAACGTCCCGTCATAGGTCAGCAGATTCCCGCAAGAAGGACTGTTGGCCTTGAGCACCGCGACGCGAATGCCGTGCATTTGCACCAACGCCAGCGCCTGCCGCGCCCCATCGAGAAACTGCGCACTGACATCCTCGCCGTCGGTGGTGATCACCGAAGCAACGCCATCCAGCACCTCACCACCCTGCCCGCCCGGAATCTCCGCCGCCGCACGCGGGGTCGGCAAACCACCGGCCACCTCCGGACACAACGGCACCACCCGACCTTCAGCAATCCACTGTTCCAGCACATCAAACGGCCCGCTGGCCCCGCCGTCGTAACGCACGCGGTGGCCCAACAGGCAGCGGCTGACCAGAATCTTTTCCATGATCAGAAAGGCTCGTTGCCACGGCGACGGAACCAACCCGTCAGCGACAAGCGCTCGCGATTGGCCGGCAGCACTTCATGGGGGACTTCGCCGGAAAGAAACACCACGAGGCAGCCGCCGGTAGGCTGCACGTCGTGAACGCGATCATCACCCAGGTACATGCGCAACTGACCGCCATCCTCCGGCAACCACGCTTCGTTGAGGTAAACCACCACCGAAACCATGCGCCGGTCGTCGTCACGGAAGCGGTCGACGTGTTTGCGATAAAAAGCCCCCGGCGGATACAGCGCGAAATGGCATTCGAAGTCTTCAAGACCGAGGAACAAACCCCGGTTGAGCGACTCGCGCAGACTGTCCATCAGGCTCAGGTATCGGTCGCTGGCCTCGGCCTGACCGGGATCGATCCACTGAATATGATCGCCGCGAATCCCCTCGCGAATCTCTGAAAACGGCCCACGGCCGACCGCCGCCGGCGCCAGTTCACCCTCGGCCTCACGTTTACGGCACTCGTCCGCCAGCTCGCGGGTCAAACCCGCGGGCAGGAAAATGTTCTGCTGCGACCAGCCGTGCTCGGCCAAGTCGTCGACGATACGTAACAGCAGCGGGTGTTCAGAGGATATTTGCATGGCGCGCATAGTATGTCGGCGGCAAGAAATCCGACAGAGCCACGCGGCGGCTTGATACGAATTCTCGACAAGTACCGGCACCGCACGGAGAATAGTGCGCTGCTGACAGGAGTCCCTATGCGCCGTTTGCTTTTTTCACTGTTGATGTTCTGCGTTTTGCCCGCCTGGGCGGACGGCTACGATCAGTTGTACAAGGTCGCCGGCTGGCCAGATCAACGTGCGCATTTCAATGACGCCTTGAGTGCCGCGCAGCAGCGCTATCAAAACAGCCTGCCACCCGCCGTCTTTCAAGCGCTGGTCAACAACAGCAATCAGCGCTTCGCCCCACAGGCCATGGATCAACGCGCCGAAGCCCAACTGCGGCAGAACCTCGCCGATCCCAAACCGGCCCTGTCCTTTTTCCAGTCGCCGCTGGGCAAGAAAATCGTCGCCGCCGAATTGCTCGCGACCCGTCGCGATCAACTGGCAAAGAATGCCAAAGGCCTACCGAAGATGCCGGCCAGTGACAGCCGCTTGCTGATCATCGGCCATCTGGCTCAAGCCCTGCCCGCCCGTGAAGCCGGCGCAGAAGTGAGTCTGGCGATTGCCGGCGTGGCGGCGGACAGTTTGAGTTCGATGATTCCGGGACTGCTCGGTGGCGGACAGGCGCAAGGCATGTTGAACGGTCAGCGCCAACGCCTGATGGATCAGATCGGCGCGGACATGAACAACACGCTGCTCTACGTGTATCGCGACTTGTCGGATGAAGAGCTGGAAGAGTTTGCGACGTTTGCCGAGTCGACCGAGGGCAAGGCTTACTATCAGGCAGCGTTGGCGGCAATTCGGGCGGGGTTGGCGGTGGGGCAGAATACTTCTAACCTCGGCCAGTGATCTCTATCGCCTGACAGGGCCCTATCGCGAGCAGGCTCACTCCTACAGAAGACCGCATTTCCAATGTAGGAGTGAGCCTGCTCGCGATGGGGCCGGTGAATCCTCTAGAGATTCCGGCCCCTGATCCGCTTGCTCAAGAACTCGAAATACTCCTCGCGCATATCCGCCGTCTCATTCGCCAGATGATGCCGCGCCTGGGGCAGCAGCAAGATCTGCGGCCGATCAAACTTCCACTTCAACACCTGCAGATTGTGCTGCCAGTCAACGGTCATATCCGCCTGCCCCTGAATGATCAGTGGCCGCCGCGGGCTTTTCTTCGCGTATTCCACTCGGTTGATCCAACGTGACAAGGCGCCGACCCATGCGGTGGGCAGGCGCTTGGGCTGCAGCGGATCGGCCAGCAGAAATGGCAGGAAATCCGGATCATTGGAGTTCTCGCTAAAGCGCCGCGCAATGCCCCGCACGAACGGCCGCAGCAGGTAATAACTGAGTTGCGACCAGCCCCACGCTCGCGGCCGTACCAGCGGCGACAGCAGAATCAACTGACCCTGCGCCGGACTGTTCTCGCCATGATTGAGCACATGATCGACCACGATCGCCCCACCGGTACTTTGCCCGCACAGGTGCCACGGCTGCGGCAGCGCAATCGAATGGGCCTCGGCGAACAAGGCTTGCAGAGCGTCCTGATATTCGGAGAAATCACGAATACTCGCCCGCGCGCCGCTGGACAGACCATGCCCCGGCAAATCACAGGCGATCACCGCAAAATCCTGATCCAGCGCCCACTCGATCACATGTCGATACAGCCCGGTGTGATCGTAGAAACCGTGCAACAGAAACAGCGTGCCCTTGACCTTCTCCGGCCACCAGCAATGGCTGACCAGTTCGTAACCGTCCACTGAAAACCGTCCCATGCCGCGCCAGACATCGCGCTCGGAAAAGTCGGTTTTGTAGAACTGCTGATAGGCCTTGGCCTCCTCCGACAACGGCTGCCACTCGGCCAAAGGCTTGAGGCTGGCGCGTAAATGATCGGGATCGAAAATGGCAGGCATGAGGCAATTCCAGAACGGTGAACAGACTTTATCGGCCTGCGATATTCATCTGTCGCGACAAGCATGGCAAGCTAGCCGGCCTCTGAGGACACAAATCCATGCGCTCGCCCTACCGCACCGCACTGTTTGCCAGCCTGCTCGCGCTCGTGTGTGCAGGGGTGCTGTGGGCGGCGTACGACTGGTTTCAGGGCCGCTATTTGCGGGCGTTCAGTGAACACACCGCGGTGTTCTCCGGCGACCCGCTGCGCCTGCCCGATGATCTCGCCGGCCCCGGCAATATCCGTCTGGTGCATTTCTGGGACCCGGCATGCCCCTGCAATGTCGGCAATCAACAGCACCTGACCGAAATGGTCGAGCAGTTCAGCGCAAAAGGCGTGGAGTTTTTTGCCGTGCAAAAGGTCGGTAGCCACGGCCAGTTGCCCACCACGTTAAGCACGCTGAAAACCATCACGGTATTGCCCGGCTCCGAGCAGGTCCCCGCCAGCCCGGCCGTGGCGATCTGGGATCGCAACGGCAAACTGGCGTACTTCGGCCCCTACAGCGAAGGCCTGACCTGCAACTCCAGCAACAGTTTTATCGAACCGATCCTGAATGCGCTGACGGATGATCGCCCGGTCAACGCCACACACACCTTGGCGGTGGGCTGCTATTGCCCATGGCCGGTGGAGCCGCAGTAAGGCATTCCGGACTTTTCGAGGACAGCGATGCACGGCACAGAAGGTCTGTGCTAATTGTTTGCAGCCCGACGGGGCGGCAATCCCGCCTGCACAAGGAGTCACCATGAAGCGCGTGTTCACCGTTCTCGCCCTGCTCATCGTTGTCCTGCTCGCTGGCACGGGCTGGTATGTCTACAGCAAGCAGCCGACGCGTCAGGGCCAGATTGAACTGCGCAACCTGCAAGGTTCGGTGACTGTGCGCTACGACGAGCGCGGCGTGCCGCACATCCGCGCGGAGAACGAAACCGATCTCTACCGCGCCCTCGGCTATGTGCATGCCCAGGATCGCCTGTTCCAGATGGAAGCCATGCGCCGACTTGCACGCGGCGAACTGGCCGAGGTGCTCGGGCCGAAACTGCTCGACACCGACAAACTGTTCCGCAGCCTGCGCATCCGTGAACGCGCGGCCAGTTACGTCGCCAGCCTCGATAAACAATCCCCGGCGTGGAAGGGCCTGCAAGCCTATCTGGATGGCATCAACCAATATCAGGACACCCACGCCGCGCCCGTCGAGTTCGACGTGCTGGGCATCCCCAAGCGGCCGTTCACCGCCGAAGACAGCATCAGTGTCGCCGGCTACATGGCTTACAGTTTCGCTGCGGCGTTTCGTACCGAACCGCTACTGACCTATGTGCGCGATCAACTTGGCGCCGATTACCTCAACGTCTTCGACCTCGACTGGCAGCCCAAAGGCGTTTTGGCCAAGGGCCGCAACCCCGTTCCAGCGCTCGCGGCCGGCGATTGGAAAGACCTCAACGCCCTCGCCCGCCTCAGTGAGCAGGCGCTGATCGACAACGGCCTGCCGCAATTTGAAGGCAGCAATGCCTGGGTGATTGCCGGCAACCGCAGCCAGAGCGGCAAACCCTTGCTGGCCGGCGATCCGCACATTCGCTTCTCGGTGCCGTCGGTGTGGTACGAAGCGCAGTTGTCCGCGCCGGGCTTTGAACTCTACGGGCATCATCAGGCGCTGGTGCCGTTCGCGTTCCTTGGGCATAACCTGGATTTCGGTTGGAGCCTGACGATGTTCCAGAACGACGACCTGGATCTGATCGCCGAGAAGGTCAATCCGGACAACCCGAATCAGGTCTGGTATCGCGGCCAGTGGACCGACATGGTCAGGACCGAGCAGCAGATCAATGTGAAGGGCCAGGCGCCGGTGACGATCACCCTGCGTCAATCGCCTCACGGCCCGATCGTCAACGACGCCCTCGGCACGGCTGCCGGCAAAACACCGATCGCCATGTGGTGGGCGTTCCTCGAAACACCGAACCCGATCCTCGAAGGCTTCTACCAACTCAACCGCGCCGATACCCTGGCCAAGGCCCGCGCCGCTGCGGCCAAAGTGCAGGCGCCGGGGCTCAATCTTGTCTACGCCAACGCTAAGGGCGATATCGCCTGGTGGGCTTCGGCATTGCTGCCCAAGCGGCCGACCGGGGTGAAGCCGGGTTTCATTCTCGACGGCAGCACGAATCAGGCGGACAAGGACGGCTTCTACCCGTTCAGCGCCAACCCGCAGGAAGAGAACCCGGCGCGCGGCTATATCGTCTCGGCCAACTTTCAACCCGTTTCGCCCACCGGCATGGAAATTCCGGGTTACTACAACCTCGCCGACCGTGGCCAGCAGCTCAACCGCCAGCTCAGCGACAAGACGGTGAAGTGGAACAACGAAGCCAACCAGAAGCTGCAACTGGGCACCACCACCGGTTACGGCCCGCGTCTGCTGGCGCCGCTGTTGCCAGTGCTGCGCGAAGTGGTGAGCGATCCGGCGCAACTGAAACTGGTCGAGCAACTGGCACAGTGGCAAGGCGACTATCCGCTGGACTCGGTCAGTGCGACGGTCTTCAACCAGTTCCTCTACGACCTCGCCGATGCGGCAATGCGCGACGAGTTGGGCAATGACTTTTTCGAGACGCTGCTGTCGACGCGAGTGATTGATTCGGCACTGCCGCGACTGGCGGCAAACGCCGATTCAGCGTGGTGGGATAACCGCGCCACGCCAGACAAAGAAACCCGTGCCGACACCGTGCGCGCGGCTTGGCAGGCGAGCATGAAGCACCTGAAACTGACCCTCGAAGAGGATGCCTCCACCTGGAAATGGGGCACGGCGCACACGCTGACCCATGGTCATCCGCTGGGGCAGCAGAAGCCGCTGGATCGCATTTTCAACGTCGGCCCGTTTGCTGCACCGGGCAGCCATGAAGTGCCGAACAATCTCTCGGCGAAGATTGGCCCGGCGCCTTGGCCGGTGACTTATGGGCCTTCGACGCGGCGCCTGGTGGACTTCGCCGACCCGGCGCACAGCCTGACGATCAACCCGGTGGGCCAGAGTGGCGTACCGTTCAACAGTCACTATGACGATCAGGCAGAGGCGTATGTCGACGGGATTTATGTACAGGCGCACTTCAGTGAGGAAGAAGTGATGGCGAATACGCGCAGTACCTTGAAGCTTTTGCCGGCGCGGGCTGCGCAGTAGATTTGTGCTGACTGAACTGACCCCATCGCGAGCAGGCTCGCTCCTACAGTTGATCGCGTTTCTACAGGATGAACGCGGTTAATTGTAGGAGTGAGCCTGCTCGCGATGAGGCCCTCCCGATCAATAAAAAACTCACAGCAGCACCGCAAAATTCAACCGAAACTGCTGCGGCGTCACGCCCAACCTTCGATTGAACACACCGCGCATATGCTGCGCATCGCGGAATCCGCACTGATACGCCACAGTCTTCAGCGGCGCCGTGGTGCTTTCGAGCATCACCCGCGCCGCATCCACTCGCGCTCGCTCAACGAACTCCGCCGGCGTGACCTTCGCCTCCCGCGCAAACACTCGCGAGAAGTTACGCGCACTCATGTTCGCCGCATTCGCCAGATCGGCAATGGTCAGATCCCCGGTGAGATTGGCCAGCACGTACAACTGCACCATCGCCACCGCCGACGTCGGCTCCGCGTGGGGCGTCAGGAACGGGCTGAACTGCGACTGCCCGCCCGAACGCTGGGTGAACACCACCAGCCGCTTGGCCACACTCAGCGCCACCTCCGCGCCGTGATCGCGGGCCAGCAGGTACAGCGACAGATCAATCCCCGCCGTCACCCCGGCCGAGGTGTAGAGCGCGCCGTCCTCGACATACAAGCGATCCGCCTCCACCTGCGTCGATGGGCACAACTGCGCCAGGGCGTCGGCATCGTTCCAGTGCGTAGTGACCGTGCGCCCCTCGAGCAATCCCGCCCGCGCCAACATGAACGCGCCGTTGCAGATCGACCCGAAACGCCGTGCCCGCGCACAGGCTTCACGCAGCCAGGCATCGAAGGTCTTGCCGAAATCCATGAACGGCAGGGTCGGCCCGCCAGCCACCAACAGCAAGTCATAGGCCTCAAGCGCTGCGCTGAAATGTCGGTGAGCATTCAGGGTCAGGCCGTTGGAGCATGCCATCGGCCCGTGTTCGACACCTATCACGTCGAGGCGATAGTGATCCTCTGGCGCAAGAAAACGGTTGGCCTCGGCAAACACATCCATGGGCCCGCTGACGTCCAGCGATTGCACGCCGGGGAACACCACAATGGCGACGGTTTTGTTCATCTCTCTCGCAAACTCCTCTGAACCTGTGGCGAGGGGATTTATCCCCGATCGGCTGCGCAGCAGTCGTAAATCCTGTAATCGCGTTTTAACTGATAAGCCTAATCAGCAGGTTCTGGGGCTGCTGCGCAACCCATCGGGGATAAATCCCCTCACCACAATGAGTATCGCGATATCTCTCCCACTGGTGAGTTGGCACGATTTGCAGGTCGATTGGCAAGGATCGCAGCCATGGGTCGATTGTTGGTTTTGCAGCGCGGGAACAGACTTTCCTCATCGGCGCCACACCGGCGTTTTTCAAGAGGAAACTCTCATGAGCACCACCACTGCCGGCATCAAAATCCCTGACAGCGCCCTGGCCCGCGCGACCACCGAGTACATCCGCGACATCGAATCCGACCTGCTCTATCACCACTCGCGCCGGGTGTTTCTGTTCGGTGCATTGAGCGGTGAGCGTCAGCAACTGGCCTACGATCCGGAGCTGTTGTACGTCGGCGCGATGTTTCATGACCTTGGTCTGGTCGAAGGTCACCGCAGCGATGACGAACGTTTCGAGGTCGACGGCGCCAACGCCGCAGCGGCGTTTCTCAAGCCTTACGGGTTGAGCGATGACGACATCGAACAGGTCTGGCTGTCGATTGCCCTGCACACCACGCCGGGCGTGCCCAAGCATTTGCGCCCGACCGTGGCGCTGGTGACGGCAGGCGTGGAAATGGATGTGCTGGGCATGGACTACGCGGCGTTCAGCAGCGTGCAGCGTGAAGCGGTGGTGCATGCGCATCCACGGGGGGAAGGTTTCAAGGAGTGCATCATCTGCGCCTTTGCCGATGGGCTGCGCCATCGTCCGCAGACCACGTTCGGCAATGTGAAGACTGATGTGTTGAAGGATCAGGAACCGGGGTTCAAGCCGATGAACTTTGTCGAGGTCATCCGCCAATCACCCTGGACTGCATAAAACGAAAGGTGGGAGCGAGCCTGCTCGCGAAAGCGGTGTATCAGTCAATATTTGAGTCGACTGATACTCCGTCTTCGCGAGCAGGCTCGCTCCCACATTTCGATTTGTGGTTGGCCTCAAGACCGAGGCCAACCCGGTAGTGCTTACGCTGCTTCCGGCGCAGGCGCGCGGCGCGCGTCCGGCTGTTTCCACGAATCGGCAGCGCTTTCTTCGATGGCTTGCTGGATGGCTTTCTTGCGGGCTTCTTCGGCGCGGCGGCTGAAGAACCAGACCAGGAACGTCACGATCGATACCGCCAGCAGAATCAGGCTGGCCACGGCGTTGATCTCAGGCTTCACGCCCAGGCGCACCGCCGAGAACACTTCCATCGGCAAGGTCGTCGAACCCGGGCCGGAGACGAAGCTCGCCAGTACCAGGTCGTCCAGCGACAGTGCGAACGACATCATGCCGCCCGCCGCCAGCGACGGCGCGATCATCGGGATGGTGATCAGGAAGAACACCTTCCACGGCCGCGCACCCAGGTCCATCGCCGCTTCTTCGATCGACAGGTCCAGCTCACGCAGACGCGCCGACACCACCACCGCCACATACGCCGCACAGAACGTCGTGTGGGCGATCCAGATGGTGACGATGCCACGTTCCTGCGGCCAGCCGATCATCTGCGCCATGGCCACGAACAGCAGCAACAGCGACAGACCAGTGATCACTTCCGGCATCACCAACGGTGCAGTGACCAGACCACCGAACAGCGTGCGGCCCTTGAAGTGGGTGATACGGGTCAGCACGAACGCGGCCAGCGTGCCCAGCGCCACCGCGGCAACCGCGGTGTAGCAGGCGATTTCCAGCGAGCGCAGCACCGAGCCCATCAGTTGGCTGTTGTCGAGCAGGCCGACGTACCACTTGATCGACCAGCCGCCCCACACCGTCACCAGTTTCGAGGCGTTGAACGAGTAGATCACCAGGATCAGCATCGGCAGGTAGATGAACACCAAACCAACGACCAGCATCAGGCTGGAGAAACGGATGCGCTTCATTCTTTACCCTCCATTTCCTTGGCCTGACTGCGGTTGAACAGAATGATCGGCACAATCAGGATCGCCAGCATCACCACCGCCAGGGCAGACGCCACCGGCCAGTCACGGTTATTGAAGAACTCTTGCCAGAGCACTTTACCGATCATCAGGGTTTCCGGGCCGCCGAGCAGTTCCGGGATCACGAACTCGCCTACCACAGGGATGAACACCAGCATGCAGCCGGCAATGATCCCGTTCTTGGACAGCGGAATGGTGATTTTCCAGAAGCTGTTGAAGGTGCTCGAACCGAGGTCGGAAGCCGCTTCCAGCAGACTGTTGTCGTGCTTCACCAGGTTGGCATACAGCGGCAGGATCATGAACGGCAGGTACGAATAGACCACGCCGATGTATACCGCGAGGTTGGTATTGAGGATCTGCAGCGGCTCGTCGATCAGGCCGATGCTCATCAGGAAACCATTGAGCAGACCGTTGTTGCTGAGGATGCCCATCCACGCGTAAACGCGGATCAGGATCGCCGTCCAGGTCGGCATCATGATCAGCAGCACCAGCACCGTTTGCAGCTCTTTACGGGCGCTGGCGATGGCGTAGGCCATCGGGTAGCCGATCAGCAGGCAGAGGACGGTGCTGATCAGCGCCATCTTCAGCGAGCCAAGGTAGGCGGCGATGTACAGCTCGTCGTCGCCGAGCATCGCGTAGTTGCCCAGGTTCAGCAGCAGTTGCAGCTTCTGCTCGGCAAACGTGTAGATCTCGGTATACGGCGGAATGGCCACGTCGGCTTCGGCGAAGCTGATCTTCAGGACGATGAAGAACGGCAACATGAAGAACAGGAACAGCCAGATGAACGGAACCCCGATGACCAATTGGCGGCCATTGGGAATTATTCGGTTGAGCCGTCGTTTGAACTTGCGCATGTTCATGAGCGAAGTACCACGCCGCTGTCGTCTTCCCACCACACGTAAACCTGATCACCCCAGGTTGGACGGGCGCCACGGCGCTCGGCGTTGGCGACAAACGACTGCACCAGTTTGCCGCTCGGCAATTCGACGTAGAACACCGAATGCCCGCCGAGGTAGGCGATGTCGTGCACCTTGCCGCTCGACCAGTTGTATTCGCAGGTCGGTTGATCGGCAGTGACCAGCAGCTTCTCCGGACGGATCGCGTAGGTGACCGACTTGTCCTGCACCGAAGTGCTGATGCCGTGGCCGACGTAGATCTGCCGGTCGAGATCCTTGCAGGTGATCGTCGCGTGGCCCTCGGCGTCGTCGATCACTTCGCCTTCGAAGATGTTGACGTTGCCGATGAATTCGCAGACCAGGCGGCTGGTCGGGGTTTCGTAGATGTCGATCGGGCTACCGATCTGGGCGATCCAGCCCAGGTGCATGATCGCAATGCGCTCGGCCATGGTCATGGCCTCTTCCTGGTCGTGGGTCACCATCACGCAGGTCACGCCGACGCGCTCGATGATTTCCACCAGCTCCAGTTGCATCTGCGAACGCAGTTTCTTGTCCAGTGCGCCCATCGGTTCGTCGAGCAGCAGCAGTTTCGGCCGCTTGGCCAGCGAACGGGCCAGCGCCACACGCTGACGCTGACCACCAGACAATTGATGCGGCTTGCGCTTGGCGTACTGGCTCATCTGTACCAGTTTGAGCATCTCGGCCACACGGGCTTCGACTTCAGCCTTGGGAATCTTGTCCTGCTGCAGGCCGAAGGCGATGTTCTGCGCCACGGTCATGTGCGGGAACAAAGCGTAGGACTGGAACATCATGTTGATCGGACGTTCGTACGGCGGCATGTCGGTGATGTCGACGCCGTCGAGGAAAATGCGCCCCTCCGTGGGCCGTTCGAACCCTGCCAGCATCCGCAGCAGAGTGGATTTGCCCGATCCCGAACCGCCGAGCAGGGCGAAAATTTCGCCCTTTTTGATTTCCAGGGACACATCGTCCACGGCAATCGTCTCGTCGAACTTCTTCGTGACCCGGTCGATTTTGACCAGCACCTGTTTAGGTGTCTGGTCGCCCTCGAGGGCTTTCTTGTAGGCGCCGGAGGCAACTGCCATTTACGAAACTCCCAGAAAAAAAGAGTGCAGTTCGCCCAATGCGGACGAACCCAGGATAGTTGTGCCTTATTTGCCCGACTTGACCTTGGTCCAGCTACGGGTCATCAAACGCTGAATATTGGGTGGCAACTCGGTCGACACGTAGGTCTTGTCGAGGACTGCTTGCGGTGGATAAACCGCTTCGTCGGTGCGAATGGACTGCTCCATCAGCTTGTCCGAACCCGGGTTGGGGTTGGCGTAACCGACATAATCACTGACCTGGGCGATCACCTCAGGTTTCAGCAAATAATTGATGAAGGCGTGGGCTTCTTTGACGTTGGACGAGTCCTTGGGAATCGCCAGCATGTCGAACCACAGCGCGCCGCCTTCTTTCGGGATCGAGTAGGCGATGTTCACGCCCTTCTTGGCTTCCTCAGCGCGATTCTTGGCCTGGAAGATGTCACCGGAGAAACCGATGGCTACGCAGATGTCGCCGTTGGCCAGGTCGCCGATGTATTTGGACGAGTGGAAGTAGGTCACGTAAGGGCGCACCGCGAGCAGTTTGGCGGTGGCTTTTTCGTAGTCTTTGGTGTTGGTGCTGTTGGCGTTCAGGCCCATGTAGTTGAGCACGGTCGGCATCATTTCATCGGCCGAATCGAGGAACGCTACGCCGCAGCTGTGCAGCTTCTTGATGTTTTCCGGTTCGAACAGCACGGCCCAGGAATCGATCTTGTCGACGCCCAGCACGGCTTTGACTTTATCGACGTTGTAACCGATGCCGTTGGTGCCCCACAGATAAGGCACAGCGTACAGGTTGCCCGGATCGTTCTGCTCCAGACGCTTGAGCAGCACAGGGTCGAGGTTGGAATAGTTCGGCAGCTGCGTCTTGTCGAGCTTCTGGAACGCGCCCGCCTTGATCTGCTTGCCAAGGAAATGGTTCGACGGCACGACCACGTCGTAACCGGTACGCCCGGCCAGCAGCTTGCCTTCCAGGGTCTCGTTGGAGTCGAACACGTCGTAGACCGGCTTGATCCCGGACGCTTTCTCGAAGTCGGCCAGAGTGGTCTCGCCGATGTAATCGGACCAGTTATAAATATGCACCGTACCGGCGGCTTGGGCACCGACAGCAATCGTCAGGCCGGCAGTGGCCAGCAGGGCTTTGCGCAAAGAAGAAAAAATAGGCAAGTGGAGGTCCTCTAAATTAGTTGGGCCCAAGTTGCCCCGCGCTGCATGACAGCCATGGCTGCCCGGCAACAAAACCGGCGCGCAACTTACCCTCGAAAAACCGTTCCAGCAAAACTTTCTGTCATTTAATTATCCCGCTGGCCGCCGTCGCGGGGACGACGGCCAGCGGTTGCTGCTTCAAACCGGCTTATTTACCGGATTTGATTTTGGTCCAGCTGCGAGTGATCAGGCGCAGGGTGGCGGCATCCAGATCGCTGATCGCGTAGAGCTGTTTCTTCACTTCAGCCGACGGATAGATGCTCGGATCGCTGGTGATGTCTTTGTCCACCAGCGGCGTGGCCGCCTTGTTGCCGTTCGGGAAGCGTACGGCGTTGGTGATCCCGGCCATCACTTCTGGCTCAAGCAGGTAGTTCATGAATTTGTAAGCGGCTTCGACGTTTTCGGCATCCTTGGGAATGGCGACCATGTCGTAGAAAGTACCGGCGCCTTCTTTCGGAATGGTGTAGGCCAGCTTGACCTTGTCACCAGCTTCCTGGGCGCGGGTCTTGGATTGTTCCAGGTCACCCGAGTAACCGACCGCCACGCAGATGTTGCCGTTGGCCAGATCGGAGATGTACTTGGAGGAATGGAAGTAGGCAACCGAAGGACGAATCTTCAGGAACAGATCTTCGGCGGCTTTCAGATCAGCCTTGTCCTTGCTGTTGGTCGGTTTGCCCAGATAGTGCAGAGCCGCCGGAATCATTTCGGTCGGGGCGTCGAGGAAGCTTACGCCGCAGCTTTTGAGTTTCTCGATGTTTTCAGGCTTGAACACGATGTCCCAGGAATCGATCTTGTCGATGCCCAACGCAGCCTTGACCTTCGCCGGGTTGTAGCCGATCCCGATCGAGCCCCACATGTACGGGAACGCGTGCTTGTTGCCCTGGTCGCTGGCATCGCCAACGGCCTTGAGCAGGTCTTCGTCGAGGTTCTTCCAGTTCGGCAGCTTGGACTTGTCCAGCTCCTGGTAAACACCGGCCTTGATCTGCTTGGCGAGGAAGTTGTTGGAAGGCACCACAATGTCGTAACCGGATTTACCAGCCAGCAGCTTGGCTTCCAGGGTTTCGTTGCTGTCGAATACGTCGTAGACGACTTTGATCCCGGTGGCCTTCTCAAAGTTGGCGACCGTGTCCGGCGCGATGTAGTCGGACCAGTTATAGACGTGCAATACCTTGTCGTCCGCCTGAACCGCACCCGCCATCATGCCCGCCATGGACAGCGCGAGAAGTGTCTTGCCAGCAAGCTTTTTACCTAATGCCTTCATGCGTCATGCTCCAAATTTTTCTTTTTTGAACCACTTTGTTCAGCGGCCGAACCCGGACAACTGGAACCGCGGCTAGTCTGGCAAGATCCGAGGCGGTCTTTCAAGAAAAGACCAGCCTTTCTGACAGCTTCGAGCGAGTGCGCCGCAGCTCCCCCGCTCGAAGCCTAGCACCTAGCCCTGCAATGCACTGAGGGTCAGGTCCAGACACTTGCGTGCCTTTGTAACCAACTCATCGATCTCCGCTTTGCTGATCACCAGCGGCGGCGCGATGATCATGGTGTCGCCCACGGCACGCATGATCAGCCCGTTATCGAAGCAGAACTGCCGGCAGATCATGCCGACGCCCTTGCCTTCGTAACGCTTGCGACTGGCTTTGTCCTGCACCAGCTCGATCGCCCCCAGCAGACCGACTCCGCGAACTTCACCCACCAGCGGGTGATCGTTCAGTTCCCGCAGACGTTTCTGCAAATACGGTGCCGTTTCGTTGTGGACGTTCTCGATAATTTTTTCGTCGCGCAGAATGCGGATGTTTTCCAGACCCACCGCCGCCGCCACCGGGTGACCGGAGTAGGTGAAGCCGTGGTTGAAGTCGCCGCCTTCGTTGAGCACGGCCACCACCGAGTCACGGACGATCAGGCCACCCATTGGGATATAGCCGGAGGTCAGGCCTTTGGCGATGGTCATCATGTCGGGCTTGAGGTCGTAGAAATCGCTACCGAACCACTCACCGGTACGGCCGAAGCCGCAAATCACTTCGTCAGCGACGAAGAGGATGTCGTACTTGGCGAGGATTTCCTTGATGCGCGGCCAGTAGCTGTCTGGCGGAATGATCACACCACCGGCACCCTGGATCGGCTCGGCAATAAAGGCACCGACGTTGTCGACGCCGACTTCGAGAATTTTCTCTTCCAGTTGATTGGCCGCCCAGACACCGAACTCTTCCGGCGACATGTCGCCGCCTTCGGCGAACCAGTACGGCTGAGCGATGTGGACGATGCCCGGTATCGGCAAGTCGCCCTGTTCGTGCATATAAGTCATGCCACCCAGGCTCGCGCCAGCCACGGTGGAACCGTGATAACCGTTCTTGCGACTGATGATGACTTTCTTGTTCGGCTGGCCCTTGATCGCCCAGTAATGGCGAACCATACGCAGCATGGTGTCGTTGCCTTCGGAGCCGGAACCGGTGAAGAACACATGGTTCATGCCTTCTGGCGCGACGTTGGCGATGGCCTTGGCCAGTTCCAGCGCAGGCGGGTGCGCGGTCTGGAAGAACAGGTTGTAGTAAGGCAGTTCGCGCATTTGTTTGGCGGCGGCGTCGGCCAGTTCATCGCGACCATAACCGATGGCCACGCACCACAGACCGGCCATGCCGTCGAGGATCTTGTTGCCTTCGCTGTCCCACAGGTAAACGCCCTTGGCGTTGGTAATGATCCGTGGGCCCTTCTCTTTCAATTGCTTGAAGTCGCTGAACGGGGCCAGGTGGTGGTCGCTGCTCAGCGCTTGCCACTCACGGGTTTGCGGGTTGTTGCTGGTCATGCCAATTCTCCTTGTTATCGGTGAAGACGCGGCGCCTGAGCACCGCGCCCGGCGTATCAGACGGCGAAGAGCAGGTACTCACGCTCCCACGAACTGATCACGCGCTTGAAGTTTTCATGCTCGGCCCGCTTGACCGCGACGTAGCCCGTGATGAAAGTTTTGCCCAGATATTTCTCGATGGTTGCGCTGTTTTCCATACGCTCCAGCGCGTCCTCGATGGTCAGCGGCAGGCGCAGGTTGCGGCGCTCATAACCACGACCGACCACCGGCGCACTCGGGTTGAGGCCTTCAACCATGCCGATGTAACCGCAGAGCAGGCTCGCGGCAATCGCCAGATACGGGTTGGCGTCGGCGCCCGGCAGGCGGTTTTCCACACGGCGGTTCTGCGGGCCGGCATCCGGTACGCGCAGGCCCACGGTGCGGTTCTCTTCGCCCCACTCCACGTTCACCGGCGCCGAGGTGTCCGGCAGGAAGCGGCGGAACGAGTTGACGTTCGGCGCGAACAGCGGCAACAGCTCGGGGATCAGTTTCTGCAAGCCACCGATGTGGTGCAGGAACAACTGGCTCATGGTTCCGTCTTCATTGGAGAAGACGTTCTTGCCGGTTTCGATGTCGATGATGCTCTGGTGCAAGTGCATGGCACTGCCCGGCTCGCCCGTCATCGGCTTGGCCATGAAGGTCGCGGCCACGTCGTGCTTGAGCGCGGCTTCACGCATGGTGCGTTTGAACACCAGAATCTGATCAGCCAGCGACAGCGCGTCGCCGTGACGGAAGTTGATTTCCATCTGCGCCGTGCCGTCTTCGTGGATCAACGTGTCGAGGTCCAGCTCCTGCAATTCGCACCAGTCGTAGACGTCTTCGAACAGCGGGTCGAATTCGTTCGCTGCTTCAATAGAGAACGACTGACGCCCGATTTCCGGACGCCCGGAGCGGCCGATTGGCGGCTGCAACGGATAGTCCGGGTCGTCACTGCGCTTGGTCAGGTAGAACTCCATTTCCGGCGCCACGATTGGCTGCCAGCCTTTGTCGGCGTAGAGCTTCAACACTTTCTTGAGGACGTTGCGCGGCGACAGCTCGATCGGGTTGCCTTGCTTGTCGTAGGTGTCGTGGATCACCTGGGCAGTCGGCTCGATGGCCCATGGCACCAGATACACGGCGTTCTGGTCGGGGCGGCAGATCATGTCGATGTCGGCCGGGTCGAGCAGTTCGTAATAGATGTCGTCTTCGACATAGTCGCCGGTCACGGTCTGCAGCAGCACGCTCTCTGGCAGGCGCATGCCTTTTTCGGCGATGAACTTGTTGGTCGGCGAGATCTTGCCCCGGGTGATACCGGTCAAGTCGGCGATCATGCATTCGACTTCTGTGATCTTGTGGTCTTTCAACCAATCGGTGAGCTGGTCGAGGTTGTTACTCATAAATGCCTCTGGGCTGAGTCTCCTGACAGGGTGTCAGGCAAAGTTTGACGCCTGGGCGTCGCGTTAAAGGGAGCTTGCTTGCGCGCAGTACCGGCTTACGCCCGGCACCGCGCATAGACAATGAAAGAGGAGCTTACCTGCCCTTTACGCTGGCGTTGCATTTCCTGTGCAAACTCATGGCGTGCAGAATCATGAGCACGCTTTGCGGAGCGGCACGGGCTTTGGGAGAGAAAGAGATCTATATTGAAAGGAGATGCCATAAAGCGGATGCCTTGTCGTGCGTCCAGAATATCGGACGCTGCCGTTTTGGCTGCGGCTGACGACAACTTCGTCGCCAGGCTGCGAGCCTCAAAGGCTGCACTCTGTACGGACGATTCGCCACGGATGGGATAAGCATGCAGACCGGACTGTTGCGAGCAGTCGGTGACGCCGATTATCGGCAGGCGAGACATGAAGCACCCCGGTATTATTGCTGTTATGGGTTTGATCGGAGCTTAGCCTTGTTCATTTTTTTACACAACACCCCCGTAAAAAATACAACACGGCCTGCTCAAGCCCGCGGGTGCCAAGTCTCCCAAGGACAAAAAAATGCCCAAAACTGCCCCATAAATGCCCTCACAGCGCTTTTTTAGGGCAAAAAAGGCCTTGCTTGACTTCGGCAGGCCGTTCGGGTTGACTGAAACCAGAAAAGATCAATGATTGATATTTTTAACAACAAAGGTGTTGCATCATGTCGGTACCCCCGCGTGCCGTTCAGCTCAACGAAGCGAACGCGTTCCTTAAGGAACATCCTGAGGTTCTGTACGTTGACCTTCTGATTGCGGATATGAATGGTGTGGTGCGCGGCAAGCGCATTGAACGCACCAGCCTCCACAAGGTTTACGAGAAAGGCATCAACCTGCCGGCCTCTCTATTTGCTCTGGATATCAATGGCTCTACGGTGGAAAGCACCGGCCTGGGCCTGGACATCGGCGATGCCGATCGTATCTGCTATCCAATCCCCGATACCCTGTGCAACGAGCCATGGCAGAAGCGCCCTACCGCGCAACTGTTGATGACCATGCACGAACTCGAAGGCCAGCCATTCTTCGCCGACCCGCGTGAAGTGCTGGCCAACGTAGTGCGCAAGTTCGACGAAATGGGCCTGACTATCTGCGCCGCGTTCGAACTCGAGTTCTACCTGATCGATCAGGAGAACGTGAACGGTCGTCCGCAGCCGCCACGCTCGCCGGTTTCCGGTAAGCGCCCGCACTCGACTCAGGTCTACCTGATCGACGACCTCGACGAATACGTCGACTGCCTCCAGGACATTCTGGAAGGCGCCAAAGAGCAAGGCATCCCGGCCGACGCCATCGTCAAGGAAAGTGCCCCGGCGCAGTTCGAAGTGAACCTGCACCACGTCGCCGACCCGATCAAGGCGTGCGACTACGCGGTACTGCTCAAGCGTCTGATCAAAAACATCGCCTACGACCATGAAATGGACACCACCTTCATGGCCAAGCCTTACCCGGGCCAGGCAGGTAATGGTTTGCACGTGCATATTTCGATTCTGGACAAAGAAGGCAAGAACATCTTTGCCAGCGAGGATCCCGAGCAGAACGCCGCATTGCGTCACGCAATCGGCGGTGTGCTGGAGACCCTGCCCGCTCAAATGGCGTTCCTGTGCCCGAACGTCAACTCGTACCGCCGTTTCGGCGCACAGTTCTACGTGCCGAACTCGCCGTGCTGGGGCCTGGACAACCGCACCGTGGCGATTCGCGTACCGACCGGCTCGTCCGATGCCGTGCGTATCGAGCATCGTGTAGCCGGCGCCGACGCCAACCCGTACCTGCTGATGGCTTCGGTTCTGGCCGGCGTGCACCACGGCCTGACCAACAAGATCGAGCCGGGCGCGCCTGTCGAAGGCAACAGCTACGAGCAGAACGAGCAAAGCCTGCCGAACAACTTGCGCGATGCCCTGCGTGAGCTGGACGACAGCGAGGTGATGGCCAAGTACATCGATCCGAAATACATCGATATCTTCGTCGCCTGTAAAGAGAGCGAGCTGGAGGAGTTCGAACACTCCATCTCCGACCTCGAGTACAACTGGTACCTGCATACCGTTTAAGCGGATTGCAGCTTCAGAAAAAACGCCGTTGGCTGATTCAGCCCACGGCGTTTTTTTATGGCCTCTGTGGCGAGGGGATTTATCCCCGATCGGCTGCACAGCAGCCGTAAACCCTGAGAACCAGTTATTCCTGATACACCAAGCTGAATGGCTTTGGGGCCGCTTCGCAGCCCATCGGGGATAAATCCCCTCGCCACAGGTCGGCAGACAACACCGAACCCGCCTCGTACAATGCCCGCTGCCCCGCAGGAGACTTCCATGACGCGACCCGCCCCCCTTCGCAAACCCCGCGCCCGCAGTCAGGCACGGATCGATTCGATACTCGACGCCGCGCGTATCTTGCTGGCAACCGAGGGCGTGGCCAGTCTGTCGATCTACAGCGTGGCCGAGCGCGCACAGATTCCGCCCTCCTCGGTTTACCACTTCTTCGCCAGCGTCCCGGCGCTGCTCGAAGCACTGACGGCGGATGTGCACGCGGCATTCCGTGCCTGCCTGCAAGCGCCGATCGATCATGAGGCCCTGCGCGACTGGCGTGACCTGTCACGACTGGTTGAACAGCGGATGTTGGAGATCTACGACGAAGACGCTGCCGCCCGCCAATTGATCCTCGCCCAGCACGGGCTTACTGAAGTCACCCAGGCTGACCGTCAGCACGACATCGAGTTGGGCGACCTGATGCACAAGCTGTTCGATCATCACTTCGAGCTGCCGAGGCTGCCGGATGATGTCGATGTGTTTGCTCTCGCCATGGAGCTGGGCGACCGCGTCTATGCGCGCTCGGTGCAGCAGCACGGGCAGATTACGCCGCGCATGGCTGAGGAAGGGATGCGGGTGTTTGATGCTTATATCGGGCTGTATCTGCCGACGTATCTGCCCAAAAGATCTCTGTAGGTTACTGAGGCAATCGTTCCCACGCTCTGCGTGGGAACGATCAGGGCTCATACCCTCCGGGGTTGTTTTTATCCACAGCCTTACAACTTGGCGATGGAAACCTCAGTCGATTTCACAAAGGCAATCACTTCGCTGCCGACCACCAGTTCCAGCTCCTTGACCGAGCGAGTGGTGATCACCGAAGTGACGATGCCGGAAGCGGTCTGCACGTCGATTTCCGACAGCACGTCACCGAGAACGATTTCCTTGATCGAGCCTTTGAACTGGTTGCGGACGTTGATGGCTTTGATAGTCATGGCAATGATTCCTGTCGTTTGCTTGAGTTATTGAGCCCAACGCAGTTGCGTAGGCAGTGGTGAAACGGGTTCCGGTGCCGGCGGTTCGCCGGGCAGGGAGAGAACGCGGTTGAGCACTTCGGTTTCCAGCGCGGCCAACCGGTGCGAACCACGCACCCTCGGCCGCGGCAGTTCCACAGGCAGATCGAGACCGACTTCGCCGTCCTCGATCAGAATCACTCGATCGGCAATCGCCACCGCTTCGCTGACATCGTGGGTCACCAGCAACACGGTGAAACCATGCTGCTGCCAGAGGCGTTCGATCAGTTGCTGCATCTCGATCCGGGTCAGCGCATCCAGCGCGCCGAGCGGTTCGTCGAGCAACAGCAGACGCGGTTGATGGATCAGCGCTCGCGCCAGAGCGACACGTTGTTTCTGGCCACCCGACAAAGCTGCCGGCCATTCGTTGGCGCGATCCGCCAGCCCCACTGCTTCCAGCGCGTCCAGTGCTTGCGAGCGCCAGTTGCCCTTGAGGCCGAGACCAACGTTGTCGATGATCTTTTTCCACGGCAGCAGCCGTGCTTCCTGGAACATCAGCCGGGTGTCTTCCCGCGCATCGCTGAGCGGCGCTGCACCTGCGAGCAAGTCGCCGCCAGTGGGTTGATCCAAGCCGGCAAGCAAGCGCAGCAAGGTGCTTTTGCCGCAACCACTGCGCCCGACCACAGCGACGAACTGCCCCGCCGGGATGTGCAGATCGATGTCACGCAAAACCTGGCGCGTACCGAAGGTCTTTTGCAGATTGCGCACCGCCAGCGGTATCCCGCGCAGCAGGCGTGGAGGTTGTTGAGCGGTCATGCTGCACCTCCCTTGGCAACCTGATAGGCCGGATGCCAACGCAGCCACACACGTTCAAGTCCGCGGGCTGCGAGGTCGGCGAGCTTGCCGAGCACCGCGTAAAGCAGGATCGCCAGCACCACCACGTCGGTCTGCAAGAACTCCCGGGCGTTCATCGCCAGATAGCCGATGCCGGAGCTGGCGGAAATGGTTTCAGCGACGATCAGCGTCAGCCACATGAAGCCCAACGCGAAGCGCACGCCGACCAGAATCGAAGGCAGCGCGCCCGGCAGAATCACCTGCCAGAACAGGCTAAAACCGGAGAGGCCATAACTGCGCGCCATCTCCACCAGCGCCGGATCGACGTTGCGGATGCCGTGATACGTATTGAGGTAAATCGGGAACAACGTACCCAACGCCACCAGAAAAATCTTCGCTGACTCGTCGATGCCGAACCACAGAATCACCAGTGGAATCAGCGCCAGATGCGGCACATTGCGGATCATCTGCACCGAGCTGTCGAGCAAGCGTTCGCCCCACTTCGACAGGCCAGTGATAAAACCCAGTGCCAGACCGATGCCTCCACCAATGACAAAACCCAGTGCTGCGCGCCAGCCGCTGATCGCCAGGTGCGTCCAGATCTCGCCGCTGCGCACCAGACTGACGCCGGCCTCGATCACCGCCACCGGCGCCGGCAGAATCCGTGTCGACAACCATCCCGCCGACACCGACAACTGCCACACCGCCAGCAGCAACACCGGCAACGCCCACGGCGCGAGGCTGTGGATAATTTTCTTCATGGCGCGCCTCAGCTCTGCGACGCGGCTTTGGGAAGAATGTCGTTGGCCACCATCTCGCCAAACGGGCTGACATAACCGGTGCTTTTCGGCAGTTCCGGGCGCTCAATGTCGAGGTGTGGGAACAACAGTTCGGCGACGCGATACGACTCTTCGAGGTGTGGATAACCGGAGAAGATGAAGGTGTCGATGCCCAAATCGGCGTATTCCTTCACGCGAGCGGCCACGGTCGGGCCATCGCCGACCAGCGCCGTACCGGCACCGCCGCGCACCAGACCGACACCAGCCCACAGGTTCGGGCTGACTTCCAGATTGTCGCGACTGCCACCGTGAAGCGCGGCCATGCGTTGCTGGCCGACCGAATCGAAACGCGCCAGCGAGGCTTGAGCACGAGCGATGGTTTCATCGTCCAGGTGCGAGATCAGCCGATCCGCCGCTTGCCACGCCTCGGCATTGGTTTCGCGGACGATCACATGCAGTCGGATGCCGAAGCGCACGGTGCGGCCGAGCTTGGCGGCTTTGGCACGCACCTGCTCGATCTTCTCGGCCACTGCGGCTGGCGGTTCGCCCCAGGTCAGGACCATTTCAACTTGCTCGGCAGCCAGATCCTGCGCCGCCTCCGACGAACCGCCGAAGTACAGCGGCGGACGCGGTTGCTGGATCGGCGGATAGAGCAATTTGGCGCCTTTCACGCTGATGTGCTGACCGTCGTAATCCACAGTTTCGCCTTCCAGCACACGACGCCAGATGCGGGTGAATTCCACCGAGGCCTGATAGCGTTCTTCGTGGCTGAGGAATAAACCATCACCGGCCAGTTCTTCCGGATCGCCACCGGTCACCAGGTTGAACAACGCACGGCCACCGGACAGGCGATCCAGGGTTGCAGCCTGACGCGCCGCCACCGTCGGGGAAATGATCCCGGGGCGCAGGGCGACAAGGAACTTCAAACGCTGGGTCACCGGAATCAGCGACGCGGCCACCAGCCACGAATCTTCGCAGGAGCGGCCAGTGGGAATCAGCACACCGCCAAAGCCCAGACGATCCGCCGCTTGCGCGACCTGTTGCAGATAGCCATGGTCGACGGCGCGCGCACCTTCGGCGGTGCCAAGGTAATGGCCGTCGCCGTGGGTAGGCAGGAACCAAAAGATATTGAGGCTCATGGAGTGGTCTCCTTGGGGATTCGAATTACGGGGCTTGGGTGACTGAGCTTTGGGCCACAGCGGCCGGTGGTGTCCAGATCACATCCTTGATGCTCAACGGCTTGGGAATCAGCTTGAGCTGGAAGAAGGTGTCAGCGATTTTCTGTTGCGCGGCGACCACTTCCGGGGTCAGGAACAGCGCGCCGTAGCCTTGGCGTTTCACCGAGGTCAGGGTGATATCCGCCGGCAGACCGAGCAGAGGCGCAACCTGCTGGGTCACGTCTTCAGGATTGGCTTTGGACCACTCGCCGACAGCGCGCACTTCTTCAACGAGGGCTTTGATCACCTCGGGATTTTTCTGCGCGTAAGGTTTGGTCGCCAGATAGAACTGGTGGTTGTCGACGATGCCTTTGCCGTCACGCAGGGTGTGCGCTTGCAGCTGTTTCTCGGCGGCCGCCTGGTACGGATCCCAGATGACCCAGGCGTCGACGCTGCCCCGTTCGAACGCGGCGCGGGCATCGGCCGGCGGCAGGAATACGGTTTGAATGTCGGTGTATTTGAGGCCGGCGTCTTCCAGCGCACGCACCAGCAGGTAGTGGACGTTGGAGCCTTTGTTCAGCACGACTTTCTTGCCCTTCAGATCCGCGACGGATTTGATCGGCGAGTCTTTCGGCACAAGGATCGCTTCGCTGTTCGGCGCTGGCGGCTCGTAGGCGACGTAGAGCAAATCGGCGCCGGCAGCCTGGGCGAATACGGGTGGGGTTTCGCCCGTCACGCCGAAGTCGATCGAGCCGACGTTCAGGCCTTCGAGCAGTTGTGGGCCACCGGGAAATTCAGTCCATTGCACGTCCACGCCTTGGGCGGCCAGACGTTTTTCCAACGTCCCTTTGGCCTTGAGCAGCACCAGCGTGCCGTACTTTTGATAACCGATCCGCAAAGTCTCGGCTTGAGCTTGAGCTTGAGCTTGAGCTTGAGTGATGGCGCCGAAAGACACAGCCGCAGCAAACAGAGCGACCAGACCACGACGCAAAAATACAGTGCGCATAGCGCTCTCCTTTTTTGCTGTTGGGTTTTGGCTGCACCTGCTGGGCCGTTGGCGGCTGAGTAAGGTGAGTACTTCAAATTCCGGTGTAACTGAAAAGCAGGCTCAAATGCTCCAGCGAGCACTCAACAAACGTTCGTTCAACAGGCCCGGCTCCAGCGGTTTAGGCCGGCGGGCCATGGCGCTGACAAACTGCTCCAGCGCTTCATGCAGACGCTGCTCCAGCGCCGGGGCCAGTTGTGCCGCGGCACTGCCTTCGCCATACGCGATCTGGCTGTCCTCGGCAAAAATCCCTTGCAGCATTTCCTGGGCTTTCAATGCCGACAGCACAGGCTTGAGGGCGTAATCGACCACCAGCATGTGGGCGATGCTGCCGCCGGTGGCCATCGGCAAAACAATCTTGTGGCTCAAGGCACGCTCGGGCAGCAGGTCCAGCAGAGTCTTCAGGGCGCCGGAGAACGAAGCCTTGTAAACCGGCGTGGCGATCAGCAGGCCATCGGCGCTTTCAATCTGAGCGAGCAGGTCGAGCACCTTGGGGCTGTCGAAACGGGCGTGGAGCAAATCCTCGGCTGGGAAGTCCCGCACCTGATAACTCACCACTTCCACCCCTTGCTCCTGCAACCAGCGTTGCGAGCGCTCCAGCAACACCCCGGATCGGGAGCGTTGGCTAGGACTGCCACCGAGTGAGACAACCAGCATTCAGACGATTCCTTGAGCGTTACAGGCGATTCGCGGGTTGCGATCTCGCTTCGATGGGAGTGACCTTACCAGTTGATTTATATATCCATAAATCATATTTATTCATTTAGTTATGCATTTTAGAGATATACGTTCTACTTTTTTTCGGGCGAAAAAAAGGCCGTCGAAACGGCCCGAAATCCCCTGCTTTGTGGCTACACGCTGATCGTTCCCACGTCGAGGCGTCAAACCGTCTGCGTGGGGATGAATCCATGGACGCTCCGCGTTCACTGTGACGCGGAGCGTCACGGGCGGCATTCCCACGCGGAGCATGGGAACGACCGCCTCAAAAGGTTATTTGTTCGGCTGCGGCGTCAGGCGCAGATACGGCTTCACCGCGCGATACCCCTTTGGAAAGCGTTTCTTGATCTCTTCCTCATCCTTGAGCGACGGCACGATCACCACCTCCTCACCGTCCTGCCAGTTGGCCGGCGTGGCCACTTTGTAGTTGTCGGTGAGTTGCAGCGAATCGATCACCCGCAGGATCTCGTGGAAGTTGCGCCCGGTGCTCGCCGGGTAGGTGATGGTCAGGCGAATCTTCTTGTTGGGATCGATCACGAACAGCGAACGCACGGTGAGGGTGTCGTTGGCATTCGGGTGGATCAGGTCGTAAAGATCGGAAACCTTGCGATCGGCATCAGCCAGGATCGGGAAGTTGACGATCGTGTTCTGGGTTTCATTGATGTCTTCGATCCACTTGTGGTGCGAGTCCACCGGGTCGACCGACAGCGCGATGGCTTTGACGCCGCGCTTGCTGAACTCATCCTTGAGCTTGGCGGTAAAACCCAGCTCGGTGGTGCACACCGGGGTGAAGTCCGCCGGGTGGGAGAACAGCACGCCCCAGCTATCGCCCAGCCATTCGTGGAAGCGAATCTTGCCGGCGCTGGAGTCTTGTTCGAAATCGGGGGCGATGTCGCCGAGTCTGAGGCTCATGGTGCTGCTCCTGATGAGTGGTTGGAGACCTCAACTGTAGCTTGGCTTTTGATATTCTGAAAAAGAATAAATAAATAGATATCTAGATCTTTAAAGAATATTAAAGATCTGTTCACTGGACGCCCGGCCGCATCCCGACGAACATCGGTCGCAAGGTTCGAGAAGGCCTTGAGTTGCTGTAAAGAGGGAAATTCGGGGAGGGCTTACGGGGGTGGGCCTGACCCGAAAACGCAAAAGCCCCGTCCGGCGCGATGCCGGACGGGGCTTTTTTTATATCAACGAATCGAGACGCGCTATTACAGCAGCGGGATCGAGTAGCTGACGATCAGGCGGTTTTCATCCTGGTCGCGTTGACCCGGAATGTCGTTGCGCCACATGGCGTTTTTCCACATCACGCCAACGTTTTTCAGCGGGCCTTCTGGTACGACGTAACCGATGGTGAAGTCGCGTTCCCACTCGGTTTTGTCGCCGGTAGCGTTATCGATGTTGTCACCACGCAGATAAACCACACCAGCGGTCAGGCCAGGTACACCTACTTTGGCGAAATCATACGAGTAGCGGCCTTGCCAAGTGCGCTCGCCAGCACGGCCGAACTTCTGGATTTGCATATCGGTAATGGTGTAGTTGGACGAACCGTCGCCTTGGTTCAGCCAAGGGAAGTCGCTGTCGCCATTGCTGACTTGATAGCCACCGCCAAATGTGTGGCCAGCAACGGTGTACAAGAACAAGCCGCTGTACAGGTTGTTGTCAACTTTACCTTTGGTGATCGCGCCACCGTAGTAACCGTTGGTGAAATAGGCGCTGTCGTGGCCGTTGGCACCATCGTCACGGCTGTTGAAGTAACGGAAGTCAGACTTCAACACGCCCGGACCGATTGCCCAGTTGTGTACCAGACCCAGGAAGTGTTGCTTGTAGAAGTCTTCCAGATTGCCGTAGTAGTACTGGGCAGTCAGGTCCTTGGTGATCTTGTAGTCACCACCGGCATAGATGAACTTGTTGCTGTTGGCGATACGCGGGCTCGCGCCACCGACGGACAGGTTTTCGTTGCTGCTGGAGTTACGCCCCTTCACAGCTTCGATCTGACCACCGACCAGAGTCAGGTCCTTGATATCGTTCGAAGTGATCTGACCACCTTGCCAGGTTTGCGGCAAAAGACGACCGTCGTTAGTCACGATCACTGGCAGTTTCGGTTGCAGGGTGCCTAATTTCAGTTCGGTCTGGGAGATCTTGGCTTTGGCAGTCAGGCCCAGGCTGGAGTAGTTATCAACCGCTTCGCCGTTGGACTTGCTTGGAAAAACAGTACCACCGTAAGCAGCACCGTTGGCGGCGCCGTTAGTGCCACCACCGGAATCCAAGCGCACGCCCAGCAGGCCGATAGCGTCGATACCGAAACCTACGGTGCCTTGGGTATATCCGGAAATGAAGCGAAGATCGAAGCCTTGGCCCCATTCTTCATTCTTGCTCTGAACCCCCCTGGCTTTGTTGGCAGGTGTGCCAGCTGCGCCATCACGGTTATCAGTGTTGATGTAGAAGTTACGCAGCCCCAAAGTTGCCTTGCTGTCTTCGATGAAACCGGCGGCGCCTGCCTGCTGCGCCATAACCCCTACGGCCACAGCCAGGGCCAAGGTGGACTTGTTCATGTATCGCTCCTCTCGTTTCTAATTTTTTGCTTTTTTTACTGTCGGTTCCGGATCTATTGCCCGAAATCCTGAACGCTTGATCGCGACGGACCGTTTACCCCCAGTCAAAGCCGCGAAAGGATACCCCGGCATAGTCCTTAAAAGAATTGTTTCACTCTTTTTCAGAGCGTCGAGGCATATATATAGGCATCGCAGATTGGAGGTATCGGCTTCAGCCCCGATTCCTGAACCCTTTAGATTGTCGAGGGACAAAAATGCCAAAACACCGCAATGACTTGTGAGCGCTGGACGGGTCTACTTTAGTCTTTCGACGGAGAACATAAAAAGAATAAAAAAAGCCATAAGACTTAAATTTTGGAATATAGAAAAATGCGCAAAAAAAAAAACCTTGCCGAGAGGCAAGGTTTTTTTCAGCTTTTGTTACAGGAAGCTGTAGGTGTAGTTGAAGATCAGGCGGGTCTGATCCTGATCGGCAATATTGATTTCGCTACCGCGATAAACACCATTGCGCAATGTCACACCAAAACCTTTGAGAGCACCCTGTTGAATGGTGTAATCGATACGCATGTCTCGTTCCCACTCGGACATGTCGCTACCTGAACCGTTCGTTGCCTTGATGTTGTCGCCATACAGGTAAGCGACCGAAGCTTTGAGGCCCGGTACACCCAGCCCTGCGAAGTCATAGGAGTACTGGCCGAAGGTCGTGTTTTCACCGGCACGGACGAAACCGTTAATCATGGAGTCGGTGAACAGGTAGAAGCTTGCGCCACCGGCACCCTCTGGGCGACCGTTCCCATCAACCACGTTGCCTTGGTTCAGGTAAACGAAGCCACCGTCATCGTTGACGCGTTGATGGCCGAGCAAGAAGGCGTTGCCACCCAAGGTGTAAGTGAACATGGCGCTCCAGGTCTTGTTATCGACCTCGCCAGGGGTCTTGGCATAACCACCGTTGTTATTGAAGCGATAGCCTGCGTCGCCGTTCTTGCCATCAGAGCTGCTGTCGAAATAGCGGATGTCAGTCTTGAACGATTGGTTGGTACTGATCGGAAGGACGTGCACCAGGCCGAAGAAGTTCTGCTTGTAATAATCCTGCAGGTTCGAGTGGTAGTACTGCAGGGTCAGGTCTTTGGTGACCTTCCAGTCAGCACCGGCATAGCGGAACTGATTGCTGTCCTGAGTACCACCGGCCACTGCGAGACCGGTGCTGTTTGTCGAGGCACGACCCACTGCATGCTCGAGTTGACCAGCATTGAAGGTGACGTTGTCGATTTCCTTGGAGGTGATCGTGCCACCCTCGAAGGTTTGAGGCAGCAGACGGCTATCGTTCGCAACCAGAATCGGCAAGCTAGGTTGCAGCGCGCCACCCAGGTGAGCTTCTGTCTTGGACAGACGTGCCTTGACGTTACCCGCTACGCGGCTCCAGGACTGCGTTGCCGAACCGTCAGAATCACTTGGGCTGAACGAGTTATTGTCTGGGTGGTGCCCACGGCCACCATCAAGGTGAATACCGCTAAGCGCCTGCACATCAAGACCAAAACCGACCGTACCTTGAGTGAAACCGGACAAGTAATCAAACTTGAAGCCCTGCGCGGCTTCTCTCTGATCTGCGCCGCCATCACGGTTGTCGTTGTTGAAATACATGGTGCGGGAACTCAGGGAAGCCTTGCTGTCTTCGATGAAACCCGCGGCACCTGCCTGCTGCGCCAATACCCCAAAGGCCACAGCCACGGCCAAGGTGGACTTATTCATTGTCAAGCTCCTCTCGTTTCTAATTATTGTTTGCCTGGCCCGGATCGATGCCCGGGTTCCAAAGGTCAGCGATTAGCGCCAGAGCGTGACCCACAAGTCAATCGTAACTTTGTGTGTCTACGACCATAGTCTAATCTCCGGTTTTTTGGTCCATGCAGGTTCATGAGTTCGTCATGAATCTGAAAAGAATGAACACCTTCTTTTCTAATACCCTTTAGGAATTTGGCCCCGTATTTGCGCGCTCTGGGGCTCCCCACAACAACGCACCGGTCAATTCCTGAAAAGTATTAAGCTGCCCTGTTTAGACCCATTTGCCCTGAAGCAATCCTGTAACAGTTCCATCACCCCAGCAGCCAGCCCGGGGCACTATCCGGATCAATTGTTACAGTTTGTGTGTCGGCAGATTTTTTGCGCGCACGGCGCAGCCGCCGTTCTTGCCGGAATGCAACCAGTCATTCCAGTCGTGGTTTTCAGCGATGGGGAATCAGAAGGAGAGGTTCAGATTGGAATGCACAACCGGTGTCGCGATGTGGGGACCTTGCAGCCTGCCCCCACTCGCCACGCCTTGATGAATCAAAGGGTTTTTTCGAAGATCTTCGAATTACGCTGATAGTTGTACAGCGAAGCCCGCGCCGCTGGCAGGCGTTCAACGCTGCTCGGTTCGAACCCGCGCTCACGGAACCAGTGCGCGGTGCGGGTGGTGAGGACGAACAGCGTCTTCAAGCCCTGAGCCCGGGCACGGGTTTCGATACGCTCCAGCAATTCATCCCCACGACCGCCATGGCGGTACTCCGGGTTCACCGCCAGACAGGCCAGCTCCCCCGCGTCCGAATCGGCAATCTGATACAGCGCCGCACAGGCGATGATCATGCCTTCACGCTCGACCACGCTGAACTGCTCGATCTCGCGCTCCAGCACTTCGCGCGAACGACGCACCAGAATCCCCTGCTCTTCCAGCGGACTGATCAGGTCGAGCAAGCCACCGACGTCTTCAATCGCCGCCTCACGCACCAGTTCGAATTGCTCCTGGGCAACCAGCGTACCGCCACCATCACGGGTGAACAGTTCGGTCAACAGCGCGCCGTCCTCGGCATAGCTGACGATGTGGCTGCGCGCCACGCCGCCACGACAAGCTTCGGCGGCGGCATCCAGCAGTTCCGCCTGATAGTTGCTGCTGCCCAGACGCTGCAAATGCGCCGGCACTTGCTGTGGACGCAGTTCGCGCACCAGCCTGCCGTTCTCGTCGATCAGACCGAGGTCAGCGCCGAACAGCAGCAGCTTGTCGGCACCCAGATCGATGGCGGCGCGGGTGGCGACGTCTTCACAGGCGAGGTTAAAAATCTCACCGGTCGGCGAGTAGCCCAGTGGCGACAGCAGCACGATGGAGCGCTCGTCGAGCAGACGATTGATGCCCTTGCGATCGACCCGACGCACTTCGCCGGTGTGGTGATAGTCGACGCCTTCAAGTACGCCGATCGGGCGCGCGGTGACGAGGTTGCCGCTGGCCACGCGCAGGCGCGAGCCCTGCATTGGCGATGAGGCCATGTCCATCGACAGCCGTGCTTCGATGGCGATGCGCAACTGGCCAACCGCGTCGATCACACACTCAAGGGTCGCGGCATCGGTGATGCGCATGCCGTGGTGGTAATGCGGGGTCAGGCCACGCGCGGCGAGGCGGGTTTCGATCTGTGGGCGCGATCCGTGGACCAGCACCAGACGCACGCCGAGACTGTGCAGCAGCACGATGTCGTGAACGATGTTACCGAAGTTCGGATGCTCCACCCCATCGCCGGGCAGCATGACGACAAAGGTGCAGTCGCGATGGGCATTAATATAAGGAGACGCGTGACGAAGCCAATTGACGTATTCGGGCATGAACCTGGGCCTGTAATAAAGAGCAGCCGGGAAAAAGGGCGAAACGGAAAACGCACAGCGGGCTGATGGTTATCGTCGGAACAGGCTTGGCGACACGCGCGCTCTCCTCATGAATACGGGTTGGGTAACCGCTAATTTAACGGCTTGCCCCTGTAGGAGCTGCCGAAGGCTGCGATCTTTTGATCTTCAAAACAAAACCAAAAGAT
>NZ_JACSZV010000059.1 GCF_014472415.1 Pseudomonas sp. N40(2020)
TGTACATGCTTTTGGCGATGTGCGAGACGCTGGAGCAATACACGCCACAGGAGCTGGCGGGTTTCGCTAAAGAAGCCATCGGCTGGGTGGCCAGCCGAAGACTTTAGAGATGTGTAGATACCAATGCCGCGATGGGGCCGTGTCAGCCACCAATTTTTACCTGACGGACCGCTATCGCTGGCAAGCCAGCTCCCACAGGGTTATGGGGTGTTTTCGGAGTTGCCGGTATAGAGCCGGATAATCTCATCAATCTCCCCCGACATTTTCATCCGCAGCAACGTGCGCAAAATCCGCTGCACCGGCACCTTCGGATCATTCCTCACATAGCAACCGACTTTCTGCTCCTGTAGCACCGCGACGCCTTGTAGTTGCTGTTCGGGTGCCAGGCGCTGGTTGAACCAATCCAAGGTCCACTGATTGCTCACGGCGTAGCGATAACGCCCGGCCAGCAGTTTGTTCAGCACTTGTTCCTGATTGCGCGCATCTTCGCGTTGCAGGCGATTGGTGTCGAACAAGGGTTGCAGGGTGGGATAGGTGTAGCCGAGCACTGTGCCGATCGACTGGAGGGGCAGTTTGGAGGGATCGGCACTGGCGGGTTGATCCTGGCGAGCGATCAGCAAGTCGCGCTGAAACAACAGCGGAATGCTCCAGATGTAATCCCCGGACTGATTCGGCAGCCACGACTGTGCGGCGTAGCAGCGCACATCGATCTCGCCGTGTTCCATGGCACTCTGTATGCGCGTGCGGGGCAGGACGTTGAATTGTGCCGGCACGCCGACCTGGGTCGCGAGGCTGAGCATGATGTCATAGAGAATGCCCTGGGTCGGGCGGCCGCGTTCCAGTTGCACCATCGGCATCGCCCAGCTGTCAGGCACGGCGAAGCGCAACGGGGGTTCCGCTGCCGTCACGCTCAGGCTGATCCCCAGCAAAGCCCCCACGGCCCAACGCATAAACGCTCCGGTAATTCACGATCCAGAGCCGATAAAAGCCTCTGCTCATGCAGCTTAGCCAGATTAGCGAAGGACACCGGATGCAATTTTGCCCTTGCTCCGCTAGCATTAGCCGCTTCAGCTTCCTTCGTTGCGACGGTTTTCGATGAGTTATCAGGTTCTTGCACGTAAATGGCGTCCGCGCTCGTTCCGCGAAATGGTCGGCCAGACCCATGTGCTCAAGGCTCTGATCAATGCCTTGGACAGCCAGCGGCTGCACCACGCGTACCTGTTCACCGGTACGCGCGGGGTGGGTAAGACCACGATTGCGCGGATCATTGCCAAATGCCTGAACTGTGAGACAGGTATCACTTCCAGCCCTTGCGGCGAATGTTCGGTGTGCCGCGAGATCGATGAAGGCCGTTTTGTTGACCTGATCGAGATCGACGCCGCGAGCCGCACCAAGGTCGAAGACACTCGCGAGCTGCTCGACAACGTGCAGTACGCGCCGAGTCGCGGGCGCTTCAAGGTCTACCTGATCGACGAAGTGCACATGCTCTCCAGCCATTCCTTCAATGCGCTGTTGAAAACCCTCGAAGAGCCGCCGCCCTACGTCAAATTTATTCTGGCGACCACTGACCCGCAGAAACTTCCGGCAACGATTTTGTCGCGCTGCCTGCAGTTCTCACTGAAGAACATGACGCCTGAGCGTGTGGTCGAGCATTTGACCCACGTCCTCAGCGCCGAAAATGTGCCGTTCGAAGACGATGCGCTGTGGTTGCTGGGTCGCGCCGCTGACGGCTCGATGCGTGACGCCATGAGCCTGACCGATCAGGCGATTGCCTTCGGTGAAGGCAAGGTTCTGGCCACCGACGTGCGGGCGATGCTCGGCACGCTGGATCACGGTCAGGTCTATGACGTGCTGCATTCGTTGATTGAAGGCGACGCCAAGGCTTTGCTCGAAGCCGTGCGTCATCTGGCCGAGCAAGGCCCGGACTGGAATGGCGTACTCTCGGAAATTCTCAACGTGCTGCACCGCGTGGCCATCGCTCAGGCACTGCCGGAAGGTGTCGACAACGGCCATGGCGATCGTGACCGCGTGTTGGCACTGGCTCAGGCCTTGCCGGCCGAAGACGTGCAGTTCTATTACCAGATGGGCCTGATCGGTCGTCGTGACTTGCCGCTGGCGCCAGACCCGCGTGGCGGTTTCGAAATGGTGCTGTTGCGAATGCTGGCCTTCAGGCCTGCCGACACCGCGGACGCCCCGAGGCAACCGCTAAAGCCAGTGGGGATCAGCCAGGCCACAGTTGATTCCGCAAACTCCGTGGCTGCCGCGCCTAAAGCTGCGCCGGTGGTCGCTACGGCTGTTGCGCCAGCGCCGACGCCTGCGCCAGTGGTCGAGCCTGCACCGGCTCCCGAGCCAGTGGTTGCCGCTGAACCAGAGCCGGAACCGGAACCCGAGCCAGAGCCTGTCGCCGTCGAAGCCGTTGTCGACTTGCCATGGAACGATCCGGTAGAACCAGAGCCCGAGCCTGCGCAGCAACCCGCTGTCGAGCCGGTGCTGGAAACCGCCGCCGAGCAGCCCGAGCTGCCGCCGATGCCGCTGCCGACCCCGGACAGCGTCGTGCCGGACGCACCCGAGTGGGCCGCTGCGCCGATCCCCGAGCCGTCGGTCGCTGACGTCGACGCCGCCACTCCGGGCATGGAGATGGACGACGAGCCGCCGCTGGACGAGGACTACATCGAGCCGGACATGGATTCGGCCTACAGCTACCTCGACGAACTGGCCAGTGAACACGCCGCTGAACCGGCGCCGGAACCCGAGCCGGAACCTGCTGCGGCACCCGCCACGGGTCTGGCGTTGCAATGGCTGGAGCTGTTTCCGAAACTGCCGATCTCCGGCATGACCGGCAGCATCGCCGCCAACTGCACGCTGATCGCGGTCGATGGCGACCATTGGTTGATGCACCTGGACCCGGCCCACAGCGCACTGTTCAACGCCACGCAACAGCGACGTCTCAACGATGCGTTGAACCAGTTCCACGGCCGCACACTGAGCCTGACCATCGAACTGATCAAGCCCGAGCAGGAAACCCCGGCCCAGGCCGCGTCCCGCCGGCGAGCCAACCGTCAGCGCGAAGCGGAGGAGTCGATCCACGGCGATCCGTTCATCCAGCAGATGGTCCAGCAGTTCGGCGCGGTCGTGCGACACGATACTATTGAACCTGTCGACGCCTTGGTCGCCCAAGGCTAATAACTGAAGGCGCTCGGTCTTAACCACCGGGCGCTGTTTTGATCCAAGTACTTTTGAGGTGATTACCATGATGAAAGGTGGCATGGCCGGCCTGATGAAGCAGGCGCAGCAGATGCAGGAAAAAATGGCCAAGATGCAGGAAGAACTGGCCAACGCTGAAGTCACCGGTAAGGCCGGTGGCGATATGGTCACCGTGGTGATGACCGGTCGTCACGACGTGAAAAGCGTGAGCATCGACCCAAGCCTGGTCGAAGGCCTGAGTGAAGACGACAAAGAAATGCTGGAAGCTGTGGTTGCCGCCGCCGTCAACGACGCCGTGCGCAAGATCGAAGCCAACAGCCAGGAAAAAATGGGCGGCATGACCGCCGGCATGAACCTGCCAGCGGGTATGAAACTGCCATTCTGATTCGCCATCCGGCGGCAGATGAGCTACACAAAATGCCAGGCATTGCGCCTGGCATTTTTTTTGGCTGATCGTTCCCACGCGGAGCGTGGGAACGATCAAGTGGAACGCGCCACCGCCACAAAGGTCTGCTCCCTATACCCCCGAACTCATCATTCACAGGAGACGCTGACATGTCCGACCCTCTGACCCTAAACCAACGTATCGTCCTGGCATCCCGACCGGTCGGTGCGCCGACCCCGGAAAACTTCCGCCTCGAACGTGAAGCCCTGCCGGATCTCGAAGAAGGCCAGGTTCTGCTGAAAACCCTGTACCTGTCACTCGATCCCTACATGCGCGGACGCATGAGCGACGCACCGTCCTACGCCGCGCCGGTAGAAATCGGCGAGGTGATGACCGGTGGCGCTGTCAGCCGAATCGAGCGTTCGCGTCATCCAAAATTTCACGAAGGTGATCTGGTGGTCGGCGCGACCGGTTGGCAGAGCCACAGCATCAGCGACGGGCGCAATATCATTCCGATTCCGTCCGGGCTGCCGAGCCCGTCGATGGCACTCGGCGTGCTGGGTATGCCGGGCATGACCGCGTACATGGGGCTGATGGACATCGGCCAACCGAAAGAGGGCGAGACTCTCGTGGTGGCGGCGGCGTCGGGCGCGGTCGGCTCGGTGGTCGGCCAGGTGGCGAAGATCAAAGGGCTGCGCACGGTTGGCGTGGCCGGCGGTGCCGAGAAGTGCAAATACGTGGTCGAGGAGCTGGGCTTTGACGCCTGCATCGATCACAAGGCTGCGGACTTTGCCGAGCAGTTGGCCAAGGCCTGCCCCGATGGCATCGACGTCTATTACGAGAACGTTGGTGGTCATGTGTTCGATGCGGTGGTGCCGTTGCTCAACCCCAAAGCGCGCATTCCGTTGTGCGGTCTGATCGCTGGTTACAACGCCACCGAAGCACCGAAAGGCCCGGATCGCTTGCCGATGCTGCAACGCACGCTGTTGACCAAGCGTGTGCGGATTCAGGGCTTCATCGTGTTTGATGACTACGGTGATCGTCAGCCGGAATTCATCAGCCACATGGTGCCGTGGGTGCGTGAGGGCAAGGTGAAGTTTCGCGAGGACGTGGTCGATGGCCTGGAGCAGGCGCCTGACGCGTTTATTGGTCTGCTGGAAGGACGCAACTTCGGCAAACTGGTGGTGAAGGTCGCCCAGGACTGAGTATTTGACGCTGGACAGAGGCGCGGGTATAAACCGCGTCTCGTTGTTTTGTCGGACTTTTTACCCATGAGCTTCAGCCCTTTGATTCGCCAACTGATCGACTCCCTGCGAATTCTGCCGGGTGTGGGTCAGAAAACTGCCCAGCGCATGGCGTTGCAGTTGCTCGAACGTGATCGCAGTGGCGGTCTGCGTCTGGCCCAGTCCTTGAGCCAGGCCATGGAAGGCGTCGGTCACTGCCGCCAGTGCCGTACGCTGACCGAAGACGATCTGTGCCCGCAATGCGCCGATACCCGTCGCGACGATACGTTGCTGTGCGTGGTGGAAGGGCCGATGGATGTTTATGCGGTCGAGCAGACCGGATTCCGTGGGCGATACTTTGTGCTCAAGGGGCATTTGTCGCCGCTCGACGGGCTCGGGCCTGAGGCCATCGGCATTCCGCAGTTGATTGCGCGGATTGAAGAAGCCGGTACGTTTACCGAAGTGATCCTCGCCACCAACCCGACCGTGGAAGGTGAGGCGACGGCGCATTACATCGCTCAGCTCCTCAACAATAAAGGTTTGATCGCTTCGCGAATTGCTCACGGTGTGCCGTTGGGTGGTGAGCTGGAGCTGGTGGATGGCGGCACCTTGGCGCATTCGTTTGCCGGGCGTAAACCGATCGCCCTCTGATATTTGTATCGCCTGTTCTGGCCTCATCGCTGGCGAGCCAGCTCCCACAGTGAATGGTGTTAGTCGCAAAATTTGTGAACAACTCAGAACCCTGTGGGAGCTGGCTTGCCAGCGATGAAGGCAACTCGGTCACTCTGGTTCACACAATATTGTTGAAAACCAAGCAAGCGCTCGGTTAACGTCGGCGAACCCTTCCGTGGAGCTCGCCCATGCCTGCCTTTCAGGAATACTTCGACCCCAGCCACCAATTGGTCCGCGACAGCGTCAGACGTTTCGTCGAGCGTGAGATCCTGCCGGACATTGATCTGTGGGAAGAATCAGAAAGCTTCCCCCGTGAGCTGTACCTGAAGGCGGGTGCCGCAGGGATCCTCGGTATCGGCTACCCCGAAGCGCTGGGTGGCAGCCATGAAGGCGATGTGTTCGCCAAGGTGGCCGCCAGTGAAGAGTTGATGCGCTGCGGCTCGGGCGGCCTGGTGGCGGGGCTGGGGTCGCTGGATATCGGCCTGCCACCGATCGTCAAATGGGCGCGGTCCGAGGTGCGCGACCGCGTGGTCCCACAAGTGCTCAGTGGCGAGAAGATCAGTGCACTGGCCATCACCGAGCCTGGCGGCGGTTCCGACGTCGCCAACCTGCAAACCCGCGCCGTGCTTGACGGCGAGTTCTACCGGGTCAGCGGCAGCAAAACCTTTATCACCAGTGGCGTGCGCGCCGACTTTTATACCGTCGCGGTACGCACGGGGGCGCCCGGTTTCGGCGGCATCAGTCTGCTGCTGATCGAAAAGGGTACGCCGGGTTTCACCGTTGGCCGCCAGCTGAAGAAAATGGGCTGGTGGGCGTCGGACACGGCTGAATTGTTCTTCGACGATTGCCGGGTGCCTGTGGGAAATCTGATCGGTGCCGAGAACATGGGCTTCGCCTGCATCATGGGCAACTTTCAGAGCGAGCGGCTGGCGTTGGCGCTGATGGCCAACATGACCTCGCAGCTTGCGCTTGAGGAGAGCCTGAGGTGGGCACGCGAGCGTGAAGCGTTCGGCAAGCCGATCGGCAAGTTTCAGGTAATCAAGCATCGTCTCGCCGAAATGGCCACGGCGCTGGAAGTGTCGCGCGAGTTCACGTATCGGCAGGCAGCCAAAATGGCCGCGGGCAAAAGTGTGATCAAGGAAATTTCCATGGCGAAGAACTTTGCCACGGACACGTCGGACCGGATCACCACCGAGGCGGTGCAGATTCTGGGCGGGATGGGATATATGCGCGAGAGTCTGGTCGAGCGGCTGTATCGGGATAACCGCATTCTTTCGATTGGCGGCGGGACGCGGGAAGTGATGAACGAGATCATCAGCAAGCAGATGGGGCTTTGAATCGTTGGTGAGGCTGCCGGCCTCATCGCGAGCAGGCTCACTCCTACAGGAGAACGCATTCCAAATTGTAGGAGTGAGCCTGCTCGCGATGGCGTCAGTTCAAGCGCTGCTTATTTATCAGTCAACGCAAACTGCGTCAGGCAGAACGTAGGAATCCCCATATCCCCCAGACGCTGTGAACCACCCAACTCCGGCAGATCAATGATCGCCGCCGCCTCGTGCACCCGCGCACCCATGCGGCGGATCAGGTTGGCCGCGGCAATCAGCGTCCCGCCGGTGGCGATCAAATCGTCAAACATCACCACCGAATCACCTTCACACAAGCTGTCGGCGTGGACTTCCAGAAACGCTTCGCCGTACTCGGTGGCGTAACCCTCGGCCAACACGTCCGCCGGCAATTTGCCTTGTTTGCGAAACAGCACCAGCGGCTTGTTCAGTTGATAAGCCAGCACCGAACCGATCAGGAAACCGCGGGCGTCCATCGCGCCGATGTGGGTGAAGTCGGCTTCCACATAGCGGTGGGCGAAGCTGTCCATCACAAGGCGCAGGGCCGTTGGCGACTGGAACAGCGGGGTGATGTCGCGAAAGATCACGCCCGGTTTCGGGAAGTCGATCACAGGGCGGATCAGGGATTTGATGTCGAAGGAGTCGAAGACCATCGTCGAGGTGTCCTGGCAGGGCTGCAAACGGCGCAGTATACCCGCGGCTGAATCGATTCGCTCGGCCGCGGGTCGAGATCAACCGTCGAGCGAGCCGCCGGCCAGGGCGCAGAGCTGGATCGGGTCGAGGATGTGGATCTCTTTGCCCTCGGCGGCGATCAGTTCGTTTTGCTGGAAACGGGTGAACACGCGCGACACGGTTTCCACCGCCAGACCCAGGTAGTTGCCGATTTCATTGCGCGACATGCTCAGGCGGAACTGGTTGGCCGAAAATCCGCGAGCACGGAAGCGCGCCGACAGGTTGACCAGGAAGGTGGCGATACGCTCGTCGGCAGTTTTTTTCGACAGCAGCAACATCATTTGCTGATCGTCGCGAATTTCCCGGCTCATCACGCGCATCAACTGGCGGCGCAGTTGCGGCAGTTGCAGGGCCAGTTCATCGAGGCGTTCGAAAGGAATTTCGCAGACCGAAGTGGTTTCCAGTGCCTGGGCGGAAACCGGGTGTTTCTCGGTGTCCATGCCGGACAGGCCGACCAGTTCACTCGGCAGGTGGAAACCAGTGAGCTGCTCTTCGCCAGCATCACTCAGGCTGAACGTCTTCAGGGCGCCGGAGCGTACTGCATAAACGGAATCGAACGTGTCGCCCTGGCGGAACAGGAACTCACCCTTTTTCAACGGGCGGCCCCGTTTAACGATTTCGTCCAGCGCATCCATGTCTTCCAGATTCAGAGAAAGTGGCAGGCAGAGAGGGGCCAGGCTGCAATCCTTGCAATGGGCCTGGCTGTGAGCGCGCAGTTTAACTGGCTCGGACATTTCTTTAATCCTTGTGGGAAAACACACATAAGACGTAAGGGTAACCCACGGGAGGACATTCAGGCCAGTCTGTGGCGAGATTGCCATAACGGCGTAAAGCCGCAGGGCAAGTGGCCGATAAGGTGGTATCAGAACGCATGCAAGGAATCGAATCGATGACGGCCATTGGTACGCTGGGCCTTGGTAACAGCGGTGTTGAAGCGCTGTCGGAAGCGTTTAAAAACACGGCCGACAAGCACCACGACGCTGAATCGACAACAGGGACAACCCCGACCTTGGTCGAGGGCGTCAAAGTGTCGCTGTCCGGTGCCTCGATCGAGAAGTCGGCCAGTGCCGGCGGTGACAATCGCGACATCGAAGAAAGCGGCTTGCCCGAGAATATCCAGCAATTGCTGAAGATGATCCGCAATTTGCAGCAGCAGATCGCCGAAAAGAACGCGCGCATCAAAGCCGTCATGGCCGACAAGACGCTCTCCACGGAAGTGAAGATCGCCAAACTCGCCGCCCTCAAAGGTGCCATTGCCGCGCTGAACAACGGTCTGATTACCGCCAATCTGTCCCTGTCCAAAGTCATGAACCAGTCCGACCTGACGCCGGAACAAACCATGAAAACCGCCTCGTTGCTGATGAAAAACTAAATCACCCGCGAGAAGCGCTGGCGGTTCTGCTGTTCGAGGTACGCGTCGAACACCATGCACACCGAACGCACCAACAGTCGTCCTGCCGGCAGTACTTCGATCCGCTGACTGTCCAGCGTAATCAGGCCATCCTCTGCCATGCCTTGCAGTTGTGGCCACAGAGCACCGAAATAGCCCTGGAAGTCGATGTTGAATTGCTGCTCGATCTTGATGAATTCCAGGCTGAAGTTGCAGATCAACTGCTGAATCACCGCCCGACGCAAGCGGTCATCGGCATTGCACACAAGGCCACGGCTGGTCGCCAGTTGCGCGGAGGCGAGGGTGTTCTGGTATTCGTTGAGATCGCTGCTGTTCTGGCAGTAAAGGTCGCCTATCTGGCTGATCGCCGACACGCCCAGACCAATCAGATCGCAATGACCGTGAGTGGTGTAACCCTGAAAGTTGCGCTGCAGGGTTTCTTCTTCCTGAGCTATCGCCAGTTCATCGTCGGGCAGCGCGAAGTGGTCCATGCCGATGTAGCGGTAACCGGCGGCGGTCAGTTGCTCGATGGTGCGCTGGAGCATTTCCAGTTTCTGCGCCGGACTCGGCAGTTCGTTGGCGTTGATCCGCCGCTGCGGCATGAAGCGTTCCGGCAGGTGCGCGTAGTTGAACACCGAGAGCCGGTCCGGTTGCAGGCTGATGACTTCCTCGACGGTGCGCGCGAAGTTGTCCGGGGTCTGCTTGGGCAGGCCGTAGATCAGATCGATGTTGATCGAGCGAAATTGCAGGGTGCGCGCGGCGTCAATCACGGCGCGGGTTTCTTCCAGGCTTTGCAGGCGATTGACCGCCCGTTGCACCGCCGGATCAAGATCTTGCAGGCCGATGCTGACCCGGTTGAAACCCAGTTCGCGTAGCAGGCCCATGGTCGACCAGTCGGCTTCACGCGGATCGATTTCGATGCCGTAATCGCCGGAGTCGTCATCGAGCAGATTGAAGTGCTTGCGCAGGTGCGCCATCAATTGCCGCAGCTCATCGTGGCTGAGAAAGGTCGGAGTGCCGCCGCCGAAGTGCAGTTGTTCGACTTTCTGCGCCGGGTCGAGGTGGCAGGCGATCAGCTGGATTTCCTGTTCGAGCCGTTGCAGGTAGGGCAGGGCGCGACCGCGATCCTTGGTGATGACCTTGTTGCAGGCGCAGTAGTAACAAATGTTCGCGCAGAACGGCACATGCACATAAAGCGACAACGGGCGCAGGGCCTTGCGGCTGTCGCGCAGGGCATGGAACAGGTCGAACGTGCCGACCTGACTGTTGAATTGCACGGCCGTCGGATACGAGGTGTAACGCGGCCCCGCCAGGTCGTAGCGGCGGATCAGATCAGTGTCCCAACGAATGGCGTCGAGCATGCGGGCATTCCCCGGATAGGCTGGCAGTGTGGCGAGTCTAGGGGAGGGCGTGCGGGGGCATCTTGATTTGCATCAACGGTGGTTGAAGGCTTGGCCCGGTTTTTGTGGTGAGGGGATTTATCCCCGATGGCCCGCGAAGCGGGCGCCATATTCCAACAGTCATAACGTGCCGACAGGTTTACGACTGCTTCGCAGCCGGTCGGGGATAAATCCCCTCACCACAGTAGATATCACTGGATCAAAGCCTTGCTTAAGGTCAGTGGCCCATCAACCAATGCTGATGGGGGCCGGGTAAGGTCCAGATACCGAACAGAATCACTAAAACCCCGCCGGCCATGCGCACGCTGCGTTTGCGCAGCAGCGCAGTCACCCGTTCCGCCGCCAGCCCGGTGGCGAGCAAAACCGGCCAAGTCCCCAGCCCGAAGGCGAGCATCAACAACGCACTGTCCAGCGCATTGCCCTGGCTCGCCGACCACAGCAGTGTGCTGTAAACCAGTCCGCATGGCAGCCAGCCCCATAGCGCACCGAGCAGCAAGGCGCGGGGCAGGCTCGACACTGGCAGCAGGCGGTTGGCTACCGGTTGGATGTAACGCCACAAACCGCGCCCAAGGCTTTCGATGCGGGTCAGTCCGCTCCACCAACCGGCCAGATACAAGCCCATGGCAATCAGCAACAATCCGGCCAGCACACGCATGAACAGCGCAGCGGGGCTGTTGGCCACCGCCCAACCGGCGAGGCCGATCAGCAATCCGGCTGTCGCATAACTGAGGATTCGCCCAAGGTTATAAGCCAGCAGCAAGCGAAAGCGCCGACTGCGCTGCTCCTTGGGAATCGCCAGCGTCAGCGCGCCCATCAAACCGCCGCACATCCCCAAGCAATGGCCGCCACCCAGCAGGCCGAGGATCAGTGCCGAAACCAGCAGTGGTGCCAGTTCAAGCATGGGGTGGTGCCTTGTCGTCCGGTTTGCTGGCGTTGGCTTCGTCCACGGCGGCGGTGTGGTTCGGGTCCTGATCGTCGAACAGGATGCTGTGGGCCGGGCTGTCGAGGTCGTCGTACTGACCGCTGTCCACCGCCCAGAAGAAGATGTACACGGCGATGGCCACGATCAGCAGCGCGGCCGGAATCATCACGTAGAGAGCTGGCATCTGTACTCCAGGCCCGCGCGGCTCAGGTCGGCAACGGGCGAGTTTCTGATCGGGTGTTTAAAACCGGCGCGCTCGGCAGGCGAGTCAGGCGCAGGGCGTTGAGCACCACGGTCAACGAACTGATCGACATGCCGACCGCCGCCCACACCGGAGTGATCCAGCCGAGGGCGGCGAACGGCAACATGAGGCCATTGTACAGCGCGGCCCACAGCAGGTTCTCGATTATTACCCGACGGGTGCGTCGCGCCAGTGTGAACGCTTGCACCAAGGCGTCTAGACGGTTGGACAGCAGCACGGCATCGGCGCTGGTTTTCGCCAGGTCTGTGGCCGAGCCCATGGCTACGCTGATGTCGGCGGCGGCCAAAACCGGCACATCGTTGACCCCGTCGCCGAGCATCAGCACCTTGCGACCTTCCTTGTGCAACTGTTGCAGCACTTGCAGCTTGTCGTCCGGGCGCAGGCCGCCATGGGCCTCGTCGATACCCAGCTCGGCAGCGACGCTGGCGACCATCGGCGAACTGTCGCCGGACAACAGCAAGGTACGCCAGCCGCGCGCCTTGCAAGCGGCGAGCAGAGCGGGAGCATCGTCGCGTAGACGGTCGTCGAGGACGAACCAGGCCAGTGGTTCCGAGCTGTCACCGAGCAGCAGCCACTGACCCGGCTCATCCGGCATCGTTGGCATCAAGGCGCCGCTGAGGGCGCAGACAAATTCCGCCTGGCCGATGCGCAAACGCTGTTCGCCGACCAATCCTTCGAGACCAAGCCCAGGCGTGCTCTGGACTTCTTCAGCCGCCAAAGGTGCACGGCCGAAGGCGCGGGCAATCGGATGTTCCGAACGGTTCTCCAGTGCGGCGGCAAGGCTCAGGCATTGATCGCTGTTCAAAGAACCCAGTGGACGAATCGAACGCAGCACCAGTCGGCCTTCGGTCAGCGTGCCGGTCTTGTCGAAAATCACCGTGTCGATCTGATTTAAACCTTCCAGCACATGACCGCGGGTCAGCAGCAGACCGAGTTTGTGCAGGGTGCCAGTAGCAGCGGTAAGCGCAGTCGGCGTCGCCAGCGAAAGTGCGCAAGGGCAAGTCGCAACCAGCATGGCGAGGACGATCCAGAAGGCGCGCGATGAATCCAGCTGCCACCACAACAGGCCGATGGCGGCGGCGGCGATCAGTGACAACAGCAAGAACCATTGCGCGGCGCGGTCGGCGATTTCTGCCAGTCGCGGTTTCTCGGCCTGGGCGCGATCGAGCAAACGGACGATGGCCGACAGGCGCGTGTCGTGACCCAAGGCCTGCACTTGCACGGTCAGCGCACCTTCGACGTTGAGCGTGCCGGCTGTCACGGCATCGCCCGGCATACGCGGTTGGGGCAGGTATTCGCCAGTGAGCAGCGACTCATCGATGCTCGATTGGCCGTCGAGAATCTTGCCGTCCGCCGGCAGAATCGAACCCGGTTGCACCAGAATCTGATCGCCAAGGCGCAATTCGCTGAGCAGGATGCGCTCGCTCTGGCCGGCATCATCAAGACGCAGGCACGAGGCGGGCAACAGATTGACAAGCTGTGCGGTAGCAGCGGCGGTGCGTTCCCGGGCACGGCGCTCCAGATAGCGCCCGGCGAGCAGGAACAGGGCGAACATGCCGACTGCATCGAAATACAGTTCTCCGACACCAGTGATCGACGTCCAGATCCCGGCGATGTAGGCGCTGCCAATCGCCAGCGACACCGAGACGTCCATGGTCAGGTGGCGGGTGCGCAGGTCACGCATGGCGCCTTTGAAAAACGGTGCGCAGCTGTAGAACACGATTGGCGTGGTCAGAAACAGCGCAACCCAGCGCAGAATCGTGTGCAGTTCGGGGCTGAGATCGATGTTGAATTCCGGCCAGGTCGCCATGGTCGCCATCATCGCCTGGAACCACAGCAGGCCCGCGACGCCAAGCTGACGCAGGGCGAGGCGGTTTTCACTGGCCAGTTGTTCGCTGGCGCGGTCGGCCTGATACGGGTGGGCGGCGTAACCGATGTGCCGCAGTTCGGCGAGGATCTGGCTCAGCGGCAATTGCCCGTCGGCCCAACGCACATGCAAGCGATGGTTGGAAAGGTTCAAACGGGCTTCGGCGACTGCCGGCAGCGTGCGCAGGTGTTTCTCGATCAGCCAGCCGCAGGCAGCGCAACTGATGCCTTCCATCAACAGGGTGGTTTCGGCGAGATCGCCTTCATGGCGCACGAAGGGTTTCTGCACATCGGCGCGGTCGTACAGCGCCAGTTCGTCGACCAGTTGCACCGGCAGCGCGTCGGGATTGGCCGAGGCTTCGCTGCGGTGCCGGTAATAGCTTTCCAGGCCTCCGGCCACGATGGCTTCGGCCACAGCCTGGCAGCCGGGGCAGCAGAACTCGCGGGACTCCCCGAGCACGACGGCGTTGAAGCGGCTGCCGGACGGGACGGGCAGGGCGCAGTGGTAGCAGGGGAGTGGGGTGGTCATGGCATCTTTGAGGGGGCAAGCCCTTGTATTTGAGTTGTCCGCTTGCCCTCACCCCAGCCCTCTCCCGGAGGGAGAGGGAGCCGATTGATGTTGGCCGCAGAAGCAGCTTCATTCGCTGACATCGTCACTGTCGTACACACAACATGCAAACGCTCGAGATCAGTCCCCTCTCCTGGGGGAGAGGGTTAGGGTGAGGGGGATTCTGAAGGTGACTTACTTCTTCAGGTCTTCGGCGCCTTGCAGCGGTTCATCACCGAGCAGGAGCTCCTTGTCATGATTGACCAGTTCTTCTTCGAACATCCGCCACACGTGATCATCCTGCGACCCCAGCAACTCGACAAACCGGCGGCCGTCGATCTTGTCGCTCAACTGGCCAATGTAACGGCCCTGTTCTGTTTCGCTGCGGGTCAGGACGATCTTGCGATCCTTCTCCGGCTGGGTCGGTGAGATCAGGTTCAGCTCCAGCGTTTTTGGCTGACTGTCGCCGCTCAAACGCAGGTCGACTTCGCCGGTCACGTCATCCAGATGTACGGCAGCGCGCATCTTCAGTGTCTGCGCCAGCAGTTCGCGATCCAGCGAGCGATTGATGCCTTTGCCGGCCTCGTAGTAGTTGTCGTTGACCAGGTTGTCCGGGTTATTCACCGCAATGGTCACCATGGACAGGGTCAGCGTCACCGAACAGGCCAGAATCGCGATGATGATCCAGGGCCAAAGGTGCTTGTACCAAGGGCTTGCGGCGTTTGCTGCGGGCATGTTCAGTTCTCTCAACGGATTTGTGGGCCGATGAATCGGCTCTTGGCTTCAACGTGGACGCTGTCGTCATCGGCATCCTTGAGGATGAATTTCACCTCGTTGGTGCTCGATGGCAATTGTTCCGGTGCGCTCGACAACTCGACCGGCATACTGAAAATCTCCCCCGCCTGAACCTTGATCTCGCGTTTGCCTTGCAGACGCAGATCCGGCAGGCCGGCGGCTTCCAGCACGTAGGTGTGGTCGCGCTGATCCTTGTTCATGATTTTCAGGCTGTAGACGTTTTCGATCCGGCCTTCGGCGTTTTCGCGGTACAGCACGCGATCCTTGCTGACGTCGAAACCGACCAGCGAACGCATGACGAACGCCGTCACCAACAGGCTGATCATCGCCAGCAACACCACCGCATAGCCGATCAGGCGTGGCCGCAGTTTATGGGTTTTCTGGCCTGACAGGTTGTGCTCGGTGGTGTAGCTGATCAGGCCGCGAGGATAGTCCATTTTGTCCATGATGCTGTCGCAGGCGTCGATGCATGCAGCGCAGCCGATGCACTCGATCTGCAAGCCGTCGCGGATGTCGATGCCGGTCGGGCAGACCTGGACGCACATGGTGCAGTCAATGCAATCGCCCAGGCCCTGAGCCTTGTAGTCGATGCCTTTCTTGCGCGGGCCACGGCTTTCGCCACGACGCGGGTCGTAGGAAACGATCAGTGTGTCCTTGTCGAACATCACGCTCTGGAAGCGCGCGTACGGGCACATGTAAATGCACACTTGCTCACGCAACCAGCCGGCGTTGCCGTACGTGGCGAGGGTGAAGAAACCGACCCAGAAATACGACCAGCCATCGGCTTGCCCGGTGAAGAATTCGAAGACCAGTTCGCGGATCGGCGAGAAATAGCCGACGAAGGTCATGCCGGTGACGAAACCGATCAACAGCCACAGCGAGTGCTTGGCGAGTTTGCGCAGTAACTTGTTGCCGCTCATCGGCGCCTTGTCGAGCTTGATCCGCTGGTTGCGGTCGCCCTCGGTGACCTTCTCGCACCACATGAAAATCCACGTCCACACACTTTGCGGGCAGGTGTAGCCGCACCAGACGCGGCCGGCATAAACGGTGATGAAGAACAGGCCGAATGCCGCAATGATCAGCAGGCCCGAGAGCAGAATGAAATCTTGTGGCCAGAAGGTGGCGCCAAAGATGAAGAACTTGCGTTCCGGCAAGTTCCACCACACGGCTTGATGGCCGCCCCAGTTCAGCCAGACCGTACCGAAATACAGCAGAAACAGCGCGGCGCCGCCCATCATCCGCAGATTGCGGAACAGTCCGGTGAAAGCCCGGGTGTAGATTTTTTCTCGAGAGGCGTAAAGATCGACGCTGTTGTTCGCGTTTTTGCTCGGTGGCGTGACGTCGTGTACCGGAATCTGGTTACTCATCATTGCATCCCACGGCAGTGGAAAAATGCCTCGGTCGATACGTGCCGACCGCGGTCAGAAAGGGCGTTGCAGTGGCCCAATGATACGCCTGTCACCCCGACGAACGGGTGCGACCTTTGGTCGCGTTGGGGAAAATCAATTGATGGTGTAGTGATCTGGGTCAATTGACTTCTGCGCCTCAACGGTTTTGCGCATGCAGATGGGAGAGTCTAGGTGATTCATGACCTTCTTGCTGGCGCGTCGAGTTCAGCATTCGCTGTAATGGATGCTTGAAAAAGTTTCAGGTCAGTTAAATGGAAGTTGGTTGGCTGTTTGTTTGTACTGCTGAAATATATTAATTTAATTACCTCGGGTTTGGCCTTTGATGTTTTCTGTTTTTTCCAATATGTTGTTTTCAGCAATATTGATTTGCTTTTAACTTTCTAACTTTATATGGAAATGAATACGATGGCTTCTCATGGAGTTCTACGATTTTTGCTCGGCATTTTTTTGTTATCTTCGGCTACTTGGATTCAGGCGTTAGAGGGAACTCCTCGACATATGGTGTTTGCCTCTGATACCCAGTATCCCTGGACAGACAAAACGGATAGCCAGCAACCGGAGTCCGATGCGGACTTCAAAGTCCGCTCGAAATGGCTGGTTGAAACGCAACTTGCCAGTATTGCTGCTTTTCGCAATAGCCAGGGTGGGCAGGCACAGGTGCCACTCATGATCAATGGTGATATCACTGCGTTTGGTCATGGTTGGCAGCGTTCTTACATGAAGGCTGCATTGGATCAGCACTTCAAGGGCGAGTATCTGTACGGTCTGGGTAATCACGATTATGAAAACAATGTTGACGATTGTTTTAGCAATAGCTGCGCGGCGGGCAGTATCGTTGAGTTTAAAGAACATCATGAAAACAAGGTGAATAACTTTGACTTGAAGATTACCAGTGGTTTCTTGAGTAATACTTATTCGGGCAGTCTCGCTTACTCAACGAATATCGGTGAAGTCCATCTGGTTCAACTCAATAATGAGCCGACGTATACGGCCCGAATTGCGCATGCACTAAATCCCACTACTTTCAATATCAACAGCGCCTTGGATTGGCTGGAAAAAGATCTCAGTACCGCAAAGACTCAAGGTTACGCCATCATCATCAACATGCATAAGCCGTTCGATATGCAGGGTAACGAGGCGCAACTGAGACGCTTCCGTGAAATGCTCGATAAATATCAGGTCACTGCTGTATTTGCCGGTCATTTGCATCAGGATGGCGGTAGTTCTTATTGGCTGGGCAATGTGCCGATGTACCTGAGCGGGGCCACCTCGCAACAAACCTACCTGATCACCAGTTTCACCGAGGATCGCAAGCAACTGCAGATCTATCTGGTGGAGAACAATAAATGGCAGAACCGGAAGTTGATCGATACGATCCCGGTGAAATCAATCTTTGCCAGGCGTCCATGAAAAAGGCCCCGCCAATTCTCGTTGGCGGGGCCTTTTCAATTGTTTCATGCGTTGGCGGCGAGCCAGGGGTTTATCAAATGAACACCGCTGAGTTCAAAGTCTGCGACATTACGGGTGACGACCGTCAATCCGTGTACAAGCGCGGTGGCGGCGATCAGCGCGTCGCATTCATTGGAGCGATCAGGGGCATGCAGTTGTGCGCATCGTGTGGCAACTGCGCTATCAACCGACAGGATTCTTCCCGAGAACGCAGGTTTGACGTGACGCTCCAGCCAGTTACGCAGCAGGCCACCTTGGGGAGGGTCTCGGCGCTCGATGCGCAGAATGCCGGTTTCCAGTTCGAGCACAGTCATTGCCGACAAATACAGGTTTGCCGCAGGGATGCTGTTAGCCCAGGCCACCACTTGTTTATCGGCTTGGGGTTTTCGCAATTCGGAAATCACATTGGTATCGAGTAGAAACATCAGGACAGATCCACACTACGAGGAATAATGATGGCGCGCTCTGGTTCGAATTCGATTTCCGAAGCGCCAGGCATGACCAGCAGATCAACGATGCTGGTCTGATTGCCCGTCAGTTTCTGGTACTCCTCAATGCTTAGCAGCACATGTGCAGGCTTGCCGCGATCAGTAATGATGACCGGGCCTTGGTGCGCGGCTTTTTTGGCACCACTTGTGTCTTGATTGAATTCGCGGCTGGAAATGGTCGTGATGGCCATCATGTTCGGCCTCCAGAAATTCTGATGTAGAAACGTTACTACCATGAGGGTGTCCCTGCAATCGGAAAACTGGGTGGGGGACGATCGGCTTGTCACCGTCACTTCGACTGAGCGAAAGCACGCCCGCAAGCTGGCGGGCGTGCTGGGTGTTTTGGTTGGCGTTTGATGTACTGCACTGATCAGAGCAATCGGCCGCCTCCTAGTCCGTCCAGGCCACCGCCGTTGCCTGGACTGGCCATGGCTCGGAGAGCTGAATCTGCGGATTTGGCGGGTTCTGGTGCAGGACGGAGAAAGTCGTCGAGATGGTGCGGTAATGGCTTGGCTGGCAGTGTGAATTTGTCATTCTTTAACATGCGACTTCATCCTTGAAGTTAACCCGATGTCGATCATCGGGATCGGCAAAACGCTACAGGGCCTCGGTATCCGGGTCTATTGGGTAAATGTCTCAAGTGATGACTACGCAATAAAAAAGGCCCCGCCAATTCTCATTGGCGGGGCCTTTTTTATTGCGTGAAGCGCGGGCCTTACTGCGCCTCGGCTTCCGCTGGTTTCTCACCATGGGACAGGCTGTAAACATACGCCGCCAGCAGGTGCACCTTGTCGTTGCCTTGCAGCTGTTCCTGCGCAGGCATCTGGCCCTGACGGCCGTAACGGATGGTCTGCTGCAGTTGCGCGAAGCTCGAACCGTAGATGAACGCGCCCGGGTGAGTCAGGTCAGGCGCGCCCATGGCTGGGGTGCCTTTACCCGCCGGGCCGTGGCAAGCCACGCAGTTGGCGGCGAACAGTTTGCCGCCGTTGGCCGGATCAGCCTTGGTGCCTTCCGGCAGTTTGCGGCCATCAAGGTTAGTGATCACGTAAGCGGCGACGTCGGCAACGCCTTGTTCACCAATCACTTCGGCCCAGGCCGGCATCACGGCGTGACGACCGCCCATGATGGTGGTCTTGATGGTTTCCGGCTCGCCGCCCCAGCGCCAGTCGGCGTCGGTCAGGTTAGGGAAACCATAGGCACCCTTGGCGTCGGAGCCATGGCAGACCGAGCAGTTGGAGGCGAACAGACGGCCGCCCATCTTCAGCGCTTGCGGGTCCTTGGCGACTTCCTCGATCGGCATGGCAGCGAACTTGGCGAAGATCGGACCGAACTTGGCGTCCGAGCGAGCCATTTCCTTTTCCCACTCGTGAACGCCGGTCCAGCCGGTCTGGCCGTTGGCGAACGCGGTCTGCTTGTCGGTATCAAGGTAGTTGTAGCCCGGCAGCAGGCCTTTCCAGTTACCCAGGCCCGGGTACAGCACCAGATAACCCAGTGCAAACACGATGGTGCCCACGAACAGCATGAACCACCATTTCGGCAGTGGGTTGTCGTACTCCTCGATCCCGTCGAAGGAGTGGCCGACCGTCTCGTCCGTCTGTTCGCTGCGCTGGCCCTTGCGGGTCGACAGCAGCAGCCAGGTCAGGGCGAAGATCGTACCGAGACTGAGGACTGTGACGTACAGACTCCAGAATGTAGTCATTCTTTGTTACTCCTAGAAGCTTGCTCGACGTGCTTGATGGCTTCGGGATCATCCGCAAAAGGCAGCAAGGTCGCGTCTTCAAACTCCGACTTGCGCTTGGGGCTGAACACCCACAGCGCCAGACCGATGAAGGCCACCATCACAACAACGGTGCCCAGGCCACGAATCATCCCGATATCCATCTAATTCACCGTTTGCTTTTGATGATGGTGCCCAGGCCTTGCAGATAGGCCACCAGCGCGTCCATTTCGGTTTTGCCCTTCACGGCATCTTTGGCACCGGCGATGTCTTCGTCGGTGTAAGGGACGCCGAGCGTGCGCAACACTTCCATTTTCTTGGCCGTGTCTTTGCCGTCGAGCTTGTTTTCCACGAGGAACGGGTAAGCCGGCATTTTCGACTCTGGGACGACGTTGCGCGGGTTGTACAAGTGCGCACGTTGCCAGTCATCGGAGTAACGACCGCCCACACGGGCCAGGTCCGGACCGGTACGTTTGGAACCCCACAGGAATGGGTGATCCCAGACGCTTTCACCGGCGACGGAGTAGTGGCCATAGCGTTCGGTTTCAGCGCGGAACGGTCGGATCATCTGCGAGTGGCAGCCGACACAACCGTTGGCGATGTAAACGTCGCGGCCTTCCAGTTCCAGCGCCGAACGCGGCTTCATGCCTTCGACCGGCTTGTTGGTGACGTCCTGGAAAAACAGCGGAACGATTTGGGTCAGGCCGCCAACGCTGACAGCGATGACCATGAAGAAGGCCAGCAGGCCAATATTCTTCTCGACAGCTTCATGCTTCATCAGTGAGCTCCAACGACAGCGATCTGGGCGGCGGCTTCGGCTTCAGCCGGGTTCGAGGCGCGCACGGTGCGCCAGACGTTGTACGCCATCAGGAACATGCCGCTGGCGAAGAACGCACCGCCCAGCGCACGGACGATGTAGCCCGGGTGGCTGGCTTGCAGCGCTTCAACGAACGAGTAGGTGAGGGTGCCGTCGTCGTTGATTGCACGCCACATCAGGCCTTGTGTGATGCCGTTGACCCACATCGAAGCGATGTAGAGCACGGTGCCGATGGTCGCGAGCCAGAAGTGCGCGTTGATCAGGCCGGTGCTGTGCATCTGCGCGCGACCGAACAGTCGCGGGATCATGTGGTAGATCGCGCCGATCGAGATCATCGCCACCCAGCCCAGAGCGCCGGCGTGTACGTGGCCGATGGTCCAGTCGGTGTAGTGCGAGAGCGAGTTGACGGTCTTGATCGCCATCATCGGACCTTCGAAGGTCGACATGCCGTAGAACGCCAGGGAAACCACGAGGAAACGCAGGATCGGGTCGGTGCGCAACTTATGCCACGCGCCCGACAGGGTCATCATGCCGTTGATCATGCCGCCCCAGCTTGGCGCCAGCAGAATGATCGACATCGCCATGCCCAGCGATTGAGCCCAATCCGGCAGCGCGGTGTAGTGCAGGTGGTGCGGGCCAGCCCAGATGTACAGGGTGATCAGTGCCCAGAAGTGCACGATCGACAGTCGATAGGAGTAGATCGGACGTTCGGCCTGTTTCGGCACGAAGTAGTACATCATCCCGAGGAAACCGGTGGTCAGGAAAAAGCCCACGGCGTTGTGGCCGTACCACCACTGAATCATCGCGTCGGTGGCACCCGAGTAAGCCGAGTAGGACTTGAACAGGCTGACCGGCAGCGACATGTGGTTGACGATGTGCAGCATCGCGGTCACGACAATGAACGCGCCGTAGAACCAGTTGCCGACATAGATGTGCTTTGTGTTGCGCTTGGTGATGGTGCCGAAAAACACCAGACCGTAAGTGACCCAGACAATGGCCAGCAGAATGGCGAGCGGCCATTCCAGTTCCGCGTATTCCTTGGTGGTGGTGTAACCCAGCGGCAAGGTAATGATTGCGCCGACGATCACCGCTTGCCAGCCCCAGAAGGTGAAGGCAGCGAGGCTGTCGGAAATCAGTCGCGTCTGGCAGGTTCGCTGCACGACATAGTAGGAAGTGGCAAACAGTGCACAGCCACCGAAGGCAAAAATCACCAGGTTTGTGTGCAACGGGCGCAGGCGTCCAAAGCTCGTCCACGGCAGACCGAAGTTCAATTCCGGCCAGACCAGTTGCGAGGCGATGAAGACACCGAGCCCCATGCCAAGGATCCCCCAGACCACCGTCATGATGGCGAACTGGCGGACTACCTTATAGTTATAAGCAGTCGGACTGATTGCTGTGCTCATTCTAAGGTTCCACGGTTTGGGTGTTTTATTAGGATTAGAATCGGCCGCAAGTATGCAGAGAGCAGGGGGTCATTGCAACGCGCCATGACCTGGGTCAATGCTTTCCAGCGCTGATTCTGCGGCCTTTCCATGCGCCGCGTAAGGTCAAAATTGGCCTCGGACAAAATGTCGCAGCGGACGAAAAAAGCGAGGGGTTCAGATCGCGCGTAACGGGGTGTGTTCAAACGGCCTGTTCGGGTGACGGACGGCAAATGGCACGACAGCCGGTATCTGCCGGCCTTTGCGGCCACGTCAGTCAGCCGGTTCTAAGAACACAGCGGTTAGCGTTGACCTGGAACCGGCACGAGCCAGTCCGCATCGACCAAGCGTAGACCCGAATCCGGGGAACCGAAAGGAGAGGTTGAAAAGGGGTGCGACAATGCGTCGCAAAGGGGTGGGGATCTGCCGCACCGAGAATGGTGCGGCAGAGGTGTGTGCAATGATTACTTTTTATTGTCTTCAGTAATCAGTTTGTCTGTATTCAATCCATGGCTAAGACTGTACACATAAGCTGCCAGCAATTGCACTTTATCGTTGCCCAGCAGTTCGTTCTGCGCCGGCATGTGGCCTTGGCGACCATGGCGGATGGTCTGTTCAAGCTGGGTCAGGCTGGTGCCATAGATAAACCCGGCCGGGTGCGTCAGGTTCGGCGCCCCCATGGCTTCAGTGCCGTGGCCGGTTGCCCCGTGGCAGGCGACGCACGTGGTGCTGAACGCCTGCTGCCCGGCTTGCAGATCTGCCTTGCTGTCGGCTGGCAATGGCAAACCGGCCAGTTCGTGACGCACGTAAGCGGCGACGTTCTTCACCCCAGCCTCGCCGAGCACTTCGCCCCAGGCGGGCATGGCCGCCATCCGGCCACCCATGATGGTGGTCTTGATGGTGTCGGCATCGCCGCCCCAGCGCCAGTCGCTGTCGGCCAGGTTAGGGAAACCGAATGCACCCTTGGCGTCCGAGCCGTGGCACACCGAGCAGTTTGAGGCGAACAAGCGGCCACCCATTTTCAGCGCCTGTGGGTCCTTCGCTACTTCTTCCACTGGCATGGCGGCAAATTTGGCGAAGATCGGGCCGAATTTGGCGTCAGCCTTGTTCATCTCCTTTTCCCACTCATGCACGCCGGTCCAGCCATCCTCGTAGCCGGGCAGGATGCCTTTCCAGTTACCCAGGCCCGGATACAGAATCAGATAGCCCACGGAAAACACCAGCGTGCCGGCGAACAGCATGAACCACCACTGCGGCAGCGGGTTGTCGTACTCCTCGATGCCGTCGAAGCTGTGGCCCATGGTCTGGTCGACGCTGCCCTTGGTCTCGCCCCGGCGGGTGCCGATCAGCAGCCACGTCAGGCCGATCAGGCTGCCGATGGTCAGTACGCAGATCCACGTACTCCAGAAGGTGGTCATGGCCGGGTACTCCTTGGTTCAGATGCTGGGGGGGTGTCGGGTTGCGGCTCGTCGGCGAACGGCAGCAGGCGGGCTTCGGCAAATTCCGGATTGCGCTTGCGGTTGAACACCCAAAGCGTCAGGCCGACGAAGGCGACAAACACCACGACCGTGCCGAGGCCGCGAATCAGGCCTGCACTCATTTCAATGACCATCGTGCTCACCTCTTGCTCTTGATCGCAGTGCCGAGCACTTGCAGGTAGGAGACGAGGGCATCCATTTCGGTCTTGCCCTTGAGGCTGGCCACCGCACCGCTGATGTCGTCGTCGGTGTACGGCACGCCGAGGGTGCGCATGGTCTTGAGCTTGGTTTCGGTATGGCTGCTGTCGACCGCTTGCGTGACCAGCCATGGATAGGCCGGCATTTTCGATTCGGGCACAACGTTGCGCGGGTTGTACAAGTGCGCACGGTGCCAGTCATCCGAGTAACGCGCGCCAACCCGGGCAAGGTCCGGACCGGTACGTTTCGAACCCCACAGGAACGGGTGATCCCACACGCTTTCACCGGCCACCGAGTAGTGCCCGTAGCGTTCGGTTTCGGCGCGGAACGGCCGGATCATCTGCGAGTGGCAACCGACGCAGCCTTCGCGGATGTAGATGTCGCGGCCTTCCAGTTGCAGCGCGGTGTAGGGCTTCATGCCTTCCACCGGTTTGTTGGTGACGTCTTGGAAGAACAGCGGGACGATCTGGGTCAGGCCGCCGATGCTTACGGCGAACACCATCAGCAACATCAGCAGGCCGACGTTCTTTTCAATCGTTTCGTGTTTCATGGCGGACTCCTCAGGCCATCTGCGCGGCGGCAACGACGTCAGCAGGCTGCGAGGCCCGCACGGTGCGCCAGGTGTTGTAAGCCATCAGGAACATGCCGCTGAGGAAGATCGCCCCGCCAATCAGCCGCACGACAAAACCTGGGTGGCTGGCCACCAGGGTTTCGACGAAGGAGTAGGTCAGCGTGCCGTCCTCGTTCACCGCGCGCCACATCAGGCCCTGGGCGATGCCGTTGACCCACATCGAAGCGATGTAGAGCACGGTGCCGATGGTCGCGAGCCAGAAGTGCGCGTTGATCAGGCCGACGCTGTGCATCTGCTCTTTGCCGAAGATTTTCGGGATCATGTGGTACAGCGCGCCGATCGAGATCATTGCCACCCAGCCGAGGGCGCCAGCGTGTACGTGGCCGATGGTCCAGTCGGTGTAGTGGGAGAGGGCGTTGACGGTCTTGATCGCCATCATCGGGCCTTCGAAGGTCGACATGCCGTAGAACGCCAGCGACACCACGAGGAAGCGCAGGATCGGGTCGCTGCGCAACTTATGCCACGCGCCCGAGAGGGTCATCATGCCGTTGATCATGCCGCCCCAACTCGGTGCCAGTAGCACCAGCGACATCACCATGCCCAGCGATTGTGCCCAGTCCGGCAGTGCGGTGTAGTGCAAGTGGTGCGGGCCGGCCCAGATGTACAGGGTGATCAGCGCCCAGAAGTGCACGATCGACAAACGATAGGAATACACCGGACGCTCGGCCTGTTTCGGCACGAAGTAGTACATCATCCCGAGGAAACCGGCGGTGAGGAAAAAGCCTACGGCGTTGTGGCCGTACCACCATTGCACCATCGCGTCGGTCGCACCGGCATACACCGAGTAGGACTTGGTGAAACTCACCGGCAACTCAAGATTGTTGACGATGTGCAGAATCGCCACGGTGATGATGAACGCACCGAAGAACCAATTGCCGACATAAATGTGCTTGGTCTTGCGCTGCATGATCGTGCCGAAGAACACGACCGCGTAGGCGACCCAGACGATGGTGATCAGGATGTCGATCGGCCATTCCAGCTCGGCGTATTCCTTGGAACTGGTGTAACCGAGCGGCAGGCTGATTGCCGCCAACAGGATTACAAGCTGCCAGCCCCAGAAGCAGAACGCGGCGATTTTCGGTGCAAACAGCTGAGTCTGGCAGGTGCGTTGCACCGAGTAGAACGAACTGGCGAACAGTGCGCAGCCACCGAAGGCGAAGATCACCGCGTTGGTGTGCAGCGGGCGCAAGCGGCCAAAACTGGTCCAGGGCAAATTGAAGTTGAGTTCGGGCCAGACCAATTGAGCGGCGAGAAAAACCCCGAGCCCCATGCCGACGATGCCCCACACCACCGTCATAATGGCGAATTGGCGGACCACCTTGTAGTTGTAGGCGGTACTGATAGAAGTGTTCATGGTTCCCCATCCACGGTTCAGCCGAAGTGAGCGCACGCAGAAAACGCTGCGAATCCTTCGTCTGGAGTTATAGGCAGACTAAAAGCGAGGCAAGCATGGACAAACAGCACAAGGCCAGTATTGACGGGGATCAATGGGCGCAGTGCGTACGTGATCATGGGTGGTTATGGGATGCGGCTGTGGGTGAGGCTTCGGCGACGTTTATCCTGGCGCATGGGGCGGGTGCGCCGATGGATAGCGAGTGGATGACGGATATGGCTGGGCGCCTTGCTGGGCTTGGGGTGAACGTGTTGCGGTTTGAGTTTCCGTATATGGCGCAGCGGCGGGTGGATGGGGGCAAGCGGCCGCCGAATCCTGCGCCGAAACTGCTTGAGTGCTGGCGCGAGGTTTTCTCTGAAGTGCGACGTCATGTCGCTGGGACTTTGGCCGTTGGTGGGAAGTCGATGGGGGGGCGGATGGCGAGTCTTTTGGCTGACGAATTGGGTGCCGATGCGCTGGTGTGTTTGGGCTATCCGTTTTATGCGGTGGGTAAGCCGGAGAAGCCTCGGGTTGAGCATTTGGCTTCTTTGAAAACTCGGACGTTGATTGTGCAGGGGGAGCGGGATGCGCTGGGCAATCGGGAGGCGGTTGAGGCTTATTTGTTATCGCCGAGTATTGAGGTGTTTTGGCTTGTGGCGGGGGATCATGACCTGAAGCCGCTCAAGGTTTCCGGGTTTACGCATGAGCAGCATTTGGCCAGTGCCGCGCAGAAAGTAGCCGAGTTTCTCAGCAGCTGACCGAGCTGGTCTGAGATTTTGAACTGCATGAAGATCTGCTCCCTTTCCCCTCGCCCCCATGGGGGGAGAGGGCTGGGGTGAGGGGGATCGATTTCAGCTACGACATATTTTTTGGGTGCATATCCGTTGCTGCGGTGATGGCTTATTACGGTTCCGCCCTTACGGCGGGTCACTTTTTACAAACGCCTAAAAAGTAACCAAAAACGCTTGCTCCTACGTGCGGCCCGCTCGCTGGGGCTCGGGGTTCCTTCGCTCCGGGATCGATCCGGGCGCAGCGTCTCCGGTTTGCTGCGCTGCACCTCCTCTCGCTGTGTTTGGCTTCGCCAAACGGTCGCTGCGCTCCCACGCCCAGATCGATCCCTCCACTCAGCCTTCCGACGTCGCCCGCGGATCAAGATCAAGAGCAGGCGAGCTGACACTCGGCCTATTGAGTGGTGAAGGGCGGGGCGTAGTCGGCTTTGGATTTGTGGTGGATTTTTCCCTCACCCCAGCCCTCTCCCGGAGGGAGAGGGAGCCGATTTGTGGGCCTTTCAGAATCTGAGTTCGACTCGGTATCGCACGTCGGCGTATCTCTTCCATTCCACGCGGTCAGTCCCCTCTCCCTCTGGGAGAGGGTTAGGGTGAGGGGCTATTTCGCTGACACGATAAAAAACTTGAAGCGCTCACTGTCCAGCATTTCCTGTGCGTAAACATGATTTTGTGAGCACGTTTAAATTACACAACCCGTTACGCCATCGGGCCTACAACACCTTGCGCCGTTACCTACGCGTACGCCAGAATCCGCCGGCTTACACGGCTATGCAGTGGGCTATATCGTTCCCCTGTCACTGAAAAACAGTGATCGGGTTTGGTAGCCCGCTTCGAAACCGTCGTATGGCGTCACCGTAAGCAGTCCCTTTTTGGGGCTCAGATTTTTATGGTGGACATGCGTGGGGCTCATTCGTGAGCGCCGGGTTTCCCGTTTCGACCGGTCTACCAACCCACGTATGGCCACCACCCACTCGTTTGGTAGCGAGGGTGATGGCTCCTAATATTCGAAACTGGAGTTACACCAATGTTCAAAATCACACCCAACCCACCGCACACCGATCCGATACCCCATGACCCTGCGCTTGACCCGCAAAAGGTAAAAGAGGCAACCGATCGCGCCCTCGACTACTACCTCAAACCCGAAGACCTGGCGGCTCCGCCAAAATCGCCCAAGTTTCGCCCCGTGTTTCTCGTTGACCCCACACTGGATGACGAAACCCTGCTCGTCGAAGCCTGTGAATCGCTGTCGTACGCCCATGCTATTGCCGGTAATATCGCCAACTCGGTGGGTGGCCCGGAGCGCAAACCGCTGCTGGCGCTGCAACAGGTGATCATGCTGAACGAGCTGTTGGTCAATCGATTGCTGGATAACCTGCGTTTGCCTCAATAATTTCGAAGCGATGAGCGGGGCGCGAGCCCCCCTCATTGCGCAGAGGCCGTAGTGCCGATACCGATTTATTGATCGGATCTTGTCAGTTTGAAAGTGCCACTTGGCGCCAAACGGTAGCCGTTGGATTTGAAAGTGGCAACGAAATCACCCTGAACGGTGCCTTTGGTGCGGTCCAGCCTGATAGTCAGTTGCGCATCATCCGCGTCGACAAATCTGACGCCTTCAAAACCCGGTGGTGCGGGAATCGAGTGGCCATGGGAAAGCGCGAGTCCTTGGCCATCGTTTAGTGTGTAGGTGTACTCCATAACGTCTTGATCGAGGTATGGCACGCTTAAAGTAAAACTGAAAAAGTCTCCCGCTTCCGAAGAGCCGGTCAAGCCGGTAAATACCCTGCTTTCTTCGCCGGTAGGTGGAAATACGTGGTGATAAAACATGGTTGATTCGGCCGCAATTTCGTTGTCTCCCAAGTTCCAATGGAACTCGTTGCCGGCGGACAGAATTCTGTTTTTCGATGGGATGAACAGGTTCTTCGCGCTCATGATGAAATCCCTCTCCTTAGAAATATATGACAGACGGGCCAAAAGCCTGAACGGCATAAATGCGCTCTAAGGAACGCGCGCGTCTACTGTAAAACCTGACAGCTAGACAGCGTCGGGCAAGTGTGGATGCGTAGGCAAACCAAGGTAGTCAGCGAATTCCGGCTCTGGCGCCATCCATTTCCGACCTGCAATAAAAAACCCGGAAGCTTTCGCTGTCCGGGTTTTTTTAATGAAGAGCAAGATCAAAAGATCGCAGCCTTCGGCAGCTCCTACAGAGATCGACGTAGAGGCTGCTGCGATCTTTTGCTTGTCAGCGGTTAAACCGCTCCACCAACGAATACTGCGTATTGGCCGTCTTCGTCAGCTCTTCACTCAGCAATGCCGAGTTGTGCGCCTGTTCCGAGGTCTGATCCGCCAGTTCCGAAATATTGCTGATGTTGCGGCTGATTTCTTCAGCCACGGCACTTTGCTCTTCGGTCGCCGCAGCAATCTGCGTGGTCATGTCGGTGATGTTGGCCACCGCTTCACTGATACCCACCAACGCCTGATCCGCTTCCAGCACCCGCGCTACACCTTCTTCAGCCTGGCGATGCCCGGCTTCCATGGTTTGTACCGCACTCGAAGCAGTCTGTTGCAACTTGGCGATCAGCGCATGAATCTGCCCAGTCGATTCGCTGGTGCGTTGTGCCAATTGACGCACTTCGTCAGCCACCACGGCAAAGCCACGGCCCATCTCGCCGGCACGGGCCGCTTCGATGGCGGCGTTGAGGGCGAGCAGGTTGGTCTGGTCGGCGATGCCTTTGATCACGTCGACCACGCCGCCGATTTCGTCGCTGTCCTTGGCCAGTTGGGTCACGGTCAGGCCGGTTTCACCCACGACGACGGACAGACGCTGAATGGCTTCGCGAGTTTCGCCGGCGATGTCGCGGCCGCGACCGGTCAGGCGATTGGCCTCTTGAGTGGCGTCAGCCGTGCGCTGCACGTGGCTGGCGACTTCCTGAGTGGTTGCGGCCATCTGGTTGACGGCGGTGGCGACTTGTTCGGTTTCCACGCGCTGGCGTTCCAGGCCGGTCGAGCTGCTGTGTGCCAGAGCGTCGGACTGCTTGGCCTGATCGGTCAGGTGCTCGGCAGTGTCCTGCAGTCGGGTCAGGCAGGTTTTCAGACGGGCTTCCTGACTGAGGATCGCCATTTCCAGACGCGCCTGAGAGCCACGGCTGTCGGTGTACATCTGCGCGATCAGCGGGTCGGACGTGGTCTGTTCGGCCAGACGCAGCAAGCGCTTGAGGCCTCGCTGCTGCCATTGCAGACCTAATAGGCCGAGTGGCACCGACAGACCAGCGGCGAGGGCAAAGCCCCACTGCGAGTTCAGGGTTGCGCCGATGACGAAGCTAAGCTGGCTGACCAGAATGAACGGCAGCCAGTCTTGCAGCACCGGCAGCCATTTATCGCTGGAAGGAATCGCCGACTTGCCCTGGTTGATGCGTTGGTAAAGCGCTTCGGCACGGCGGATCTGTTCGGCGGTGGGTTTGATCCGCACCGACTCGTAACCGACCACTTGATTGCCTTCAAACACCGGTGTCACGTAGGCGTTAACCCAGTAGTGGTCCCCGGACTTGCAGCGATTCTTGACAATGCCCATCCATGGCAAGCCTTGTTTCAGTGTGCCCCACATGTGCGAAAACACCGCCGCCGGGACGTCGGGGTGACGAACCAGGTTGTGCGGCGCACGGATCAGTTCCTCACGCGAAAACCCGCTGATCTCGACGAAAGCGTCGTTGCAGTAGGTGATCATGCCCTTGGCGTCGGTTGTGGAAATCAACCGTTGCTGAGCCGGGAAAGTCCGTTCGCGTTGTGTGATGGGCTGGTTATTACGCATGGTTTTTCAATCCGCAAGGCTTTGAAAGGTTGTCGGCGGTGTCAGCTTTTTATTGAAATTTTTTTTCAGATTTATGTACGGCGTCGCAAAACCGGCCTTGCTTCAGCCCGCGAGCATCGGATAGGTGAACAAGCCGAAATGCAGCAGGTTCAGCCCGAAATGCGTGGCTATCGCCGCGCCGAGTCCGCCAAAACGGTAGGCCAGACCATAGCCGACACCTGCCAGACCCGCCAGCAACACCCATGTCCAGCCAGCGCCGATATGCGCCAGTGCGAACAATGATGAAGCCAGCAGCAGGGCGAGATTTTCGCCGTATGGCAGGTGCTTGAAGCGTCGGCTCAGGCCGCCCTGTATATAGCCGCGAAACAGCGCTTCCTCGACCAGCGTCACCAGCAGCAGATTATTCAGCACCCACAGCCACGCCTGATCCGGCCACTTCGGCGCCCAGGCGATCACGCCCAGCAACACGGCACCGCCGAGGGCGAGGACTGCGCTCAAGGTCAGGGCCAGGGCGGTGGCGTACACCGTCAGCCGCAACGAACGCCGCGCGACAATCCATGGGCAGACCAGCAACAGCCAGAGGCCGATCAGCGGTTTGTCCTGATTCAGGTACATCGAGAATGGTACGGCGTTGTCGGTGAAGCGTTGCGGGTCGATGGCGCGACCGTTGTAGAAACCGGGCAACCAATGCAACGCCAGCGCCAACGCCAGAACGACGAACAGACCGTGACCGAGATAGCGCGCGACCGGCACGTGTTGCTGACGTACGGCAAAACCGGCGAAGAGCAGAAGCCCGACAGAAATCAGCGCGAGCCAGCCGAGTTGGCCGTAACTCAGCGCCAATCCGTAGCCGATACCGAGAAGTGCCAGATAAAGCCATGGCAGAGACTTCATAGAGGGTCCTTGTGCAGATTTTGTGGAAAGGCTTTCTACACGGACGGGCAGCGGGGGACAAGTGAAGGTGAAGAGCAAAGCAGGGGCTGAAGCCAGTGACAGCCGACCTGTAGGAGCTGCCGAAGGCTGCGATCTTTTGATCTTGATCTTGATCTTGAAAAAGCCAAAGTCAAAAGATCGCAGCC
>NZ_JACSZV010000060.1 GCF_014472415.1 Pseudomonas sp. N40(2020)
CAGCCAACCTAATTGTTGAAGGTTAAACCGCTATCGCGAGCAGGCTCACTCCTACAGAGGGTTGGTATGAACCCGGATTCGTAAAATTTTTTTAAAAGTCATCTCGCCCGCAGCGGATTTTTCCCAAGCGTAGCGGATGCCACCCTTGAGCGACTTCTCAAACCTCAAGGTGCCCGTTATGACCACTCCCCGCTGGCAACGCTCCCCCGGCCTGCTGAAAAACCTGCTGGGCTTATCCCTCTTGCTGCCTGCCCTGTTACTGCCCGCCCTCGCCTTCGCCCAGGAACGCCCATGGCCGGACGGCTCGCAACTGGTGATATCGGTGTCGATGCAATTTGAGACCGGCGGCCAACCCGAGGGCGCGGAAAGTCCGTTCTCTGGCACGCCGCTGCCCAAAGGCTACCCGGATCTGCCGGCGCAGACCTGGTTCGATTACGGCTACAAGGAAGGCTTGTGGCGCATGCTCGATCTGTGGGATCGCACCGGCATCAAAGTCACTTCCCACGTGGTCGGCGAAGCCGCGCTGAAACACCCCGAACTGGCGAAGGCAATCGCCGAGCGCGGCCATGAACTGGCCGCCCACGGCATGCGTTGGGCCGACTCTTACAACATGAATTACCAGCAGGAAAAACAGTTCATCGGCGACGGCGTCGCAGCGGTGGAAAAACTCACAGGCCAGCGCTCGGTCGGCTACAACGCCAACTGGCTGCGGCGCAGTCCGAATACGCTAAAGGTGCTGCAGGATCTGAATTTCACTTACCACATCGATGACGTCAGCCGCGACGAGCCCTTCGTCACCATGGTGCGCGGGCGCAAATTCGCCGTGGTGCCCTACACCCTGCGTAACAACGACATCGTGCTGGTCGAGGGCCGGCACTTTTCCGCCGAGCAGTTCTACCAGCAACTGGTGCTGGAATTCGATCGCCTCTATGCCGAAGGCGCAAACAAGCGACGGATGATGTCGGTGAGTCTGCACGATCGCATCGGCGGCACGCCGGCGATGGTCGAGGCGATGGAGCGGTTTATCCGTTATGCCCAGTCGCACCCGAAAGTCAGCTTTATGCGCAAGGATAAAATTGCGCAGATCGTACTGACCGAGAAAAACCCTCTGATCGATAACAGCGAAGCGCTCTACAACCAGTGATTGCGCCGAAAACAGCCCTCTTCACGTCTTGATGAGGGCTGCCAAGACCCGCGACGTCATCGTATAACTTCCAGTTGACATTCCCCGAAAGCTCCGTAAATATCGCCTCCGATGTTGTACGACAACGCACAACACTAATAAAAACAAGAACAATAAGGGAGCGTTACAGTGAGCACATTCGTCTGCAATTCCGTCCGCCATTCCCGCTTCTCAATCACCCGCCCATGCTCCACGCTAAGCCTGATCGGTTGCAGCAGCCTTGCCCTCGCCTTGCCGATGAGCGCCGATGCCGAAGGCTTTCTCGAGGACAGCAAAGCCACGCTGAATCTGCGCAACGCCTACTTCAATCGCAACTTCGTCAACCCAGCCTACCCGCAGGGCAAAGCCGAAGAGTGGACGCAGAGCTTCATCCTCGATGCCAAATCCGGCTTCACCCAAGGCACCGTCGGTTTCGGTCTGGACATCCTCGGGCTGTATTCGCAAAAGCTCGATGGCGGCAAAGGCACCGGTGGCACCCAGTTGCTGCCGATCCACGATGACGGGCGGCCGGCCGACAATTTCGGACGCATGGGTGTGGCGCTGAAGGCCAAGGTTTCCAAGACAGAACTGAAGGTCGGCGAATGGATGCCAGTGCTGCCGATTTTGCGCTCGGACGATGGCCGCTCCCTGCCCCAGACCTTTCGTGGTGGGCAGATCACCTCCACCGAGATCAACGGCCTGAGTCTCTACGGCGGTCAGTTCCGCGGTAACAGCCCGCGCAACGACGCGAGCATGGAGGACATGTCGATGAACGGCCGCGGTGCGTTCACCTCGGATCGTTTTAATTTCGGTGGCGGCGAATACACCTTCAACGACAAGCGCACGATGGTCGGCGTGTGGTACGCCGAACTCACCGACATCTACCAGCAGCAGTACTTCAATCTGAGCCACAGCCAACCGCTGGGCGACTGGACCCTGGGCGCCAACCTCGGCTTCTTCACCGGCAAGGAAGACGGCAGTGCCCAGGCCGGCGACCTCGACAACAAGACCGCGTTTGCCATGCTCTCGGCCAAGTACGGCGGCAACACCTTCTACGTCGGCCTGCAAAAACTCACCGGCGACAGCGCGTGGATGCGGGTCAACGGCACCAGCGGTGGCACCCTCGCCAACGACAGCTACAACGCCAGTTACGACAACGCCAAGGAGCGCTCCTGGCAGGTTCGCCACGATTACAACTTCGTCGCGCTCGGCATTCCCGGGCTGACCCTGATGAACCGCTACATCAGCGGCGATAACGTGCACACGGGAACAATCACAGACGGCAAGGAATGGGGCCGCGAATCTGAACTGGCCTACACCGTGCAAAGCGGCGCGTTGAAAAACCTCAATGTGAAATGGCGTAACGCGACGATTCGCCGGGACTTCAGCACCAACGAGTTTGATGAGAACCGGATCTTTATCAGCTATCCGATTTCGTTGTTGTAACAGTTAGTACAAGCGCAAACCTCTGGCAAACCGATGACCTGTGGCGAGGGGATTTATCCCCGACGGGTTGCGCAGCAGCCCCCTTGGTTTTTCAGAAAAAACGCTGACGACTGCTGCGCAGCCGATCGGGGATGAATCCCCTCGCCACAGAAGCGCGCAGCAGGAGAATGGATCAGCCCTTCCGTCATTTACACCAAAAGTCGCGTTGACAAGATCCAGAAACCCTACCGATACTTCAGCGCAGTCATACGACAACCTACAACAAACCTAAAAACAAAACGTGTAAGGGATTGCCATGACGTCTACCTCTACTCCCCGCGCCCCGTTTAATCGGCTGCTGCTTACCGGCGCCGCCGGTGGTTTGGGCAAAGTTCTGCGCGAACGCCTGCGCCCCTACGCCAACGTGCTGCGACTTTCAGACATTGCCGCCCTCACCCCGGCCATCGATGATCGCGAAGAAATCGTCGTCTGCGACCTCGCCGACAAACAGGCCGTGCATCAACTGGTCGAAGGTGTCGATGCGATCCTGCATTTCGGCGGCGTATCCGTGGAGCGGCCGTTTGAAGAGATCCTCGGCGCCAACATCTGCGGCGTCTTCCACATCTATGAAGCCGCACGCCGCCATGGTGTGAAACGGGTGATCTTCGCCAGTTCCAACCATGTCATCGGCTTCTACAAACAGGACGAACAGCTCGACGCCAGCTCCGCCCGCCGCCCCGACGGTTACTACGGTTTGTCCAAGTCCTACGGCGAAGACATGGCCAGTTTCTACTTCGATCGCTACGGCATCGAGACCGTCAGCATCCGCATCGGCTCTTCGTTCCCCGAACCGCAGAACCGCCGAATGATGCACACCTGGCTGAGCTTCGACGACCTCACCCAACTGCTCGAACGCTCCCTCTACACCCCAAACGTTGGCCACACCGTGGTCTACGGCATGTCCGACAACAAGGACGTGTGGTGGGACAACCGCTTCGCCAGCCACCTCGGGTTCGAAGCAAAGGACAGCTCAGAAGTGTTTCGCGAAAAAGTCGAAGCGCAGCCGATGCCGGCGGCCGATGACCCGGCGCGGATCTATCAGGGTGGTGCTTTCGTTGCGGCTGGTCCGTTCGGCGACTGACGTTCTGCTGTCCACTTGATCCCCCTCCAATAAAAACCAAGGGAATGAGTATGCAAGCCGAATTGATCGTCGACGCCCGCAACGCGGTCGGTGAGAGCCCGGTCTGGGTCGCGCAGGAAAACGCCCTGTATTGGGTGGATATTCCCAATCGCGGACTGCAACGCTGGAGCGCCGACACCGGCCATGTCCACGCTTGGAAAGCCCCTGAAATGCTCGCCTGCATTGCGCGGCACAGCCGTGGCGGCTGGATCGCCGGCATGGAAAGCGGTTTCTTCCATCTGCACCCGCACAACGATGGCAGCCTCGATACCGAACGGCTCGCACGGGTTGAACACAGCCGAGACGACATGCGCCTCAACGATGGCCGCTGCGATCGTCAGGGACGTTTCTGGGCCGGCAGTATGGTGCTGAACATGGGCCTGAATGCGCCCGAAGGCCGGCTCTATCGGTACAGCGCCGGTCATTCGGGGCCGGTTGAAGCGCAACTCGATGGTTTCATCGTGCCCAACGGCCTCGGCTTCAGTCCCGACGGCAAGACGATGTACCTGTCCGACTCGCACCCCGACGTGCAATTGATCTGGGCTTTCGACTACGACACCGCCAGCGGCACACCGTCCAACCGCCGCGTCTTCGTCGACATGAATCACTACTGCGGTCGCCCCGACGGTGCGGCCGTGGACGCCGACGGTTGCTACTGGATCTGCGCCAACGACGCCGGTCTCATCCACCGTTTCACCCCCGACGGACGACTCGACTACTCGCTGGCGGTGCCAGTGAAAAAACCGACCATGTGCGCCTTCGGCGGCAGTGGAATGGACACCCTGTTCGTCGCCTCGATTCGCCCCGGTGACGATCATGATCCGCAGTCTCTGGCCGGCGGCGTATTCGCGCTGACACCCGGCGTCAAAGGCCTGCCGGAACCCTTGTTTGACGATTTGCTTTAACCCGCCTCTGCTGCACCGCTGTGCCTTGAACACAAAAATAACAAGACTGGAGACACCCCCCATGGACTTCAAACGCACGTTGCTCGCCGCTGCACTCCCGCTGATGTTTACCTTCACCTGCGCCGCCCAGGCGCTGGAAATCAAGTTCGCCGATATCCACCCCGCCGGTTATCCGACCGTGGTTGCCGAGGAAAGCATGGGCAAAGCCCTGACCAAGGAAACCAATGGCGATCTCACCTTCAAGTATTTCCCCGGAGGTGTGCTCGGCTCGGAAAAAGAGGTGATTGAACAGGCACAGGTCGGCGCAATCCAGATGACCCGTGTCAGCCTGGGTATCGTCGGCCCGGTGGTGCCTGACGTGAACGTATTCAACATGCCATTCATCTTCCGCGACCAGGCGCACATGCGCGCGGTGATCGATGGCGAAGTCGGCGATGCGATTCTCGACCGGATCACCAACTCCGAATTCGGCCTGGTGGCCTTGGCGTGGATGGACGGTGGTACGCGCAACATCTACACCAAAAAACCAGTGCGCAAACTCGAAGACCTCAAGGGCATGAAGATCCGCGTGCAAGGCAACCCGATGTTCATCGAGACCATCAACGCCATGGGCGGCAACGGCATCGCCATGGACACCGGCGAAATCTTCAGCGCCCTGCAAACCGGCGTCATCGACGGCGCGGAGAACAACCCGCCGACCCTGCTGGAACACAACCACTTCCAGAACGCCAAATTCTATAGCCTGACCGGGCACCTGATCCTGCCCGAGCCGATCGTGATGTCGAAGATCACCTGGGAAAAACTCACCCCCGACCAACAGACGCTGGTGAAGAAAGCCGCCAAGGCTGCCCAGCTTGAAGAGCGCGCACTGTGGGATGCGAAATCCGCCAGCAGCGAAGAAAAACTCAAGGCCGCCGGCGTCGAATTCATCACCGTCGACAAGAAACCTTTCTACGAGGCCACCGCCTCAATCCGCGAGAAGTACGGCGCGCCCTACGCCGATCTGATCAAGCGCATCGAAGCCGTTCAGTAACCCTCCCTGCCCTCAACGAAAGGCCCGGCAGCACAGACCTCGCTGGATGTCTGTAGCTGCCCGGTTACGGTGGAACCCGATGAAGAATTTGCTGCTGAGCATCAATGACCGGATCTACATGGCCTGCATCTGGGTCGCCGGTCTGTCGGTGCTGACCATTTCCCTGATCATTCCCTGGGGCGTTTTCGCCCGTTACGTCCTCGGCACCGGTTCGAGTTGGCCGGAGCCCACCGCCATCCTGCTGATGATGGTCTTCACCTTCATCGGCGCCGCCGCCAGTTACCGCGCCGGTGCGCACATGGCCGTGGCGATGGTCACCGACCGTTTGCCACCCAACCTGCGCAAAACCATGAGCATCGTTTCGCAACTGCTGATGGCAACCATCTGCCTGTTCATGACCATCTGGGGCACCAAGCTGTGCCTGTCGACCTGGAACCAGTTCATGAGCGCCCTGCCCACTTTGCGCGTCGGCATCACCTACATGCCGATCCCGATTGGCGGCGCGTTGACGCTGATTTTCGTGCTGGAAAAACTCTTGCTCGGTGATCAGAGCAATCGCCGCGTGGTGCGGTTCGATCTGGTTGAAGAAAACGAAGGGGCTGCCTGATGGACGCTTTTATTCTGCTGGGCAGTTTTATCGCATTGATCCTGATCGGCATGCCGGTCGCCTATGCCCTCGGCCTCTCGGCGCTGATTGGCGCGTGGTGGATCGACATCCCGTTCCAGGCCTTGATGATTCAGGTGGCCGGTGGGGTGAACAAGTTTTCGCTGCTGGCGATTCCGTTCTTCGTATTGGCCGGGGCGATCATGGCCGAAGGCGGCATGTCGCGCAGGCTGGTGGCGTTCGCCGGAGTGCTGGTGGGGTTTGTGCGCGGTGGCCTGTCGCTGGTCAACATCATGGCCTCGACGTTTTTCGGCGCGATTTCCGGCTCCTCGGTGGCGGACACCGCCTCGGTCGGTTCGGTACTGATCCCGGAAATGGAACGCAAAGGCTATCCACGGGACTTCTCCACGGCGGTAACCGTCAGCGGTTCGGTACAAGCGCTGCTGACGCCGCCGAGCCACAACTCGGTGCTCTACTCGCTGGCGGCCGGCGGCACAGTATCGATTGCTTCGCTGTTCATGGCTGGCGTCGTGCCGGGCCTGCTGATGAGCGCGTGTCTGATGGTGTTGTGCCTGATCTTTGCGCGCAAACGCGACTACCCCAAAGGTGAAGTTATCCCGCTGCGTGAAGCCCTGAAAATCTGCGGCGAAGCGATGTGGGGCTTGATGGCGATGGTGATCATCCTCGGCGGCATCCTCTCGGGGATTTTCACCGCGACCGAGTCGGCAGCCATTGCCGTACTGTGGTCATTCTTCGTCACCATGTTCATCTACCGCGACTACAAGTGGAGTGAACTGCCAAAACTGATGCACCGCACGGTGCGCACGATTTCGATCGTGATGATCCTGATCGGCTTCGCCGCCAGCTTCGGCTACATCATGACCCTGATGCAGATCCCGGCGAAGATCACCACACTGTTCCTGACCCTGTCGGACAACCGCTACGTGATCCTGATGTGCATCAACGTCATGCTGTTGTTGCTCGGCACGGTGATGGACATGGCGCCGCTGATCCTGATCCTGACACCGATCCTGATGCCGGTGATTCTCGGCATCGGCGTCGACCCGGTGCAGTTCGGCATGATCATGCTGGTCAACTTGGGGATCGGGCTGATAACGCCGCCGGTAGGTGCGGTGTTGTTTGTCGGTTCGGCGGTGGGCAAGGTCAGCATCGAAAGCACCGTGAAGGCGCTCCTGCCATTCTATGCCGTGCTGTTTCTGGTGTTGATGCTGGTGACTTACGTTCCGGCGATTTCGCTGTGGTTGCCGCATTTGGTGTTGTAACACTGTAACTGTGGTGAGGGAGCAAGCTCCCTCACCACAAGGTTTACCTCAAGCCCGCAACAACATATACCCCGCCACCACCAGACACACGCTGGCAAACCCAACCTGTAATGCCCGAGCCGGCACCCGCGCACAAAGCTTGCGACCGATGATCATGCCGACGACGCTGGCAACAATGAATGCCGCGCCCTGGCTGTCGATCCGCACCCCGGCATGAAACGCGCCGATCACCCCGATTGCCGAGATCAAACTGATTACCATCAGCGACGTTGCAACGATGCCGCGCATTTGCACGTCGGTCAGTTGCTTGAATGCCGGCACGATCAGGAAACCGCCACCAACACCAAGCAATCCGGACACCACCCCGGTGACCGCACCTAACGCCGCAAGGGTCGCGGTGCATTTGGCGGTCCAGTCGAAACGCCCGGTCTCTTCATCGAGCATGCAGTTCTTCTGCCCCCAACTGGCGTGACCGTGGTCACTCGGACCTTGCGCCTGACGCTCACGCCGCAACATGCGCCAGGCGACCATGACCATCAGCAGGCTGAACAGAATCATCAGGATCTTCTCGGGCAACTGATGCGCGAAGTAGATCCCCAGCGGTGAAAACACTGCACCGAGCGCTGCAATCAACAGTGCCGCGCGATAACGCACCAGACCATGGCGCAACCCATCGATGGCGCCGACGGCCGCCGCACTGCCCACGGCGAACAGCGCCACGGGAGCGGCCTGCGTCATCGTCCAGCCGAGCCCGAGCACCAGCGCCGGCACCGCGAGAATTCCGCCACCGGCCCCGGTCAGCCCAAGAACCAGCCCCATCACCACGCCAAACAGACTTGCCAGCAACATAGGGAGTTCTCAGTCAACCTTCGACAAACCGGTCAGCCATTCGCGGCCTTTGAGCATGCCGTTCCAGTAGAACCATGGCAGCAGCGTCGCCTTCAGCCACCAGGCCGAACGGCGCGGTACGGTCGGGTCCAGAGGAAAGGTCGGCAACAACTTCCCGGCATAACCGAACTCGGCAAGGATCACCTTGCCCTTCTCCACCGTGAGGGGGCAGGAACCGTAACCGTCGTAATTCAGCGGCAGCGGCTGGTGATCGCGCAGGGCCAGCAGGTTTTCTGCCACTACGACGATTTGCTTGCGCACTGCCGCAGCGGTTTTCGCATTACTGGTGCCGCAGATATCGCCGAGCGCAAACACCTCTGGATAACGCGGATGCTGCAGGTTATTCGGATTGACTTCGCACCAGCCGGCGGCGTCGGCCAAAGGGCTTTGCGCGATGAAATCTGGCGAAACCTGGGGCGGCACGACGTGCAGCAGATCGAAGGTTTTCGCCTGGCGAGTGACGTTGCCATCAGCGTCCTTGACCTCGAACCACGCAGTTTTCGCCGGGCCGTCGACCTTGACCAGATTCGAGTTGAAGGCCAATTGCGCGTTGTATTTTTCGATGTATTTCATCAGCGGCGGTACGAACGTCGCCACGCCGAACAGCGCAGCACCGGCCAGGTTGAACTCCACCTCGACCTTGTTCAGCACGCCGTTTTTTCGCCAAAAATCGCACGACAGGTACAACGCCTTTTGCGGCGCCCCCGCGCATTTGATCGGCATCGCCGGTTGGGTGAACAGCGCCTTGCCGCCGCGCAGTTTCTGCACCTGATCCCAGGTGTATTGCGCGTGCTGATAGCTGTAGTTGGAGGTCACGCCGTGCTGGCCGAGGCTTTCCTGCAGGCCTTCGATTTTTTCCCAGGCCAGACGCAGGCCGGGACAGACGATCAGGTTTTGGTAGCTGACGGTGCGCTGATCGTTGAGGGTGAGTTGGCGATTGTCGGGATCAATACTCGTAACCGCTGCTTGAACCCAAGTTGCCTGACGCGGCATCACTTTGCCCATCGGTCTTACGGTGTCTTTGACGTCGTAAGCGCCACCGCCGACCAGCGTCCATGCCGGTTGGTAGTAATGCTGGGCACTTGGTTCGATCACAGTGATCTTCAAGTGCGGATCGCGCTTGAGCAGACTGGCGACGAAGCCAATGCCGGCAGTGCCGCCGCCGATGACCACGATATCTGCACTGATGGATGGGCCCCAGTGTTGATCGTTCATTGCTTGTTCCTTATGGCTACGCGCACGGATTGTTCTTGCCAGCACTCCTGCAATTGAATGGTGTGCTGACTGACATTTATTGGTGACCCAGGCTTTTCAGTACGGCACCGCAATACAGCCCGGAGAGGGTTTTCATCACCTGGATGACTTCAGGACTGGCGAGGCCGTAAAAAATGTACTTGCCTTCACGACGGGTCGCGACAAGCCCTTCATCGCGCAAAATACCCAATTGCTGAGACAGCGTCGGCTGGCGTACACCGGTCATTTTTTCCAGCTCGCCGACATTACGCTCGCCCTGTGTCAGCTGGCACAGAATCAACAGGCGATCCTCGTTGGCCATGGCCTTGAGCAACGCGCAGGCCTTGGAGGCCGAGGCGCGCAATTGGGCGACTTCACATTCGGTCAGACTGGATTGCATTTGCAGGATGCCTTCAACGTCACTTAAGCTGCGAACATTATGTTTTTACATAAAGTGTTGCAACCGACTTTTCTACCCCTGCACAGGTTCATGTCCATGCCCGCGTTGATTGAAGCCTTTCTTGACCCCGCCTCCTCGACCTACAGCTACGTGGTCTACGAGGCCGACGGCGGACAATGCGCAATCGTCGATCCGGTGCTCGATTACGACGGCGCCGCCGGCCGCACCGGCACGGCTCAAGCTGACAGGATCATCGCGTTCGTTCGCGAGCATCACCTGCAAGTGCAGTGGCTGCTGGAAACCCACGCTCATGCCGATCACCTGTCCGCTGCGCCGTATCTGCGCCGGGAACTGGGCGGCAAGATCGCGATTGGCGAGTCGATCAGCAAGGTGCAGAACGTCTTCAAGGCACTGTTTAATCTGGAGCCGGAGTTTTGCGTCGATGGTTCGCAGTTCGATCATCTGTTCACACCCAACGAATCTTTCAGGATCGGTAATCTCAAGGCCACCGCCCTGCACGTCCCCGGCCACACTCCGGCAGACATGGCGTACCTGATCGACGGCGAACAGATTCTGGTCGGCGACACGCTGTTCATGCCCGACGTCGGTACTGCGCGCTGCGACTTCCCCGGTGGCAACGCTCATCAACTGTTCAACTCGATTCAGAAACTGCTGGCCTTCCCTGCCAGCGTCAAACTCTACGTCTGCCACGACTACCCGCCTGAAGGTCGGCAGGCGCAATGCCAGACCACAGTCGGCGAGCAGCGCAAAAGCAATATCCATGTGCATGACGGCATCGACGAGACCACGTTCGTCGAAATGCGTACACGCCGCGATGCCGGGTTAGGCATGCCAACACTGCTGCTACCGGCGATTCAGGTGAACGTGCGGGCGGGGAATTTTCCGGCCGCCGAGGACAACGGCGTGGTTTACCTGAAGATCCCTCTCGACTCCCTATAGGAAAAATCACCTAACTCTCTGAAAATTAAAATTTTCCTACACCTTCTAGCGATAGAGATGAACTGGAGAAAATCTCATAAAAGGCCAGACTTCATTGGGCAAACATTCAATGGAGTTTTCGCAATATGGATATTCGACGCAATCACCGTGACCTGACGCGGCAACAGAAACAAGCATTCATCAGCGCGATCTACCGACTGAAAAACGATGTGCCCAGCATTCTTCGTCCCGGCCTACAGAGCCGCTACGACGACTTTGTGCAAATCCACAAGAATTCCATGGGACTGGGGAGCCCGCTCAATCCCAATCCCCATCGCAGCCCGCTGTTCTTCCCATGGCATCGCATACTGATCCGTCAGTTCGAAAGAGCACTCCAGGCTGCCTCCCGTGACTCAAGCATTACCTTGCCTTACTGGAACTGGAGCATGAGTGGCGCAAACGATCCCTTCACTGACGATTTCATGGGCAGGGATGGCGACCCCTTGCAAAACCAACGCGTGACCTTCGGCCCATTTGCCTTCGAGTCACGGTTGTTTACCGTCAATGTTCTGGACAACGATCAAGGCGACAGTGGCCTTTTACGCAACCTGGGTGGCGGCGGAGCCTTGCCATCGACGGAAGATATCGAGGCAGCGTTGGACAGAACGCCTTACTGGTCAGTACCGGATGGCTGGGAGAATATTGCAGAAACCATGCATAACGGGGTACATGCCTGGGTGGGGGGCAACATGGGAACCGCCTCATCGCCAAACGACCCGGTGTTTTTTCTCCACCACTGTCATCTCGATTACTTGTGGGAACGCTGGAAACGCGCCAACCCGCTCGAGCCGAGCATTTCCTTTGAACCAGACACCGCCGAGCAAATGCTCGCTTCGCGGCTGATCTTTCATCCCGACAACGAACCCGCACCATGGACAGATAACTGGACGGTTCGCGAAGCGCTTGACCCTTTGCGACTCGATTACACCTATGCCTGGTAAACGGGAACCCGTCATCCACCCAGAATCAAGCCATTCGCCGGCAACGGCAGTGCGGTTTTGTAGCGCACCTGCTTGAGTGCAAAGCTTGAACGGATATTCGCCACCCCTGGAACCTTGGTCAAAAAGTCCATCATGAAGCGCTCCAGGGACTGAATGGTCGGCACCAGCACCCGGATCAGATAGTCCGGGTCGCCGGCCATCAGATAACACTCCATCACCTCGGGGCGATCGGAAATCGCTTCCTCGAAATGCTGCAACGCCTCCTCGACCTGTTTCTCCAGGCTGACGTGAATGAACACGTTCACATGCAGCCCCAGCAGATCGGCGTCCAGCAGGGTCACCTGTTCGCGAATCAGGCCTAATTCTTCCATCGCCTTGACCCGGTTGAAGCACGGCGTTGGCGACAGGTTCACCGAGCGCGCAAGGTCAGCGTTGGTGATGCGTGCGTTCTCCTGAAGGCTGTTGAGAATGCCGATGTCGGTACGGTCCAGTTTACGCATGAGACAAAACCACCTGTTTTTTATGTTTATGCAGAATTTCTATCTGCAAATGATCGCCAGCGCAACGAAACAGAGATAAATATTCTTCTTGCCCGGGCCTATGATTGTTGTAGGACAAGATTTCTTTTATCGAAGAATGACTGCCAGCTCACTACAAGAAATTCACAAGATCGAGCGTAGAAGCCATGACCCAAGCGTATGAACCGCTGCGTCTGCACGTCCCTGAACCTTCGGGCCGCCCAGGCTGCAAAACCGACTTCTCCTACCTGCATCTGACCGATGCCGGCACGGTGCGCAAACCTTCCATCGACGTAGAACCTGCCGACACCGCCGACCTGGCCCGAGGCCTGATCCGCGTGCTCGACGATCAGGGCAACGCTCTCGGCCCGTGGGCCGAGAACGTTCCGGTCGAGATCCTCCGCAAGGGCATGCGCGCCATGCTCAAGACGCGCATCTACGACAACCGCATGGTGGTCGCCCAGCGCCAGAAAAAAATGTCGTTCTACATGCAAAGCCTTGGCGAAGAAGCCATCGGCAGCGCCCAGGCCCTGGCCTTGAACATCGACGACATGTGCTTCCCGACCTATCGCCAGCAAAGCATCCTGATGGCTCGCGACGTTCCACTGGTCGACTTGATCTGCCAACTGCTGTCCAACGAGCGCGACCCGCTCAAGGGCCGTCAGTTACCGATCATGTACTCGGTCAAGGAATCCGGTTTCTTCACCATTTCCGGCAACCTCGCCACCCAGTTCATTCAGGGCGTGGGCTGGGGCATGGCCTCGGCGATCAAGGGCGATACCAAAATCGCCTCGGCATGGATCGGTGACGGCGCTACCGCCGAATCGGACTTCCACACCGCTCTCACCTTTGCTCACGTCTACCGTGCGCCAGTGATCCTCAACGTAGTCAACAATCAATGGGCGATTTCGACCTTCCAGGCCATTGCCGGGGGTGAAGCCACCACCTTCGCCGGACGCGGTGTTGGTTGCGGTATCGCCTCGCTGCGAGTCGACGGCAACGACTTCTACGCGGTGTACGCTGCGTCTGCCTGGGCCGCCGAACGCGCCCGCCGCAACCTCGGCCCGACCATGATCGAATGGGTCACCTACCGCGCCGGCCCGCACTCGACCTCCGACGATCCCTCCAAATACCGTCCAGCCGATGACTGGAGCCACTTCCCGCTGGGCGATCCGATTGCCCGCCTGAAACAGCACCTGATCAAGGTCGGCCACTGGTCGGACGAAGAACACGCCGCCGTCAGCGCCGAGCTCGAAGCCGAAGTGATTGCCGCGCAGAAACAGGCCGAACAGTACGGCACCCTCGCAGGCGGTCAGATTCCAAGCGCCGCGACCATGTTCGAAGACGTCTACAAAGAGATGCCGGAGCACTTGAAGCGCCAGCGTCAGCAGTTGGGGATCTGACATGAACGATCACAACAACAATATTCAGTTGGAAGCCGCCATGACCACGACCACCATGACCATGATCCAGGCCCTGCGCTCGGCCATGGATGTGATGCTTGAGCGTGATGACAATGTGGTGGTGTTCGGTCAGGACGTCGGTTATTTCGGCGGCGTGTTCCGTTGCACCGAGGGCTTGCAGACCAAGTACGGCGCTTCCCGAGTGTTTGATGCACCGATCTCCGAAAGCGGCATCGTCGGCGTTGCCGTCGGTATGGGCGCTTACGGTCTGCGTCCGGTAGCTGAAATCCAGTTCGCCGACTACGTCTACCCGGCCTCCGACCAGATCATTTCCGAAGCGGCGCGTCTGCGTTATCGCTCGGCTGGCGAGTTCACCGCGCCGATGACCCTGCGCATGCCTTGCGGCGGCGGCATTTACGGTGGCCAGACCCACAGCCAGAGCATCGAGGCGATGTTCACTCAGGTCTGCGGTCTGCGCACCGTCATGCCGTCCAACCCGTATGACGCCAAAGGCCTGCTGATCGCCTCCATCGAAAACGATGACCCGGTGATCTTCCTCGAGCCAAAACGCCTGTACAACGGCCCGTTCGACGGCCATCACGACCGTCCTGTTACCCCGTGGTCGAAGCACCCTGCCGCACAGGTTCCGGACGGCTACTACACCGTGCCGCTGGACGTCGCCGCGATCACCCGTCCGGGCAAGGACGTGACCGTGCTGACCTACGGCACCACCGTTTATGTTTCGCAAGTCGCAGCTGAAGAAAGCGGCGTCGACGCCGAAGTCATCGACCTGCGCAGCCTGTGGCCGCTGGACCTGGAAACCATCGTCAACTCCGTGAAGAAAACCGGTCGTTGCGTGGTGGTGCACGAAGCCACCCGCACCTGCGGTTTCGGCGCCGAACTGGTGTCGCTGGTGCAAGAGCATTGCTTCCATCACCTGGAAGCGCCGATCGAACGCGTCACCGGTTGGGACACCCCCTACCCGCACGCGCAAGAGTGGGCGTATTTCCCTGGGCCGTCCCGAGTGGGCGCGGCGTTGAAACGGGTCATGGAGGTCTGAATGGGCACGCACGTTATCAAGATGCCGGACATTGGCGAAGGCATCGCAGAAGTAGAACTGTCGCAGTGGCACGTCAAGGTTGGTGATCTGGTCGTTGAAGATCAGGTGCTGGCGGACGTGATGACCGACAAGGCCATGGTCGATATTCCGTCGCCGGTCCATGGCAAGGTCATTGCGCTGGGCGGCCAGCCGGGTGAAGTGATGGCGGTGGGCAGTGTGCTGATCAGCATTGAAGTTGAAGGCGCCGGCAACCTGAAAGAGTCTTCTGCGCCGGCTCCTGTAAAAGAGGCGCCTGCTGCGCCGAAAGCTGAAGCTTCGGTCGAGAGCAAACCTGTCGCCGCCGCGCCGCGTCCGGCGACTGTTTGCCAAGGCCCGATGATTGCTCGTGAAGCGGATGAACGCCCACTGGCCTCCCCGGCCGTGCGCAAGCATGCGCTGGATCTGGGCATTCAGTTGCGTCTGGTACGCGGCACCGGCCCGGCCGGACGCGTGTTGCACGAAGATCTCGACACCTATCTGGCGCAAGGTCAGTCGAACGCCTCTGCGCCTGCATCCGCCGCTTACGCCCAGCGTAATGACGAAGAGCAGATTCAGGTGATCGGCATGCGCCGCAAGATCGCCCAGCGCATGCAGGACGCCACCCAGCGTGCTGCGCATTTCAGCTATGTCGAAGAAATCGACGTCACCGCGATTGAAGAGCTGCGCGCCCACCTGAATGAAAAACACGGTGCGAGCCGTGGCAAGTTGACCCTGCTGCCGTTCCTCGTGCGCGCTCTGGTCGTTGCCCTGCGTGACTTCCCGCAAATGAACGCCCGCTATGACGACGAAGCCCAGGTCATCACCCGTCTCGGCGCGGTACACGTCGGCGTCGCCACGCAAAGCGATGTCGGTTTGATGGTGCCAGTGGTTCGTCACGCCGAGGCACGCAGCCTGTGGGACAGCGCCGCCGAGATCTCACGTTTGGCCAATGCCGCGCGCAATGGCAAGGCCAGCCGCGATGAGTTGTCAGGCTCGACTATTACCCTGACCAGCCTCGGTGCGCTGGGTGGCATTGTCAGCACGCCTGTTTTGAACCTGCCAGAAGTGGCGATCGTCGGCGTGAATAAAATCGTCGAACGCCCGATGGTCGTCAAAGGCCAGGTGGTGATCCGCAAGATGATGAACCTCTCCAGCTCCTTCGATCACCGCGTGGTCGACGGCATGGACGCGGCGCTCTTCATCCAGGCCATTCGTGGCCTGCTCGAACAACCCGCGACCCTGTTTGTGGAGTGATGGCATGCAAACTCTGAACACCACGCTGCTGATCATCGGCGGCGGCCCCGGCGGTTATGTCACGGCGATTCGCGCCGGGCAGTTGGGCATTGCGACCATTCTGGTCGAAGGCCAATCGCTCGGGGGCACCTGCCTCAACATCGGCTGCATTCCGTCCAAAGCGCTGATTCATGTGGCCGAGCAGTTTCACCAGACTCAGCATCACAGTCAGCATTCGGCGCTGGGGATCAGCGTCTCGGCGCCGACCCTCGACATCAGCAAAAGCGTTGAGTGGAAGGACGGCATCGTTGATCGCCTGACCACTGGCGTCGCCGCGCTGCTCAAGAAGAACAAGGTTCAGGTCATCAACGGCTGGGCCAAGGTCATCGACGGCAAAACCGTGGAAGTCGGCGACACCCGCATCCAGTGCGAGCACCTGGTGCTTGCCACCGGTTCCACCAGCGTCAATTTGCCGATCCTGCCGATTGGCGGACCGATCATCTCCTCTACCGAAGCGTTGGCGCCGAAAAGCGTACCAAAACGCCTGATCGTGGTTGGCGGTGGTTACATCGGCCTGGAATTGGGCATTGCTTACCGCAAGCTCGGTGCCGAGGTCAGTGTGGTCGAGGCGCAGGATCGCATCCTGCCCGCCTATGACGCGGAACTGACCCAACCGGTGCATGACGCATTGAAGCAACTGGGCGTGAAGCTGTATCTCAAGCACAGTGTTTTGGGCTTCGACGGTACGTTGCAGGTGCGTGATCCGAACGGCGACACCCTCAATCTGGAAACCGATCAGGTGCTGGTGGCCGTTGGTCGCAAACCCAACACCCAAGGCTGGAACCTCGAAGCACTGAGTCTGGAAATGAACGGCTCGGCGATCAAGATCGACAGCCGTTGCCAGACCAGCATGCGCAATGTCTATGCCATCGGCGATCTCAGCGGCGAGCCGATGCTGGCTCACCGCGCCATGGCTCAAGGCGAAATGGTTGCCGAGTTGATCAGCGGCAAAACCCGCGAATTCAACCCGACCGCCATCGCCGCCGTGTGCTTTACCGACCCGGAACTGGTGGTGGTGGGCAAGACGCCGGACGAGGCCAAGGCTGCCGGGCTCGACTGCATCGTTTCCAGTTTCCCGTTTGCCGCCAATGGACGGGCGATGACGCTGGAGTCAAAAAATGGCTTCGTGCGGGTGGTCGCTCGTCGGGACAATCATCTGATTGTCGGCTGGCAAGCGGTGGGTGTCGGGGTTTCGGAATTGTCCACGGCGTTTGCGCAGAGCCTCGAAATGGGCGCGCGCCTGGAAGACATCGGCGGCACCATTCATGCGCATCCGACTTTGGGTGAAGCGGTGCAAGAAGCGGCGTTGCGTGCGCTCGGGCATGCGTTGCATATGTAATTCAGGACTTTTGCGGATGGCCATGAAGGCCCCTTCGCGAGCAGGCTCGCTCCCACATTTGAAATGGGTTCTACCTGTGGGAGCGAGCCTGCTCGCGAATTCCTGAGGGCAACACGAATTATCTGTCTGTCATCCGATAGTCCGGGCTGCGAAACCGCTCAAGAATGAAGTATTGTTGTGCCCATCCAAAAAACGTCAGAAGCCTTGAACCGTTTCGACGGTTGTTCAGTGATAGAGGGTGTCATGGGTAACGAAAGCATCAATTGGGACAAGCTGGGTTTTGACTACATCAAAACCGACAAACGCTATCTGTCGTACTTTCGCGATGGCGAGTGGGACAAAGGCACCCTGACCGAAGATAACGTGCTGCACATCAGCGAAGGCTCCACTGCCCTTCACTATGGCCAGCAATGCTTCGAAGGCATGAAGGCCTATCGTTGCAAGGACGGCTCGATCAACTTGTTCCGCCCGGACCAGAACGCCCTGCGCATGCAACGCAGCTGCGCGCGTCTGCTGATGCCGCTGGTCGACACCGAGCAGTTCATCGAAGCCTGTAAAGAAGTGGTTCGTGCCAACGAGCGCTTCATCCCGCCATACGGCACCGGCGGCGCGCTGTACCTGCGTCCGTTCGTGATCGGGGTGGGTGACAACATCGGCGTGCGTACCGCCCCCGAGTTCATCTTCTCGATTTTCTGCATTCCGGTTGGCGCCTACTTCAAGGGCGGCCTGACCCCGCACAATTTCCAGATCTCCAGCTACGACCGCGCCGCCCCACAAGGCACCGGCGCCGCCAAGGTCGGCGGCAACTACGCTGCCAGTCTGATGCCGGGCTCGAAAGCGAAGAAAGCCAACTTCGCCGACGCGATCTATCTGGACCCGATGACCCACACAAAAATCGAGGAAGTCGGTTCGGCCAACTTCTTCGGGATCACCCACGACAACAAGTTCATCACACCGAACTCGCCATCGGTACTGCCGGGTATCACCCGTCTGTCGCTGATCGAACTGGCGAAATCGCGTCTGGGCCTGGAAGTGGTTGAAGGCGACGTGCTCATCGATAAGCTGTCGGACTTCAAGGAAGCCGGCGCCTGCGGTACTGCTGCGGTGATCACGCCGATCGGCGGCATCAGCTACAACGACCATCTGCATGTGTTCCACAGCGAAACCGAAGTCGGCCCGGTCACCCAGAAGCTCTACAAAGAGCTGACTGGTGTGCAGACCGGCGACATCGAAGCGCCAGCGGGCTGGATCGTCAAGGTTTGATCTGACGGCCAGACGCACAAAAGCCCCCATCGAGTAATCGATGGGGGCTTTTTATTGTCCGCTCCGTTCGCTGTCCTTCAGGGCAATGCGTTTACCGGTGCGCCCGGCGATCCCGCTCGCCTGCCCGTTCTGCTGTTTGCCCATCCGCGCCTGAGTAATCAACCCGGGGATCAACTCCCCCTCCGGCAAGTTCTTCCAGAATCGCACCGGCAAATGCCCTTGCATCACTTTCGGATTCAACCGCGCCGGGTTGAAGATGTGGCTGTAATAGGTCAACCACAGATCACCATGCGGGTCATCGACGTTCTGCGCCATTTGCTGCCATTCAACGGGGCATTGGCGCTCATGGATCAGTTGTTCGCCGTCGTAATAAACCCCATCGCGCGGTGTGGCGATCAGCCAGCGGTGACGGCCCATGCGGGCGACGAAATGCTCGCTGGCGCTGTGCAGGATGTCGTGGGCGGGTTCGTGCCATGCCACATATTGTGGGCCTGGCGAATCTTTAGGGCGTTCGATGAAACGCACAAATGCATGCAGATGATGGGCTTCGCGGCTGACTTGTTTGATTCGCCGCTGCAATTCGCTGCCCAGTTTGTCGCCGGCCATCATTGCCGTGCGGTCGCCGTGACTGACTCGCCACAGCACTTCATACAGCAGGCTCCAGCGTTGATCGCCTCGATAGCGCGCGGCTTGCTCCAGGGTGTCGAGTAACGCACGCGGAATGCGGGCCTGAAACGGGCCGTGCCCCTCGGGCACTTCATGATCGCTGGCAAACAAGTCGCTGACGCCCTCCGAAGCCCAACTCACCAGACTCGGATCGACCTCATGACTGAGTAGCCAGCGTGCCTGTTGGCGCCAGGTATCGAACAGGTCGTCGCAATCAAGATTGATCATCCCCACAACCCCATCTGCTGCGGCTGCGGCCGGTCGCGCAATTGCTGATAAAGCATATGACTGGTGACCTCAGCCTGCTGCGGGTGATAGTCGCAGGTGATGATGAACGGCTTGGCCTTGGCCAGCACACAGCGCATACGCGCCACGTCTTCGTAGCGGATCCGCCGCTGTCGACGCAGTTCCACCAGACGTTCGGTGGTACGCAGGCCAATGCCGGGGATGCGTGCGATCAGTGCGGGCTCGGCGCGGTTCAGATCCAGCGGGAACACCTCGCGATTCTGCAGTGCCCATGCCAGTTTCGGATCGATATCCAACGCCAGATTGCCCGGCCCCTTGAGCAGCTCATCGGCGCTGTAGCCGTAACTGCGCAAGAGAAAATCGGCCTGATACAAGCGGTGCTCGCGCATCAGCGGCGGTGCGGCCAGCGGCACGCTTTTCGGGCTGTCGGGGATCGGGCTGAACGCCGAATAGTAAACCCGGCGCAGGCGGAAGTTGCCGTACAAGGCTTGGGCGCCATGGAGGATTGTGCTGTCGTCGGTATCATCGGCGCCGACGATCATCTGAGTGCTCTGCCCGGCCGGCGCGAACTTCGGCGCGCGTGGCTCGTTGAGCACGGTCTGCTCGCCGGTGTAGATGGTCTGCATGGCCTGCTTGATCGAGCCGATCTGTTTCTCCGGGGCCAGGGTTTGCAGGCTGGCATCGGTGGGCAGCTCGATGTTGACGCTCAGGCGATCGGCGTAACGCCCGGCCTGCTCGATCAACGCAGGATCGGCTTCGGGGATGGTCTTGAGGTGAATGTAACCGCGAAACTCGTGCTCTTCGCGCAACAGCTTGGCGACCCGTACCAGTTGCTCCATGGTGTAGTCCGCCGAGCGGATGATCCCGGAGCTGAGAAACAGGCCGCTGACACAGTTGCGTCGGTAGAAGTCCATGGTCAGCGCCACGACTTCCTCGGGCGTGAAACGCGCGCGCGGCACATCACTGGAGCGACGATTGACACAGTACTGGCAATCGTAAAGGCAGAAATTGGTCAGCAGAATCTTCAACAGCGAAACGCAACGCCCGTCCGGCGTGTAGCTGTGGCAAATGCCCATGCCATCGGTCGAGCCAAGACCGCTCTTGCCCTCGGAGCTTCGCTTGGGCGCACCGCTGCTCGCGCAGGAGGCGTCGTACTTGGCGGCGTCGGCGAGAATGCTGAGCTTGTCGATGATTTGCATGGCGCGGACTCTGTACTGGTTGCATATACAGTAGCGAGTCTATCGAATCGACACAAGGTGCAAAGCCAGATCAAAAGATCGCAGCCTGCGGCAGCTTCTACACGGTTCGGTTATACCCCACTCCTGTAGGAGTGGCCGCAGGCTGCGATCCTTTGATCTTCACCTCACCGGGCAACTCGACACCAAACCGAACGCCGATTTCTTTGCGCCCCACCGCCGTCAGCGCCAACGCCCGACTGTCCAGATCCTGCGTCACCCACTTACGCTTCAACGCCGTTTGCAGCAATGCCGCGCCCAGCGACCCCCCCAGATGTGGCCGGCGCATGCTCCAGTCCAGACACGGGCAGGCGAACTTGCGGCGCAAAGTGCTCAAGTCCTGCACCTCGATACCCAGCCCGGCAAACAAGGCCTCACCACTGTCACTCAGGCGATACGCCTGCTCGTCGGTCTCCAACAACCAGCCCGCGTCGATCAAGCGGTCATGCAGCAACACCGCCAGTGTCCCGGCCATATGGTCGTAGCAGGTGCGGGCGAATTGCAGGCGATCCGGTGTCTGCGGCTTGAACGTCGGCTCTGCGCTCTGGCCGATCACCATCAAGGCTTCCAGCGCTTGAGCCACACGCTTGTCGGCCAGGCTGTAATAACGATGGCGGCCCTGAACGTGCAAACGCACCAGCGCCAGATCCTTGAGTTTGGCCAGATGCGCGCTGGCGGTGGAAGCGCTGACTTCGGCCACGGCTGCCAGCTCGGTGCTGGTGCGGGCGTGGCCGTCCATCAGCGAACAGAGGATTTTGGTCCGCGCCGGCTCGGCGATGGCTGCCGCCACTTGCGAGACGCCGATATCTTGATGTTCTGCGTGCATATTTCGCTCCCGGACGAATCGTCGCCGCTACGGACTGGAGATAGTAGCAACACTTTCCCCATCGACAAGGCTGCGAACCATGGACCCGATCATCGCTGCGACTCACGCCAATCCCTACCCCTATTACGAAAAACTTCGCGCTGAAGGTGGGCTGACGTTTCACCCCAAACTGAAAATGTGGGTAGCCAGCAGCGCCCGCGCGGTTTGTGCGGTACTGGCGCATGCCGACTGCCGAGTGCGTCCAGTCCACGAGCCGGTGCCCAATGCGATTGCCCAAGGCATGGCCGGCAATGTCTTCGGCCAGTTGATGCGGATGAACGACGGCGAACGCCAGCGCTGCCCGCGCTCCGCCATTGAGCCGTCACTGACGTTGATCGATCAGGACGAAGTCCGTGAGCACGTGAATGCACGACTGATCACTACGGATGCGGACGGCTTATACAAAGCCATGTTCCGCGGCCCGGTATGCGTGGTCGCCGCGTTGCTCGGATTCAGTCCGGCACAGAGTCGGGCCATCAGCGAGCTGACCGCTGATTTCGCGGCGTGCCTGTCGCCGTTGAGCAACGACCTGCAATTGGCCGCAGCCCACGTCGCAGCGCAACATTTGCGCGGTCAGTTCATCGAGTTGTTGGCCGATGCTGACGTGAGCAGCGCTTTGCTCGCGGGTATCAGGCAGCGTTTTGATGGAGATGACGAGACCTTGATCGCCAATCTGATCGGCCTCTGCTCGCAGACCTTTGAAGCCACCGCAGGCTTGATCGGCAACGCGTTGGTGATGCTGCAACACCGCCCCGAGCTAAGTGGCGCGTCGATGGAACCCCTGCTGAACGAAGTCCAGCGCTTCGACCCGTCGGTGCAGAACACCCGACGCTTTGTCGCCGCATCCTGCGAAATAGACGGTGTGCGCGTCGAGGCCGGCGCTGTGATTGTGCTGTTGCTGGCCTCGGCCAACCGCGATCCGGCCCTGAATGACAATCCCGACCACTTTCTGCTGGATCGTCCGAACCGCCGCAGTTTCAGTTTTGGCAGCGGTCGGCATCAGTGTCCGGGGCAAGCGCTGGCAATGAGTATTGCCAGCGCGACGGTGAGGAAAATGCTCGATCATGGCATTGAGCTTGATCGCCTGAACTGGTGTTACCGGCCTTCGCTCAATGGGCGTATTCCACTGTTCAGTTTTGTGGGGGCCTGACCGGTCCCAAAAATTATCGGTTAAACCGCCAACTGCAAAATCAACCAGCTATTGGCGCCGCTGATCAGCACAAACAACCCCCAGGCCAGCACCCGGGTCGGCCAGCGGTTCACGAACGGCCCCATCAGTTGCTTGTCGTTGGTCATGCGGATCAGCGGATACAGGGCAAACGGCAGTTGCAAACTCAACACCACCTGACTCATCACCAGCAGCTTGCCCACAGCGTTATCGCCCATCAGCCACACGCCGATAAACGCCGGAATCAACGCCAGCCCACGAGTGATCAGGCGCCGTTGCCAGCAGGGAATGCGCAGATTCAGATAGCCCTCCATGATCACCTGACCGGCGATGGTGCCGGTAAAGGTCGAACTCTGCCCTGACGCGAGCAACGCCACGCCGAACAGCACGCTGGCCAGCGCGCCACCGACCAGCGGATCAAGCAAGTGGTAAGCGTCCTGAATCTCCACCACGTCGGTATGCCCGGACTGGTGAAACGCAGCCGCCGCGAGGATCAGGATCGCCGCGTTGACCAACAGCGCCAGCGCCAGCGAGCCGATGGTGTCGATGCGCGCCAGCTTCACCGCGTCCTGTTTACTCGCCAGATCCTTGCCGATCATCCGCGTTTGCACGATGGACGTGTGCAGGTAGAGGTTATGCGGCATCACCGTGGCCCCGAGAATGCCGATTGCCAGGTACAACGGCGCGGCATCGCTGATGGCTGACAGGGAGGGTTTGAAGCCTTGGGCGACGTCCGGCCAGTACGGTTTGATCAACACCAGTTCAACAAAAAAGCACACGCCAATGGTGGCGACCAGCACCAGCATGATTGCTTCCAGTCGACGGAACCCTCGGTTCTGCAGCGCCAGCACCAACAATGTGTCGAACGCCGTGAGGGCAATGCCGAAGGTCAGCGAACAGCCAAGCAACAAGTGGAACGCCAGCGCGCAACCGAGGACTTCGGCAAGATCGGTGGCGATGATCGAGATCTCCGCCAACACCCATTGCAGCCGCGCGGTTGGAGTGCTGTAGCGTTCGCGGGACAATTGCGCCAGATCGCGCCCGGTGGCAATGCCCAGCCGTGAGCACAGACACTGCACAACCATGCCCGCCAGACTCGCCAGCAACACCACAAACAGCAGGCTGTACCCAAAACGCGAGCCGGCCTCGATGGCCGTCGCCCAGTTGCCCGGATCCATATAGCCGATCGACACCAGCAAACCGGGGCCGGCAAAACGCAGCACGCGCTTGAAAAACGCGGCATTGGGATCTACCGCAACACTGCCTGCCACTTCCGGCGGGCAAAACGGCGCGGTGGCGATTTTGGGCAAACTGAATTTCACGCACACATCCAGAAACAAGTCGAAAGACGCAGCTTAGACGTTTCAGCCCCTTTGATGAAAGTTCAAGACCCTGTCACACCCAGCAACTGCTGGCGCAGTTCAGGATTGCGCGTACGTGGATTCAACCAGATATCAAAAAACGCCCGGGCGAACTGCGGGTCGGCGATCTCATGCTGCAACTGCTGGCCAACAAAAAAACGTGCGCCCTGCCCCGGTAAATACACCCCGGTAATGCGGGTGCCCGCCTGGACATCGACGAACGCCTGCTGCATCTGCGTCTGCCAGCCGGCCAGTTGTGCCGGGGTGACGGAGGCTCCATTCAGACGTTTGATTTCATCAACGCTGGCTTCGACCAGATCGTCGCGAGAAATCTGTCGGCGATAGATCAACTCCAGCGCGAAAGGCTGCCCATCCGCCAGAGGCTGCGCCGTACTCCACAACCTGGCGTTATAAACATCGAAACCAAACACACTGAAATCGCCGCTGCCGATGATCCTGGCGCCGGGCACTTCGGCCTGCCAGTTGGCCCACGCTGGCGCAACCAGCAAGGCCCAAAAACCGATGGCGCAGCACCCACGCAAGACACTCTTTTTTCTGTTCATCACGCCATTGACTCCGGTAAACCCTGACAGGCAAAGCATAGCCTGTATGACTTCGATACTTTGTATACAAAAATCACTCATATACGCAGCAAAACTTTCATGGCAATGCTACCGTTGCCGCCTATCACCCGACGGAGACACTTGCGTGCTGATCCTCAAACTGCTGCTGATTCCCGGTTTTCTGCTGCTGATCTCACTGGCCGGCAAGCGTTGGGGGCCGAGCGTGGCCGGGTGGTTGTCGGGGTTGCCTGTGGTCGTCGGGCCGATTCTGTTTTTCCTCGCCATCGAACAAGGGCCACAATTTGCTGCGCAATCGGCGGTGGCCGCATTGTCGGCAATGTTCGCGATGATTGCGTTCTGCATCACTTACGCGCAGGTCGCGCAACGGGCGAACTGGCCGTGGGCGCTGAGCCTTTCCCTGGCAGTATGGGCAGTGTTGGCGCTGGTGCTGTCGTTGATTCCGGCATCGCTGCCGTTCTCGGTGGCGGCGGCAGCCGTTGCTTTGCTGGCGGCACCCTACTTGTTTCCCAAGGTGCAACCAGTGCTGAACGGCCCGGCGCCGAAGTCGGACAAACTGATCTGGCGGATGATCGCCGGCGCTGCGTTGACGCTGGTGGTGACCATGTTGGCCAGCACTGTCGGCGAACGCTGGAGCGGCCTGCTGGCGGTGTTCCCGGTGCTCGGCAGTGTGATGGCGGTGTTTTCCCAGCAGACCCGCGGCCCTGAGTTCACTGCCGCGTTGTTGCGGGCGACGGCGACCGGAATGTATTCGTTTTCGGCGTTTTGCCTGGTGTTGGCGCTGACCTTGCCGAGTCTGGGCCTCAGCGGATTTGCCATGGGCGTCGCCGTGTCGGTGGCCATGCTCGGCGTGACCCGACAGTTGCTGGCGCGCCCGGCAGTGAAACAGCAACAAGCGCAGTAACCCGGACGAGCCGCGCTGGAGTGCCACGGCTCTGCATGGGATGATCGCCCGCCTGCCCCGACCATTCCCCGGAGATTCGAATGACATTGTTGAGCAAGAAAGCCGTCGTCCTGTTACTGGCGGCCGTGGCCGGCCTCGGCGCCATCAACGCTCAGGCGGCCAAGGCCAAGGAAAAAGCGGCCACCGAGAAGGTCTCGATGCTGGGCGGCAAGTTCACCTTTGTGCTGCCCAAAGGCTTCGTCGCCGATCCGCTGCCGGCCAGCCCGACCGGTGCCACCGGCACGATGTACACCAACCAGACCACTAAAACCGTGGTCATCGCCGCCGAAAACCAGATTCCCGAAGGCAACAACGTCAAGGACAACGACAGCGAGTTTCTCGACGGCAGCGTCTCTGACTTCATCGAGGCGCAGCGCAAAGCATTGCCGGACTTCAACAAACTCAGCGAAAAAAGCCTGACCCAAAAAGGCACCGGCCTTGGCCTGCGCCAGGTCGACAGCACTGCCACGCAGGGCGGCGGCCAGACCCTCAACACGACCTTGATGGCCGGTTCGGGAACGCGCATGGCGCTGGTCCAGGTGATCTCCCGGGTCAGCGACAAGGCCGGTCACGATGCGCTGGTGAAAGCCATCCTCAAGGAAAAATGATCTTCAAGGGTTGAGTTGCTCTAGCCAGGCGTTCAAGTCGCGCAATTCGGCCGCAGTGATGCTGTGGCCGATGCCGGGATACGCGTGAAATTGCGGTTTGTAAGCCAGTTTCTGTAGCAACGCATTGGCCTCGGTGCCGTCGCGATACGGCACGCGATCATCGGCGGTGCCGTGACCGATAAAGATGTTCAGTGGCAACGGTTGTTGCTCGGTCTTAAGCTCGCTTTTCAACACCGGCAATAAACGCCCGCTCAACGCCGCAATGCCTCCCACCGCCACCGGTGGTCGCAGGCCTACCTCGTAGGTCATCATCGCGCCCTGGCTGAAACCGATCAGGTACACCTTGTCCGGGGCCGCGTGATATTTCTTCGCCGCTTGCGCGACAAAATCCCGGAGCTTCTGGCCGCTGGCCTTCAGATCATCGGTCTCACCGTTGTAGGCGCCTTCGCCTTTCTTGCGAAACCACTGGAAACGCCCTTCGCCCAACGCCAGCGGCGCCTGCACCGACAGGTAGTTGTACTGCGCCGGGAGCTGAAATTTCATGCCGATCAGATCGGCTTCGTTACTGCCGTAGCCGTGCAGGAAAATCACCAGCGGACGCGGATCGGCATCCGGGTGAACCTGTTCGATGTACTTGAGTGGAAGATCGGATTGCAGAGTGGTTTGAGCATGGACGGCGGTGGACGCCAGGAGGGTCAACAGAGCAAACACCTTCAACATAAGTCTTCCTTCACAGGGTGTCGGGTTCGGGGGCAGCCTAACATCCTGCAGCCAGGATCCAAATCCGGTGGGCGGCTGATGCCGCCATCGCGAGCAGGCTCGCTCCTACAGAGGATTTGTAAACCCGATCCATTGTAGGAGTGAGCCTGCTCGCGATAAGGCCAGAAAACCCAATGAAGAACCGTCAGTCGTTAGTCAGCTTGCCCGTGCGAAACGGCACCTGCCCTGCCACTTTCGCCTGCCAGATCCCCGGCTCGGTATAACGCCCGCGATCCAGCGCAAACAACACCCCGCTGGTTCCGGCACGCACGGTGGTCAACTGATCCTTCAACGGATCAACCACCTCAAAAATCGCATCGCCCTTCTCGACCCACTCGCCCGCATTGCGCAGGAAACTCACCACGCCATGGTGCGGGGCAAACAGGTATTCGGTGCCGGCGAACGGCATGCCTTCACAGCACTCACTCGGCGCCGCCGGCCATTCACCGCTGATGAAACCCTGCTCCGCCAGAAACCCGAGAATCGCCTCGCAATTGGCTTGGGCCTGATCAACCCGGGTGTCGCCCATGCTGCCCAGCTCCAAAGTGGTCGCGAGGTTGGCCGCCGGGATCGCCGCGTCCGGGAAGGCGCGCGCCAGACGCAGCCACGGTGTCGAGCAAGACTCGTCAAACGAACTGCCGCCGGAATCTTCACACAGCAACGCCACGCCCGCCTTGATCCGCGCCGCCAGCGATTGCCACTGCGGCCAGTGTTGCGGCAGCGCGTAAAGATGAATCGACGCCTCGAAATCGCAATGCAGGTCGAGGGTAATGTCGGCGTCGCAAGCATGGCGCAGGAGCAAGCGATGCAGCGCTTCCAGTTGCGAGGCCGGTGCTGGCAGATCATCGAAGACCCGGCCCATGGTCTGACGGATCAGCGCGATGTTAGCGTCGGCATCGGCGCCCAATTGATCACCGATCAACGCCGCCACCGGCGCGCTGAGTTCGACAAACCCACGGTTGAAATTCTTGCCGCTGCCCAGTTCGAAGCGGCCCATGTGAGCGCTTTGCAGATGCTGGTCCAGGCCAATCGGGTTGGCCACCGGCACCAGCTCGATCACGCCTTGCAAACGACCTTGTGCTTCGAGTGCGTTCAGGCGTTGTTTGAGTTCCCAGGCGGTGCGCATGCCCGGCAGTTCATCGGCGTGCAGGCTGGCCTGGATGTACACCTTGCGGGTGCCGGCGCCGTAACGGAACACGCTGAGGGAGCGCTCGCTGCCCAGGTGGCTCCAGGGCAGAACATGGTCGATGCGTTGCATAAGAAAACTCCGCGAACTCTGTAGGAGCTGCCGCAGGCTGCGATCTTTAGATCTTGTTTTTCAGGATCAAGATCAAAAGATCGCAGCCTGCGGCAG
>NZ_JACSZV010000061.1 GCF_014472415.1 Pseudomonas sp. N40(2020)
AGCTGCCGAAGGCTGCGATCTTTTGATCTTGCTGTTTACAAGGTCAAAAGATCGCAGCCTTCGGCAGCTCCTACGGTAGACCGCGCTGGCATATCCATTCGCGACAAACGCTTTTGCCGTTACTGGCGGCTTGCAGCTTGACGCTCGTAGTCGGCGTACCAATCCGCGCCATCCTTGTAGGGCAATCCCTACCCCCAACCTTCCATCCCGCTGAGCCAATTCTCTCCTGCGCCCCGATTTGCGTGCCTGCCGCCAGCCACTAGGCTTGGTACACAAGCAGTCATCAACAACAAAGGTGTGGGTATGAGCCAGGTCGATACAAACGCAGGGGCCAGTGATGTGCTGGTCAGCTTTCGTGGAGTGCAGAAGAGCTACGACGGCGAGAACCTGATCGTCAAAGACCTCAACCTGGACATTCGCAAAGGCGAATTCCTTACCCTGCTCGGGCCGTCCGGTTCCGGCAAGACCACCAGCCTGATGATGCTCGCCGGTTTCGAAACGCCGACCGCTGGCGAAATCCTCTTGGCCGGGCGCGCGATCAACAACGTGCCGCCGCATAAGCGCGACATCGGCATGGTGTTCCAGAACTACGCACTGTTCCCGCACATGACCGTCGCAGAAAACCTCGGGTTCCCGCTGACTGTGCGCGGCCTGAACAAGAGTGACGTCGCCGACAAGGTCAAGAAAGTCCTGAGCATGGTGCAGCTCGACGCGTTCGCTTCGCGCTACCCGGCGCAGTTGTCCGGCGGTCAGCAACAGCGTGTGGCCCTGGCCCGTGCGTTGGTGTTCGAGCCGCAACTGGTGCTGATGGACGAACCCCTCGGCGCCCTCGATAAACAACTGCGTGAACACATGCAGATGGAGATCAAGCATCTGCACCAGCGCCTCGGCGTGACCGTGGTCTACGTAACCCACGATCAGGGCGAAGCGCTGACCATGTCCGATCGCGTCGCCGTGTTCCACCAAGGCGAAATTCAGCAGATCGCGCCGCCGCGCACGTTGTACGAAGAGCCTAAAAACACCTTCGTCGCCAACTTCATCGGCGAGAACAATCGCCTCAACGGTCGTTTGCTCAGCCAGAGCGGTGAGCGTTGCGTCGTCGAGTTGGGCCGTGGCGAGAAGGTAGAGGCACTGGCGGTCAACGTCGGCCAGACCGGCGAGCCGGTGACCCTGTCGATTCGCCCGGAGCGCGTCAGCCTCAACGGTTCCAGCGACCAATGCGTCAACCGCTTCTCAGGGAGGGTGGCGGAATTCATCTATCTGGGCGACCACGTCCGGGTGCGCCTGGAAGTCTGCGGCAAGACCGACTTCTTCGTGAAACAACCGATTGCCGAGCTCGATCCCGCGCTCGCGGTTGGTGACGTGGTTCCGCTTGGCTGGCAGGTCGAGCACGTTCGCGCGCTTGATCCGCTGTTAGAGGCGAACTGATCGCCCCCCGCAATACCAACACCAACCCTGCACGTGGAGAGAACAATAAATGTTGAGATCCCTGAAGTTCACCGCCCTGACCTTGGGCCTGATGGGTGCGGCCAGCGCAATGGCCGCTGGCCCGGATTTGACCGTGGTGTCGTTTGGCGGGGCGAACAAGGCGGCGCAAGTCAAAGCCTTCTATGCACCGTGGGAAGCGGCGGGTAACGGCAAAATCGTCGCCGGTGAGTACAACGGCGAAATGGCCAAGGTCAAAGCCATGGTCGACACCAAGAGCGTGTCGTGGGATCTGGTCGAAGTTGAATCGCCAGAGCTGTCCCGTGGCTGCGACGAAGACATGTTCGAGCAACTCGACCCGGCGCTGTTCGGCAAAACCGAAGACTACGTCAAAGGCGCGATTCAGCCGTGCGGCGTGGGTTTCTTCGTCTGGTCGACCGTGCTTGCGTACAACGCCGACAAGCTGAAAACCGCGCCAACCAGTTGGGCCGATTTCTGGGACACCAAGAAATTCCCGGGCAAACGTGGCCTGCGTAAAGGCGCCAAGTACACCCTCGAATTCGCTTTGATGGCTGATGGTGTGGCGCCGAAAGACGTCTACAAAGAGCTGGCGAGCAAGGGTGGTCAGGATCGCGCGTTCAAGAAGCTCGACGAGCTGAAGCCAAGCATTCAGTGGTGGGAGGCCGGCGCACAACCGCCGCAATACCTCGCTTCCGGCGACGTGGTCATGAGCTCTGCCTATAACGGTCGCATCGCTGCCGTGCAGAAAGAATCCAACCTGAAAGTGGTGTGGAACGGCGGTATCTACGACTTTGACGCGTGGGCCATCCCGAAAGGTCTGGACGCCAAGCGTGCTGAAGCGGCGAAGAAGTTCATCGCCTACTCGGTACAGCCGCAGCAGCAGAAGACCTACTCGGAAAACATCGCTTACGGCCCGGCCAACACCCAGGCTGTTCCGTTGCTGAGCAAGGATGTGCTGAAAGATATGCCGACTACCCCGGAAAACATCGCCAACCAGGTGCAGATCGACGTCAGCTTCTGGGCTGACAACGGCGAGCAACTGGAACAGCGCTTCAACTCCTGGGCGGCGAAGTAACCCCGTCACATGGATCGACGGCGCACCGGATGATCGTTCCCACGCTCTGCGTGGGAATGCCACCCGGGACGCTCCGCGTCCCTGTGACGCATAGCGTCACTGGATGCGTTGCCACGCAGAGCGTGGGAACGATCAGTACCCAAAGTTCGAGGCGGCGTTCGCCACCTCTGTAACGATCAAAGATTTGCGGAGTACGTCATGGCCATCGCCGTTCCCCTGAACGAGGGCGCCAGCCCCACCTTGAAGCAGAAGCTCAAGCGCGCCGAGCGGGTCAACCGCTGGAAAGCCCAGGCGTTGATTGCGCCGTTGGTGCTGTTTCTGTTGCTGGTGTTTCTGGTGCCGATCGTGGCGCTGCTCTACAAAAGCGTCGGCAACCCGGAAGTGGTCGGCGGCATGCCGCGCACCGTGGCGGCCATCGCCAGTTGGGACGGCCGTGGCCTGCCCGCTGAACCGGTGTACAAAGCGGCCGGCGAAGACCTCGCCGAAGCGCGCAAAAACCAGACGCTGGGCGATCTGTCCAAGCGCTTGAACATGGAGTTGGCCGGCTATCGCAGCCTGCTGACCAAAACTGCCCGGGCGCTGCCATTTGCCAGCGAACCGGCCTCTTATAAAGAAGCACTGGAAGCACTCGACGAACGTTGGGGCGATCCGGCCTACTGGCAAGCGGTGAAACGCAACACCAGCAGCATTACGCCGTATTACTTGCTGGCATCGGTCGATCACCGCATCGACGACCTCGGTGAAATCGCCCCGGCGACCCCGGATCAGGCGATCTACCTGGACATCTTCGCCCGCACCTTCTGGATGGGTCTGGTCATCACCGTGATCTGCCTGCTGCTCGCCTATCCACTGGCATACCTGCTGGCCAACCTGCCATCGCGCCAGAGCAACCTGTTGATGATTCTGGTGCTGCTGCCGTTCTGGACGTCAATCCTGGTGCGGGTCGCGGCGTGGATCGTGCTGCTGCAATCGGGCGGTCTGATCAACAGCGCGCTGCTGGCCATGGGCATCATCGATAAACCGCTGGAACTGGTGTTCAACCGCACGGGCGTCTACATCTCGATGGTGCACATCCTGCTGCCGTTCATGATCCTGCCGATCTACAGCGTGATGAAAGGCATCTCGCCGACCTACATGCGTGCGGCGATCTCGCTGGGCTGCCATCCGTTCGCCAGTTTCTGGCGCGTGTATTTCCCGCAGACCTATGCCGGTGTCGGCGCCGGGTGCCTGTTGGTGTTCATCCTCGCTATCGGCTACTACATCACCCCGGCGCTGCTCGGCAGCCCGAACGATCAGATGGTCAGCTACTTCGTCGCGTTCTACACCAACACCAGCATCAACTGGGGCATGGCCACCGCGCTGGGCGGGCTGTTGCTGCTGGCGACCGTGGTGCTTTATCTGATTTACAGCTGGCTGGTGGGCGCCAGTCGCCTGCGCCTGAGCTAAGGGGAATTTGAAATGCTGAGTCCTTATATGTCGCCCATCGAACGGGTGTGGTTCTACAGCTTGCGGATCCTCTGCGGCTTGATTCTGCTGTTTTTGATTCTGCCGGTGCTGGTGATCGTGCCGCTGTCGTTCAACTCGGGCAGTTTTCTGGTGTACCCGCTGCAAGGCTTCTCGCTGCAGTGGTATCACGACTTCTTCGCCTCGGCGGAATGGATGCGCGCGCTGAAGAACAGCATCATCGTCGCCCCGGCCGCGACGGTGCTGGCGATGATCTTCGGCACGCTGGCGGCGATCGGCCTGACCCGGGGCGACTTCCCCGGCAAAGCACTGGTGATGGCGCTGGTGATTTCGCCGATGGTGGTGCCGGTGGTGATTATTGGTGTGGCGAGTTACCTGTTCTTTGCACCGCTGGGGCTAGGTAATAGCTTCTTCTCGTTGATCGTGGTGCACGCGGTGCTGGGTGTGCCGTTTGTGATCATCACGGTATCGGCGACGTTGCAGGGGTTTAACCATAATCTGGTGCGTGCCGCGGCCAGCCTTGGCGCTTCGCCGTTGACCGCGTTCCGTCGGGTGACTTTGCCACTGATTGCGCCGGGGGTGATTTCCGGTGCGCTGTTTGCCTTTGCGACGTCGTTTGATGAGGTGGTGGTGACGCTGTTTCTTGCAGGTCCCGAGCAGGCGACATTGCCTCGGCAGATGTTCAGCGGGATTCGTGAGAATTTGAGTCCGACGATTGCGGCGGCTGCTACGTTGCTCATCGCGTTCTCCGTCATCCTCCTGCTGACCCTGGAATGGCTACGCGGCCGTAGCGAAAAACTGCGTACCGCTCAGGTTTAAGGGCCAGATCAAAAGCTTACCCCCTCACCCCAGCCCTCTCCCCCAAGGGGGCGAGGGGGAAGGGAGCAGATCGTTGTGCTGTTCAAGGCCTGAGTTCGACTCGGTAATTCAGGTCGATGTACTTCGAGAGTACAACTCGGTCAGTCCCCTCTCCCTCCGGGAGAGGGCTAGGGTGAGGGGCTGTTGATCTTGCCCTTGATGGGTCATTCACGACCTGAATAGCAGACAACCCCAAATCTCCAGCTAATCTTGTGCCCAGCTCCCACATCTATAAGAGGCTGCGCACGATGAGTCTTTCCCAGTTCAAAATCGCTCACAAATTGATTACCGGCGCGGGGGCCATCGAGCAACTGGCGGCCGAACTCACCCGTCTCGATATCGACAATCCGCTGATCGTCACCGACGCCGCGCTGGTCAAGTCCGGCACCGTGGAGCTGGCGCTGGTGCAATTGGGTGGGCGCGAGTACGAGATTTTCGACCGCGTGCTGCCGGATCCGGAAATCGCCATCGTCGAAGACTGCATGCGTGTCTATCGCGAGGGTGGGCATGACGGCCTGATCGGTCTCGGTGGCGGCAGTGCCATCGACATCGCCAAGAGTGTCGCGGCCTATGCCGGTTATCACGGCGCGCTGGAAGATCTGTTCGGCGTCGAACAGGTGCCACGCAAAGGCCCGCCGCTGATCGCCATCCCGACCACCGCCGGCACCGGTTCGGAAGTGACCAACGTCGCCATCCTTTCCGACAAGGTTGCGCAACTGAAGAAAGGCATCGTCAGCGACTATCTATTGCCGGACGTGGCGCTGGTCAGCCCGCAAATGACCCTGACCTGTCCGCGCAGTGTCACCGCGGCCAGTGGCGTTGATGCGCTGGTGCACGCCATCGAATCCTATCTGTCGGTCAACGCTTCGCCGATCACTGACTCCCTGGCCATCGGCGCCATCAAGCTGATCGCCAACGCACTGCCCAAGGCCTACGCCAACGGCGCCAACCTGCAAGCCCGAGAAGACATGGCCACCGCCAGCCTGATGGCCGGCATGGCGTTCGGCAATGCCGGCGTCGGCGCGGTGCATGCGCTGGCCTATCCACTGGGCGGGCGTTTCAACATTGCCCATGGCGTCAGCAATGCCTTGCTGCTGCCGTATGTCATGACCTGGAACAAGATGGCCTGCGTCGAGCGGATGCAGGATATCGCTGAGGCCATGGGCGTGAAGACCGCTCATCTGAGTGCCAGCGAAGCGGCGGACAAAGCCGTCCAGGCCATGACCGACCTCTGTGTGGCGGTGGAAATCCCCGCCGGTCTGCGCAGTTTCGGTGTGCCGGAAGACGCGATCCCGGCCATGGCCGTGGAGGCCGCGGGAATCGAGCGCTTGATGCGCAACAACCCGCGCAAGCTCAGCGCTATCGATATCGAGAAGATCTACCGCGCGGCCTACTGATCATCGCGGTCACGGTGCGCGCGCGGAAACTTGAGGTATACAATGCGCGCCATCGTGATTTAGCTCAGAAAAGGTGCGTCATGCAGCCCTTCGTAATTGCTCCGTCGATTCTCTCCGCCGACTTCGCCCGCCTCGGCGAAGAAGTGGACAACGTCCTCGCCGCTGGTGCCGACTTCGTCCACTTCGATGTCATGGACAACCACTATGTGCCCAATCTGACCATCGGTCCGATGGTTTGCGCGGCATTGCGCAAGTACGGCATCACCGCGCCAATCGACGCGCACCTGATGGTCAGTCCGGTGGATCGCATTGTTGGCGACTTCATCGAAGCCGGCGCGACTTACATCACATTCCACCCGGAAGCCACGCTGCACGTCGATCGCTCGTTGCAACTGATCCGCGAGGGCGGCTGCAAATCCGGTCTGGTGTTCAACCCGGCGACCCCGCTGGACGTGCTCAAGTACGTGATCGACAAAGTCGACATGGTCTTGCTGATGAGCGTCAACCCAGGCTTCGGCGGACAGAAGTTCATTCCCGGCACCCTCGACAAACTGCGCGAAGCGCGGGCAATCATTGATGCGTCGGGCCGTGACATTCGTCTGGAAATCGACGGCGGCGTCAACGTCAACAATATCCGTGAAATCGCTGCCGCTGGCGCCGACACCTTTGTTGCCGGCTCGGCGATCTTCAACGCGCCGAACTATCAGGAAGTCATCGACAAGATGCGTTCCGAACTGGCACTGGCACGCCCATGAGCGGTTTTGAGCAGCTGTTCCCGGGCAAACTGCCACGGTTGGTGATGTTCGATCTGGATGGCACGCTGATCGACTCGGTTCCCGACCTGGCGGCGGCGGTGGACAACATGCTGCTCAGCCTAGGCCGCCAGCCTGCGGGCATCGATTCGGTGCGCGAGTGGGTCGGCAACGGCGCGCCAGTGTTGGTGCGTCGTGCGCTGGCCGGCGGTATTGATCACTCGGCTGTCGACGACGTCGAGGCCGAACATGCGCTGGAAGTGTTCATGGAAGCCTATGGCGCCAGCCATGAGCTGACCGTGGTCTATCCCGGCGTGCGCGACACCCTGAAATGGCTGCAAAAGCAGGGCGTGGCGATGGCACTGATCACCAACAAACCGGAGCGTTTTGTCGCGCCGCTGCTGGATCAGATGAAAATCGGCCGCTACTTCAAGTGGATCATTGGCGGCGACACCCTGCCGCAGAAGAAGCCTGATCCAGCGGCGCTGTTCTTCGTGATGAAAATGGCCAACATCCCGGCCTCGCAATCGCTGTTCGTCGGCGACTCGCGCAGCGATGTGCTGGCGGCGAAAGCGGCGGGGGTCAAATGCGTGGCGCTGAGTTATGGCTATAACCATGGCCGACCAATCGCCGAAGAATCCCCGGCGCTGGTGATTGACGATCTGCGCAAGCTAATTCCCGGTTGCCTGGATCTGGCCGGTGGGATAACGTTGCCCGACGCTGTTCAACCCCCTGCCGGAAACGCCATCGTGGTGGTCACTCGCAAACTCTGGATGAAAGTCATCAAGGCCCTGGCCCGCTGGCGTTGGCGCGCCTGACTTGTTCCTGGCCGGCCCGCCGGCACGTTTGCCTACCTGACTGATTAGCACCTCACACCACGAGGCACCTCATGATCCGCGAAGAATTCCTGCGCTTGGCCGCTGATGGCTACAACCGCATTCCGTTGGCCTGCGAAACCCTGGCCGACTTCGACACGCCGCTGTCGATCTACCTGAAACTGGCTGACCAGCCCAACTCCTACCTACTCGAATCGGTGCAGGGCGGTGAGAAATGGGGCCGTTACTCGATCATCGGTCTGCCGTGCCGCACCGTGCTGCGGGTTCACGACCATCACGTCAGTATCACCGTCGATGGCGTCGAGACTGAAAGCCATGACGTCGAAGACCCGTTGGCCTTCGTCGAAACCTTCAAGGCCCGCTACAACGTGCCGACCATCGCCGGTCTGCCGCGTTTCAATGGCGGTCTGGTCGGTTACTTCGGTTACGACTGCGTGCGTTATGTGGAAAAGCGTCTGGGCAAATGCCCGAACCCTGATCCGCTGGGCGTGCCGGACATTCTGCTCATGGTTTCCGATGCGGTCGTGGTGTTCGACAACCTCGCCGGCAAGATGCACGCAATCGTACTGGCCGACCCTGCTCAGGCGGATGCCTACGAGCAAGGTCAGGCGCAATTGCAGGGCCTGCTGGAGAAACTGCGCCAACCGATCACCCCGCGTCGTGGCCTGGACTTCAGCAAGCAGCAATCGGCTGACCCGGTATTCCGCTCCAGTTTCACCCAGGACGATTACGAAAAAGCCGTCGACACCATCAAGGAATACATCCTTGCCGGTGACTGCATGCAGGTCGTGCCGTCGCAGCGCATGTCGATCGACTTCAAGGCTGCGCCGATCGACCTTTACCGCGCACTGCGTTGCTTCAACCCGACGCCGTACATGTACTTCTTCAACTTCGGCGACTTCCACGTCGTCGGCAGTTCGCCGGAAGTGCTGGTGCGGGTCGAAGACAACCTGATCACCGTGCGCCCGATTGCCGGTACGCGCCCGCGTGGTGCGACCGAAGAGGCGGATCTGGCGCTGGAAGAAGATCTGCTGTCGGACGATAAAGAGATCGCCGAACACTTGATGCTGATCGACCTCGGTCGTAACGATACCGGTCGCGTTTCGGAAATCGGTTCGGTGAAGCTCACCGAGAAGATGGTCATCGAGCGTTATTCCAACGTGATGCACATCGTGTCCAATGTCACCGGCCAGTTGAAAGCCGGGCTGACGGCGATGGACGCGCTGCGGGCGATTCTGCCGGCGGGCACCTTGTCGGGCGCACCGAAGATTCGCGCGATGGAAATCATCGACGAACTGGAACCGGTCAAGCGTGGTGTGTATGGCGGCGCGGTCGGTTACTTCGCGTGGAACGGCAACATGGACACCGCAATTGCCATCCGTACCGCAGTGATCAAGAACGGCGAACTTCATGTGCAGGCCGGTGGCGGCATCGTTGCCGACTCGGTGCCGGCGCTGGAATGGGAAGAAACCCTGAACAAGCGTCGCGCGATGTTCCGCGCCGTGGCCCTGGCCGAGCAAACCCCGGAAAGTTGATTCCCATAATGGGTTTTGTGTTCAGCCATAGAAAAAGCGGCGCCTGAGAGGGCGCCGCTTTTTTGTGCCTGCGATTTAGAAGTCCAGCACCACTCCGACATTAACCCCCTGCTGGGTAAAGTCATCATCCTTGCGGAATGTGTACCCACCACGCAGCGCCAGATCTGCCGTGAGTTTGTGGCTGACGCCAAGGCTCAAGCGGTTCAAATGACTCTGCGGCGTATAGCCCTCAAGTGTGAAGTCGTTGGCCGGCAGGGTGTTGAGCGCGATGTTGACCTTCTGCACATCATCTTCGTACTCACGCTCGTGGGCGTACTCGCCGAACACCTGAGTTTGCGGCGTGAAGTTGTACTTGCCCTGAATACCCACGCCCAAACGTTTCGAATCGCGCGCCTGATCATCGAAAGTCAGTGCGGTGGCGCGGTTGCTCTTCTCCGAGTAGCCGTCGACGTCGACACTGGCGTAGTCGGCGCTGACGAATGGCGACAGATGCCATTCACTGCCCGGCTGGGCGATGTCGTAGCCGACGCGGGTACTGAATGCCCACAGATGGCCGTCGGTATCACCTTTCTCCGCCCCCTCGCTGACACCCAGATCGAACTTGCGCTTGAGGTTGTCGTAGTCGAGCTTGCCACCAGTCAGCGCGGCATCAGCCCACCAGCGATTTTGCTGGAACTGGGCAAACGCTGTAGCCAGATAGCTGTTGAGTTTGTAGTCCGAATCGTTATGGCCGGCCTCCAGATTCTGCCGGTAGAAACCTGCCGCCACGCCAACGCGCCAAGCCTCATTGAGGCGATAGCTGCCTCCCACGTTGAGGTTGTAACCGCTGCCGTCGGCGCTGGCGCCGCTGCTTTGGCTGTCGACATCCAGATGTTGGCCGCCGGCGGAGACAATGGCGCGCCATTGGCCGACTGCCTGCCAGTTTTCCCAGTCCGCCTGCCATTGGCTGCGCAGTTCATCCTGATGCGCGCGCACGGTGGCGTGGGCCATTTCCGGGAGCAGCGTCAATTCCCACGGCGCTGCCAGCAGGGAGTAGGCGTAATCGGAAATCAGTTTCTGCCCGGCTTCAGTCGGGTGCACGCCGTCGTTGTAGATCAGCTTGCTCGGATCCGGTGTCCCACTGTTGATGCCGTAACGGGCGTTTTCCGTGCAACTGCTGCCGCTGAAGCAGGTTGCGGTCAGGTTTTGGTCTGTGGCGAGGCCGAAACGGCCTGGATCGGCAAACACTTCGGACAGAAGCACCGGAATATTCAACGGAATGATTTCGGCGTTGATGCCTTGCAGGCGGGTGGTCAACTGGCTGTTGAACTGGCTGGCGAGCGTACTGCTGAACGCTTGCAAAGGCGTGCCGTTGATTGCCGGAGTCAGGCCGACGTCAGGCAACAGCCAGACCATCACGTATTTGGCGCCGGCGGTTTGCAGGGTTTGCACGCTATCGGCCAGTCGATCTGCCGCCGCATTGGCTTGGGGCAGGCTGAGAATACGACCTTGCAGGAAGTCGTTACCGCCGCCGGAGATGTAATACAGCGCATTCGGATCGGCACGGAAACCGTTCGACGGCAGGTAGCCGGCGCGGGTGCGTTCACCGGTGGCTGATTGCGTGGTGATCGAATCGAGGATCTGATCCGTGCGGTAGCCACCGACCGCCCAGTTATTGCCGTCGGGCTGGCCATTGTCGGCGCGCACTGCCGAACTGGAAGAGGCCGTCTGATCCGCCGTAAAGCCGAGGCGTCCGCCCAGCAGTTGGGTGGAGTTCAGCGAATACAGTTCACCGCTGCCATCCAGATAAACCGGGCCGGTACGGTTGGTATAGCGTTCAGTAGAACCTGCCGGGCCGCCGCTATCGGCGAAGGTTCCGGCGTCATTGAGGCTGTCGCCGAAGACAATGAAATTCGAATAGGGATTGGGTGCCGCATTCGCCTGGGCACAGGCCATTGCGAGCAAGCAGCCGGCCAGCGGTACAAACAACGTCTGTTTGATCATGAGCAAGTCCGTTTTATTTATTGTTGTAGGTGAACGAAACGACAGTACCAAAAACTTCCGGCCTAGTGCCATCGGTCGCGAACCCTCACTTGGATTTCTCCCCCGAAGGCCCCGCCATATTGCACGCTCTGCCCAGCTAAGTTACTGTGCCGGAACGTATGAACGAGACCTTCCCCGTGTTGATCACCAGCAAACTTCTGGATCAAGTCATCAAGGCACACGCCCGTTGGCGTTGGCGCGCCTGAATCTTTTCTGCCGGCCCGGCCGGATCTGTATCGCTTTGCCTTCCTTGCCCGTTTGAAATGCCGCTTTGCCGACGCCACTTGCGTGTCCTACATCGTGCAGCGCCCTGCGGGCAAGTCATCTGAAGGCTGTCTTCAAGTCAGAATTCAAGAGGTTCGAAACGCCATGTTGCTGATGATCGACAACTACGACTCCTTTACTTACAACGTTGTGCAATACCTCGGCGAGCTGGGTGCCGAGGTCAAAGTCGTGCGCAACGATGAATTGACCATTGCTGAAATCGAAGCGCTCAAGCCCGAGCGCATCGTCGTGTCCCCTGGCCCTTGCACGCCGACCGAAGCCGGCATCTCTATCGACGCCATCAAGCACTTCGCCGGCAAACTGCCGATCCTCGGCGTCTGCCTCGGCCACCAGTCCATCGGCCAAGCCTTTGGTGGTGATGTGGTGCGTGCCCGCCAAGTGATGCACGGTAAGACTAGTCCGGTATTCCACGAGGACAAGGGCGTTTTCCAAGGCCTGAATCATCCACTGACCGTCACCCGCTACCACTCGTTGATCGTCAAGCACGAGACGTTGCCCGATTGCCTGGAACTGACCGCGTGGACGCAACACGATGATGGTTCGGTCGACGAAATCATGGGCCTGCGTCACAAGACCCTGAACATTGAGGGCGTACAGTTCCACCCCGAGTCGATCCTGACCGAACAGGGCCATGAACTGTTTGCCAACTTCCTCAAACAAACCGGCGGCACGCGCTAAGGACTTCCCATGAATATCAAGACAGCCCTGGGCCGTATCGTCGACCACCTCGACCTCAGCACCGATGAAATGCGCGATGTGATGCGCGAAATCATGACCGGCCAGTGCACCGAGGCACAGATCGGCGCGTTCATGATGGCCATGCGCATGAAGAGCGAGAGCATCGACGAAATCGTCGGCGCGGTATCGGTGATGCGTGAGCTGGCCGATCAGGTCGAACTCAAGACCCTCGACGGCGTGGTCGATGTGGTTGGCACCGGCGGTGACGGTGCGAATATTTTCAACGTATCCACCGCTTCTTCTTTTGTCGTTGCAGCGGCGGGTTGCACCGTGGCCAAGCACGGCAACCGCGCGGTCTCGGGCAAGAGTGGCAGTGCCGACTTGCTGGAAGCCGCCGGCATCTACCTCAACCTGACGCCGGTGCAGGTCGCCCGTTGCATCGACAACGTCGGCATCGGTTTCATGTTCGCCCAGACACACCACAAAGCCATGAAGTACGCCGCCGGCCCGCGCCGCGATCTCGGCCTGCGTACGCTGTTCAACATGCTCGGCCCGCTTACGAATCCGGCCGGTGTTAAACATCAGGTGGTGGGTGTGTTCAATCAGGCGTTGTGCCGCCCGTTGGCTGAAGTCTTGCAGCGTCTGGGTAGCAAGCATGTGCTGGTAGTGCATTCGAAGGACGGTCTGGACGAATTCAGTCTGGCGGCGCCGACTTTTGTTGCCGAGCTGAAAAACAACGAGATCACCGAGTATTGGGTCGAGCCGGAAGATCTGGGCATGAAGAGCCAGAGCCTGCACGGCCTGTCGGTCGACGGCCCGGAAGCTTCGTTGGCGTTGATTCGCGATGCGCTGGGCAAGCGCAAGACTGAAAACGGCCAGAAAGCTGCCGAGATGATTGTGCTAAACGCCGGTGCAGCGCTGTACGCCGCCGACGTAGCCAGCAGTTTGAAACAGGGCGTGGAGCTTGCGCACGACGCCCTGCACACCGGCCTCGCTCGGGAAAAACTCGAGGAGCTGGGTGCCTTTACCGCGGTATTCAAAGTGGAGAATGAGGGATGAGTGTACCGACGGTTCTGGAAAACATTCTGGCGCGCAAAGTTCAGGAAGTCGCCGAGCGTAGCGCTCGTGTGAGCCTGAGCGAGCTGGAAAGTCTGGCCAAGGCGGCCGATGCACCCCGTGGTTTCGCCCAGGCTTTGCTGGCGCAGGCCAAGAAAAAACAACCGGCGGTGATTGCCGAAATCAAAAAGGCTTCGCCAAGCAAAGGTGTGATCCGCGAGAACTTTGTTCCCGCCGACATCGCCAAAAGCTACGAGAAGGGCGGGGCAACCTGTCTCTCGGTGCTGACTGATATCGATTACTTCCAGGGCGCCGATGCCTACCTGCAGCAGGCCCGTGCCGCGTGCAAGCTGCCGGTGATCCGCAAGGACTTCATGATCGATCCATACCAGATCGTCGAAGCCCGTGCGCTGGGCGCCGACTGTGTGTTGTTGATCGTCTCCGCGCTGGACGACGTGAAAATGGCCGAGTTGGCTTCCGTGGCAAAAGGCGTTGGTCTCGATGTACTGGTGGAAGTGCACGACGGCGATGAGCTCGAGCGCGCGTTGAAAACCCTCGACACGCCACTGGTCGGGGTCAACAACCGTAACCTGCATACCTTCGACGTCAGCCTGGAAACCACCCTCGATCTACTGCCGCGTATTCCGCGTGATCGTCTGGTAATCACTGAGAGTGGCATCCTCAACCGTGCCGATGTCGAGCTGATGGAGATCAGCGACGTGTATGCGTTCCTGGTCGGTGAGGCGTTCATGCGCGCCGAAAGCCCGGGTACTGAGCTGCAACGATTATTCTTCCCGGAGCGCGGTGTTTCGGTGAGTGGTTCGACCCTCGACTGATCACTCCTTCACAGGTACCCGCGCCCCCTGTGGGAGCGGGCTTACCCGCGAAGAGGCCAGCCAGTTCCCTAAAGATTCCAGATCTGCCGGAGTCCGCTATGCCGCTGCCAACCTCCCTGACCATCGAAGCCGGCCTGCAAGCCGAACAGGACTTGCTGGGCTCGATCTGTGCCGGCGACGCCGAATTCGGCCTTCTATTCTGGCAGCCCAGCGACCGCGCTCTGGTCATGCCTCGCCGCTTGAACCGCCTACCCGGATTCGAACACGCCTGCGAAGTCTCTGCCGCCGCCGGCTGGACGGTGCTGCTGCGCGAAACCGGCGGCGAACCGGTCCCGCAATCGGCCGCGACCATCAATATCGCACTGGTTTACGCACCGCCTCGCAGCGAAGGCGATCTCAACCGCATCGAAACCGGCTACCGCCGTCTGTGCGATCCGATCTGCCAATTGCTGGATGAGTTGGGCGGCACTTCGTCATTGGGAGAAATCGAGGGCGCGTTTTGCGACGGTCGCTTCAACGTCAACCTCGACGGCCGCAAAATGGTCGGCACCGCCCAGCGCTGGCGCCAGAGTCAGGGCGGACAGCGTCCGGTGGGTTTGGTACACGGTGCGATGCTGATGGATAACGAGCGGGATTCGATGGTGGCAGCGGTCAATCGCTTCAACGAAGCCTGTGGTCTGGAGCAGCGGGTACGCGCGCAAAGCCACATTGCCCTGCATGAAAAATTCAACGCGCCACAGGCCTTGGCGCGTCTCGATGAGTTGTTTCGTTTAATGCTGGCGCAGATGTACAGCGTTTAAGCGTTCGCGTTTAACGTGTACCGAAGACCACCATGGTCTTGCCCTTCACATTGACCAGGTTGCGTTCCTCAAGATCCTTGAGAACGCGACCGACCATCTCCCGCGAACACCCGACAATCCGCCCGATTTCCTGACGGGTCACCTTGATCTGCATGCCGTCGGGGTGGGTCATCGCGTCCGGCTGTTTGCACAGTTCCAGCAGGCAACGAGCCACGCGACCGGTAACGTCGAAGAACGCCAGATCGCCGACCTTGCGCGTGGTATTGCGCAGGCGTTGTGCGATTTGTCCGCTGAGCACGTAAAGAATGTCCGGATCCTGCTGCGATAATTCGCGGAATTTCGCGTAGCTGATTTCCGCAGTCTCACACTCGACCTTGGCCCGCACCCAGGCGCTGCGCTGCTGCTCCTGACCAGCCTGCTCGAACAGTCCCAGTTCACCAAAGAAATCCCCGGCGTTGAGATACGCGATGATCATCTCGCGGCCGTCGTCATCCTCGATCAGGATCGTTACCGAGCCCTTGATGATGAAGTACAGCGTGTCCGAACGATCGCCAGCGCAAATGATGTTGCTCTTGGCCGCATGGCGGCGACGTTGGCAATGCATCAACAGCTTGTCGAGGTTCTTGATTTTGGGTGTGGGGGTAATAGCAACCATGGTTGTATCCCGAAAAGACTGCACGGTGATGTTTGATTTTTTTATGAGGCGCTGAAGGCGGTCGCTACACGGCTGGCATGGGGCGCCAGCGAATTGGCGCCAGCTTACCAGACACTTCGTCGAAAATTCGAGAAATTACCTACGCATTTGGGGCATCCGTCCTAGGAACAGTCGCGCTGTCAGAGCAAAACCCTGTGCTAAGCTGGCGACCCTTTTTTTACAGTGGAGTCTGGGCGATGAAGGCACGCATCCAATGGGCTGGCGAAGCCATGTTCCTCGGCGAATCCGGCAGTGGCCATGTCGTGGTCATGGACGGTCCGCCGGACGCCGGTGGTCGTAATCTGGGTGTTCGCCCGATGGAAATGCTCCTGCTGGGCGTCGGCGGTTGCAGCAACTTCGACGTGGTCAGCATTCTGAAGAAATCGCGCCATGCTGTTGAAAGCTGTGAAGCCTTCCTCGAAGCCGAGCGCGCAACCGAAGATCCGAAAGTGTTTACCAAGATCCACATGCATTTCGTGGTCAAAGGCCGTGGCCTGAAAGAAGCCCAGGTCAAGCGCGCCATCGAACTGTCCGCCGAGAAGTATTGCTCGGCCTCGATCATGCTCGGTGCGGCTGGCGTGGCGATCACCCACGATTACGAAATCATCGAACTCGGTTGAACCGACATTCAACTATCATAAAAGCAGTGCAGACTCTGGGGATCCCCCTCCTGACGTCTGCATAATGCGCGACTTTTTTCAGGGCGGTGATCGGTCAACCGCCGTGTCATCCGCCTGAACAGATAACCAAAATCGCCATCGCGAAGAGGTGTTGACCGTCCTACGCAGGTGCGTTGTTCGCACTTGACGGGCATGCTTGATCACGCGGCCGGGCCGCATACACAGAGAGTTTTCAACGGTGAAAAGCAAACTCAAGCTCCACGGGTTCAATAACCTGACAAAGACCTTGAGCTTCAACATCTATGACATCTGCTACGCGGAAACCCCGCAAGACCAGCAGGCTTACGTCGAGTACATCAATCAAGAGTACAACGCGAAACGCCTGACGCAGATTCTCACCGAAGTTGTCGAAATCATTGGTGCCAACATCCTGAACATTGCCAGTCAGGACTATGAACCTCAGGGCGCCAGTGTCACGATTCTGATTTCTGAAGAGCCGGTAACCCCGACTGAAAGCCAGATTGAAGAGTCCCCGGGCCCGTTGCCTGAAATCATCCTGGCTCACCTCGACAAGAGCCACATCACCGTTCACACCTATCCGGAAATCCACCCGGACGACGGCATTGCCACCTTCCGTGTGGACATCGATGTGTCGACGTGTGGTGTCATTTCACCGCTTAAAGCGCTCAATTTCCTCATTCACCAGTTCGATTCGGACATTGTGACTGTGGATTACCGTGTGCGTGGTTTCACCCGTGATGTTGAAGGCAACAAACACTTCATCGACCACGAGATCAATTCGATTCAGAACTACCTGTCCGAAGACACCCGCGACGCGTACCAGATGACCGACGTGAACGTGTACCAGGAAAATCTGTTCCACACCAAAATGCTGCTGAAGGACTTCGAACTGGACAACTACCTGTTCGGCGACGCCACCAGCAGCCTGTCTCCTGAGCAGCGCGCTCAAGTGACTGAGCGTGTGAAACACGAAATGCTCGAAATTTTCTACGCGCGGAACATGCCGACGTAAGAAATCCAAGCGCAAAAAAGGCGACTACTTAGTGGTAGTCGCCTTTTTTATCGCGCAAACACATAACCCTGTAGGAGTGAGCCTACTAGCGGTGATGCCCTTAAAGCCTCTAAAGCTTCAGATCCGATAAGTACTCTTGGTCATAACCTTCGCCAACAGACTCATCCCGAACTTCACCGGCGCCGGAAAACGGAAGCCGCCAGCATCCAGCGCGCTCTCCGCATGATGCTCCTCATCAATACGCATCTGCTCCAGAATCGCCCGGGACTTCTCGTCCTCGGCCGGAAGTTGTTCCAGATGCTCGTTCAAGTGTTTGCACACCTGATGCTCGGTCGCTGCGACAAACCCGAGGCTGACCTTGTCGCTGATCAGCCCGGCCACCGCGCCAATCCCGAACGACATGCCGTAGAACAGCGGATTGAGAACGCTGGTATGGCTGCCCAACTGGTGAAGGCGTTGTTCGCACCAGACCAGATGATCGATCTCTTCTTCGGCTGCGTGCTCCATGGCTTCGCGCACCTGCGGCAGCTTGGCGGTCAGGGCCTGCCCTTGATACAGCGCCTGGGCACAGACTTCGCCGGTATGGTTGATACGCATCAGGCCGGCGACGTGGCGAGTGTCTTCGTCGCTCATCTGCGTGTCTGGCTGCAGAATCGCTGGCGACGGACGGTATGGCTGGCCGCTGAAGGGCAGCAAGGTACGCATCGCGGCATCGGCTTGCAGCAGAAGACGGTCAATCGGCGAGTAGTGACGTTGGGTAGTCATGCTGACCTCCGGGAAGAATCTCGGCGGCCAGTTTAACCGAATCGGCCGGGGAGCGTTTGCGCTGGGTCATGTGGGAGCAGGGCGCTCCCACAGATTTGCCGCGGATCAGCCCGGCGGCCAGTTCATCTGGCGCTGACCGAGTACGTGCATATGAATGTGGTAGACGGTCTGCCCACCTTTCTCATTGCAGTTCATCACCACCCGGAAGCCGTCTTCGCAGCCCAGCTCCAGCGCCAGACGCTGGGCTGTGAAAAGAATGTGCCCGGCCAATGCCTTGTCGTCTTCGGTCAGGTCATTGAGGGTGCGCACCGGTTTTTTCGGGATCACCAGAAAGTGCACTGGCGCCTGAGGTGCGATGTCGTGGAACGCCAGAACCTGGTCGTCCTCGTAGATGATCTTGGCCGGGATTTCCCGGTTGATGATCTTGGTGAACAGAGTATCCACTGCTGTTTTCTCCGTGGTGTGGGCTGGTCTGAGTGTACTCATGGGGAAAGAACCCGCCCAGTGTTTTGCCGTAGGACAGTTCAGCGCGGGCAGTAAGCCTTGTTGACCATGCCGACGATGGTGCGGTTGAGCCAGCGCGAACCCAGTCGCGGCAGAAACGCGAACCAGCGGTTGCGTCGTCCCGGAATAATGATTGCGCGGTTCTTGTCGAGCGCACGCACGGTGTACAGCGCGACCTCTTCGGGGCTCATCAGCAACTTGCTGTCTTTGAGTTTGTCGCTGTTCAACTGCGCGGTGCGGAAAAACGCCGTGCGGGTCGGGCCGGGGCAGAGCACTGAAACCTTCACCGCGCTCTGTTTGAGTTCAACTCGCAGTGCTTCGGAGAAGTGCAGCACATAGGCCTTGCTGGCGTAATAGGTGCTCATCCACGGGCCGGGGTTGAACGCCGCTACCGAGGCAACGTTGAGAATCTGCCCACCGCCTTGCAGCGCCATGCTGTTGCCGATCGCATGGCACAAACGGGTGAGGGCGAGGATGTTCACCTCGATCAAGTCCTGCTCGGTCATCCAGTCCTGAGCCAGGAATGGACCACAGGTGCCAATGCCGGCGCAGTTCACCAACAGATCGATCTGCCGGTCACCTTCTTCCAGTTCCAGCAAAAAGCCGGACAGGCGCAACGGCTCACCGAGGTCGCAGGCGCGAAACAGCACCTCGACGCCGAAGCGCTGGGTCAACTCGATCGCAATACTTTCCAGCTGATCACGCTGTCGTGCCACCAGAATCAGGCTGCGGCCGCGCCGGGCCAGCGCTTCGGCCATGGCCAGGCCGATACCGCTGGAGGCGCCAGTGATCAGAGCGTAACGGGTCATGCATTTCTCCATCGCAACAGCTCCGCGCCAGCGACGCAGGTGTCACGGCGGGGAGCGCTGTTCATTCTTTCGCAGAGTCTACAGGGGCCTGCGCCGCTTCGGCTGCATCGTCGGCGGAATTCGCTGCCGGTTCGACCTCGACGTCGATTTCATCGGTAGTTACCGAGCCGCTGTCGTAGCTGCTTTCGAGGCTGGTTTCGTATTCCTGCTGAATGGCGGAGATCCCGCCGAGCATTCCACCTACGAAAAACAGCCCGATGAATACGATCCACAGAGAGCACAGCACCTTGACTGCTGTGCTGTTGGGCGGAGGTGGTGGCCCGTAGCGGTTGGCACCGGTATTGCCCGGCACAATCATGATCACAAAAGGAAAGATGCTGCCCACCAACGGGACAAGATTCAGCAGCCAGAGCCAGCCGGACCAGCCGATATCGTGCAGGCGTTGAACGGTGAACAAAATGCTGATGATGATGAGCGCCAAACCCAGAATGGCCGCGATGAGGCCGCCGATGATCAGGCCGCTGGTGGAGTCGGAACTGACAAGGCCGACGGCGATCAGCGCAAAAATGCTGAGAATTGGCAGGCTTACCAGCGTCACGACCATCGTCCAGGCCAGGAAGCGCAGACGTCCGATCCGGCCTTCGACGCTTAACGGTTTGAGCACGGCGAATGCCGGAAGGTTTTCACCAACACTGGCGCGGGGTGGCGCATACGGTGAGTTCGGTTCCGCGTAGGCGGGAGCGGGGGAGTGCTCGTGGACGTCCGACAGATTCAGCTCGATGGCCGTGTCAGATTCGATCCGTGCGTCAATCCCGGTTTTGCTCAATGCCTGCAGATAAGTCTGCGCATCGCTGTGCGACAGATCACGCTTAAGCGCCACGGTGCTGCCATTGAACAGTCGCTCGATGGCTGCAACATCGCTTTTGAACAAATCCGCCAGATTGAGCTTGGCAGTGGTGATATCGACACCGGGCTGTAGAGCACCGTCGAAAACGATCTTGTAACGGGGTTCGCTCATGGCCGAGGCATCCTTGTCGCGAAGAGAATGAAAGGTCGTTAGTGTAAGGCCAGTCCATGAGCGACTGGCTTGATTTTTACCTTGGTCAGCGTTTCGGCAGCTGTGCTGCGCGTTCCTGTGCCTGACGATATTCAGCATCGAGTCGAGCGATCAACTGATCCACGCCTGGCAGATCGTCTATCTGCCCCACACCTTGCCCGGCTGACCACACGGTCTTCCAGGCTTTGGCTTCATCGCTGATCGGTTTGAGCTTGTCGCCAAAATTCACTTCGCCTTTACCTTGTAGCGCTGCCATGTCGAAACCGGCCGCCTCCAGGCTTTGCCGCATGAAACTGGCCGGCACTCCCGACACCGCTGGAGTATGGATGATGTCGGCCGCTTTGGCTGTCAGCAGCATCTCCTTGTAGGCGTCAGGTGCATGACTTTCGGTGGTGCCGATAAAGCGCGTACCGAAGTAGGCCAAATCCGCGCCGAGCATCTGTGCGGCGAGAATCTCATGGCCGTGGTTAAGACATCCTGCAAGCAGCAGGGTTTTGTCGAAGAACTCGCGAATCTCGGCGATCAGCGCAAACGGACTCCAGGTGCCGGCATGGCCACCGGCCCCGGCCGCGACCGCAATCAGACCGTCGACACCAGCCTCGGCGGCCTTCTCGGCATGCCGGCGGGTGGTGACATCGTGGAAGACCAGACCGCCATAACTGTGCACTGCATCGACCAGTTCCTTCACCGCGCCGAGGCTGGTGATAACGATCGGCACCTTGTGCTCCACGCAAATGGCCAGATCCGCCTGCAAGCGTGGATTACTGTTGTGCACGATGAGGTTCACCGCGTACGGCGCGGGGTTGTCCAGCGCCGCGAGGCCCGCTTCGATCTGTTCCAGCCAAGCCTTGAACCCGCTGCTTTCGCGCTGGTTCAGCGCGGGAAAACTGCCGACCACGCCATTGCGGCAGCAGGCCAGCACCAGTTCAGGGTTGGAAATCAGGAACATCGGCGCAGCCACCACAGGCAGGCGCAGACGTTGTGCGAGCAAAGCGGGCAGCGACATTGGAAGTACCCCGAAGTGATTGACTTATTAAAGTTAGAACGGCTTGACCACGACCAGAATTACGATAGCCAGCAATATCAGAACCGGCACTTCATTGAACCAGCGATAAAAGACATGGCTGCGGGTGTTCTCGCCACGGGCGAAGCGTTTTACCTGTGCGCCGCACATATGGTGGTAACCGATCAGCAAGACGACCAGGGTCAGTTTGGCGTGAATCCAGCCGCCCATGCTGAAGATGCCCGGGTTGAGATAGATCAGCCAGCCGCCGAAGATCAGCGTGGCGATCATTGCCGGGCCCATGATGCCGCGATACAGCTTGCGCTCCATGACGCTGAAGCGTTCTTTGCTGACCGTGTCTTCACTTTGCGCGTGATAAACGAACAGTCGCGGCAGGTAAAACAGGCCGGCAAACCAGCAAACGACGCTGACGATGTGAAACGCTTTGATCCACAGATAGAGCATTTTTAGTTATTCCCTTATTCACGGTAAGCCGGATAGTAGAGGCTTGAGCGTCCGCGCGTCACCTTGACGGTTGTCGCAGGGGCGCGTGGCCCCTATTATCGACGGCTTTCCAGTGGGTTCGTTGAGGGCAGGTTTATGGTCAAGGTCGGTATCGTCGGCGGCACGGGTTACACCGGTGTCGAACTGCTGCGTCTGTTGGCACAGCATCCGCAGGCAGAAGTGGTGGTGATCACTTCCCGATCCGAGGCCGGTCTGGCCGTGGCTGACATGTACCCCAACCTGCGCGGCCACTACAACGGCCTGGCCTTCAGCGTGCCGGACATCAAGACCTTGGGCGCCTGTGACGTGGTGTTCTTCGCCACACCGCACGGTGTCGCTCACGCTTTGGCAGGTGAACTGCTGGCGGCGGGCACCAAGGTTATCGATCTGTCGGCGGACTTCCGTCTGCAAGACGCCGAGGAGTGGGCCAAATGGTACGGTCAGCCGCACGGTGCGCCGGAGCTGCTGGACGAAGCGGTTTACGGTTTGCCGGAAGTCAATCGTGAGCAGATCAAAAAGGCTCGCCTGATCGCGGTGCCAGGTTGCTATCCGACCGCTACTCAGTTGGGTTTCTTGCCGCTGCTTGAAGCGGGTCTGGCTGATGCTTCGCGTCTGATCGCCGACTGCAAATCCGGTGTCAGCGGTGCCGGTCGCGGTGCGGCTGTAGGCTCCCTGTACTCGGAGACGTCGGAAAGCATGAAGGCTTACGCGGTGAAAGGTCACCGTCACCTGCCGGAAATTCGCCAGGGTCTGCGTCGCGCAGCGGGCGGCAAGGATGTTGGTCTGACATTCGTCCCGCATCTGACGCCGATGATCCGTGGCATTCACTCCACGCTTTACGCGACCGTGGTTGATCGCTCGGTGGATCTGCAGGCGCTGTTTGAAAAGCGTTATGCCAACGAACCGTTCGTCGATGTAATGCCAGCCGGCAGCCATCCGGAAACCCGCAGCGTGCGTGGCGCCAACGTTTGCCGCATTGCGGTTCACCGTCCGCAGGATGGCGATCTGGTGGTGGTGTTGTCGGTGATCGACAATCTGGTCAAAGGCGCGTCGGGTCAGGCTGTGCAGAACATGAACATCCTGTTTGGTCTGGATGAGCGCTTGGGTCTGTCCCATGCCGGCATGCTGCCGTAACACTTAATCCGACACACAAAAAGGCCCGTCAAACGGGCCTTTTTGCATTCTGAACAGCTGGTCGGGTTTATTGATATACCGTAACAATAGTTGACCGATTTTCTCGGACAAGCGGATAATGCGCGTCATCACGCATTATGGCGGCGTAACGCCGGGAGATAGTCAGCATGAGCGTCGAATCCTTCACCCCCACGGCTTTGCAATTCACCCAAGGTGCTGCGCACAAGGTGAAGAGCCTGGTCGATGAAGAGGGGAATGATCGCTTGAAGCTGCGCGTATTCGTTACGGGCGGCGGTTGTTCAGGGTTTCAGTACGGTTTCACCTTCGATGAAGATGTGGCTGAGGATGACACCATCGTCGAGCGCGAAGGCGTGAGCCTGGTGGTTGATCCGATGAGTTTCCAGTACCTGGCCGGTGCAGAAGTGGACTACCAGGAAGGTCTGGAAGGTTCGCGCTTCGTGATCAAGAACCCGAACGCCACCACGACTTGTGGTTGCGGCTCTTCGTTCTCGATCTGATCGCACTTCGCTGCACACATTAAAACGCCGCAGAGCCTTGGGTTCTGCGGCGTTTTTTGTTGTCAGCGTTTTGTTTAGTTGGGGTAGATGGCGCCGAGTACGCGCAGCCCTTTGGCGCCAGTGACACTTGGCCGGTTGGCGGCGATACCTTCGAGGCAGCAATGGGCCAGCCAGGCGAACGCCATGGCTTCAACCCAGTCCGGATCAACACCGTGGGTGGCGGTGCTGGCGACTTTTGCGTTCGGCAGCAGATCAGCCAATCGCTTCATCAATGTGGCGTTGTGTGCGCCGCCGCCACAGACCAACAGCTCTTGAGTATCCGTTTGAGCGCTTTGCAGCGACTCGACGACGGTCAACGCTGTCAGCTCGAGCAGCGTGGCCTGTACGTTTTCAGCAGGGAAGGCTGGCAGACGTGAGAGGTGCTGCTCCAGCCAAGGCAGGTTGAACACTTCTCGGCCGGTACTTTTCGGGCCCTTGGTCATGAAGAACGGATCACTGAGCAATGCTTTCAGCAGCGTTGGCTCAACGGTACCGGTAGCGGCCCACTGGCCATTGCAATCGTAGTTTTCAACGCGTTGCTGGTGAATCCAGGCATCCATCAGCACATTCCCCGGCCCGCAGTCGAAACCGGCTACAGCCTTGGTCGGCTCTATCAGACTGAGATTGCTGAAGCCGCCGACATTCAGGACAGCCTGGTTACCGGTACGCTCTTCGAACAAAGCTTCATGGAAGGCGGGCACCAGAGGGGCACCTTGACCACCGGCAGCGACATCGCGACTGCGGAAGTCGCTGACAACTGTGATGCCCGTCAGCTCGGTCAGCAGGGCAGGATTACCGATCTGTATGGTGAAACCTCGAGCCGGTTCATGGCGAATAGTCTGGCCGTGGCTGCCAATCGCGCGAATCGCCCCCGGTTTGAGCTGTTGCTGGTCGAGGAGGGTGCGAATGCCCTGTGCGGCAAGCTCCACCCAGTTCTGCTGGGCTATCGCCGAGCGGGCGATCTCGTCAGGGCCGCTGGCGCACAAGCCCAGCAGCTCGGCGCGCAGGTTTTCAGGCATGGGAATGTAGTGCGTGGCGATCAGGTTTATCGCCGAGGTCTGTTCGATCAGGGCAATGTCCAGGCCGTCGAGGCTGGTTCCGGACATCACACCGATATAAAGGGCCATGGCTTAACGCTTGCTCGAAGCCAGCATGGTGGCCTTCTCTTGATCCATACGCGCCATCAACGGCTGGCTCTGAGCCATGAAGCGTGCACGTTCTGCTTTGGCAATCGGATCGGCCATTGGCAACTTCTGGCCCAGTGGATCGACATGAACACCGTTGACCTGGAACTCATAGTGCAAGTGCGGTCCGGTGGACAGCCCTGTCGTGCCAATGAAACCGATTACTTGGCCTTGCTTGACCGTGCCGCCGGTTTTCACGCCTTTGGCGAAGCCTTGCATGTGGCCGTATAGCGTGCGGTAGGTGTTGCCGTGCTGGATGATCACAGTGTTGCCGTAACCGCCACGACGGCCGGCCAGCAGCACTTTGCCGTCACCGGCAGCCTTGATTGGCGTGCCGCGTGGCGCAGCGTAATCAACGCCTTTGTGCGCGCGGATCTTGTTGAGGATAGGGTGTTTGCGGCCCATGGAGAACTTCGAGCTGATGCGGGCAAAGTCCACCGGCGTTCGGATGAACGCCTTGCGCATGCTATTGCCGTCGGCCGTGTAATAGCTGCTGTTGCCTTGCTTGTTGGTGTAACGCACGGCGGTGTAGGTCTTGCCGCGGTTGGTGAAGCGGGCGGACAGGATCGGGCCATTGCCAACAGCTTTACCGTTGACCACTTTCTGTTCGTAGATCACATCGAATTCGTCACCCTGGCGGATGTCTTGTGCGAAGTCGACGTCATAGCCGAATACGCTGGCCATATCCATGGTCAGGCTGTGAGAGAGGCCTGCACGCGCAGCGGACTGTGACAACGAGCTGTTGATCACTCCGTGAACGTAAGCGGTACGAACGGTAGGTTTTGCGGTTACACGATTGAAGGCGTAACCCTTGTCATTCTTGGTCAGCGTGATGGTTTCAAGATCGCTGACCTTGCTGTGCAGGCTGGTGAGCTGGCCTTCCGGGTTCAGTTCAAATTCGAGCTTCTGGCCGCGTTTGAGCTGGCTGAACTGTTTGGCTTGCTTGTCGCTGGCCAGTATTTCATGCACGGCTGTGGCTGGAAGGCCGACTTTTTCGAACAGTGTCGAAAGCGTATCGCCCTTGGAAACGACGACTTCCCGGTGACCTGGCGCTTTCGGTTTTTCCGCGAGAGGTTCGGGCGCAGGTTTGGCTTCCGCGGTTTGCGGAGCGTTTTCTTCTGTGTTTTCGATTTGTGCAAACGGTGAGGCTACTGGCTCATTTGTGGCTTGAGCGGCGTCAGCAGCGTCTTGATCTTGTGTCAGTTGTTCAGCAGGACTTTCCAGTTCAAGGCTCAGGGTCGTCTTTTTGGCTTCAACATCACTGGAAGGAAATACCAGGAGCGCCAGGCTGAGAAGGGCGGCGATACCACTTGCGGCGAGCAGGTGGGTCTTCGGGTAAAGCGGTGGCGCTTTAGACGGTTCAGTGGTCATAAGTAATTTTGACTTTGAATAGTGATGAATTGGAAAAGATGAATGACATGATGAAGATGAAATAACTGTATAAAATATAACCAAATCATCTCTTAAGCAAGTCTACAGACATCACGTCTGTGGATTGGTGTCCGTGCGCCGGGCAAAACTTGTAATTGGTGCGCGATCTTGTATGGTTGGTTCCCTTTGAATCTGAGCCTTGCGGGTCTGTTATGAAGTCGGTTGAAGAGCAGCTAGCGCTGATTAAACGTGGTGCGGAAGAACTGTTGGTTGAGTCCGAGCTGATCGAGAAGCTCAAGCGTGGCCAGCCGCTGCGTATCAAGGCTGGTTTCGATCCAACCGCTCCGGATCTGCACTTGGGTCACACCGTGCTTATTAATAAGCTGCGCCAGTTCCAGGATCTGGGGCATCAGGTGATCTTCCTTATAGGTGATTTCACCGGGATGATCGGTGATCCAAGCGGCAAAAGCGCAACTCGTCCTCCGCTGACGCGCGAGCAGGTTCTGGAAAACGCTGAAACCTACAAGACTCAGGTTTTCAAGATTCTTGATCCGGCGAAAACCGAAGTTGCTTTCAACTCCACCTGGATGGATCAGATGGGGCCAGCGGACTTCATTCGTCTGACTTCGCAATACACCGTCGCTCGTATGCTTGAACGTGATGACTTCGACAAGCGCTACACCACCAATCAGCCGATCGCTATTCACGAGTTCCTCTATCCGCTGGTTCAGGGTTATGACTCGGTCGCTCTGCGTGCGGACGTCGAGTTGGGCGGTACCGATCAGAAATTCAACTTGCTGATGGGGCGCGAGCTGCAACGTGGTTATGGTCAAGAAGCTCAGTGCATTCTGACCATGCCGCTGCTCGAGGGGCTGGATGGCGTCAAGAAGATGTCCAAATCGTTGGGCAACTATGTCGGCATTCAGGAAGCTCCGGGTGTCATGTACAGCAAGCTGGTTTCGATTCCGGATGCGCTGATGTGGCGCTACTTCGAATTGCTCAGCTTTCGCTCCATGGATGAGATCAATGCGTTCCGCGCTGATGTGGAGGCGGGTGCTAATCCGCGTGACATCAAGATCAAGCTGGCGGAAGAGATCGTTGCGCGCTTCCATGGTGAGGAGGCTGCGGCTAATGCTCATCGTGCAGCGGGTAACCGTATGAAGGATGGTGAGCTGCCGGATGATCTGCCGGAAATCGAATTGGCTTCTGCTGAGGATATGCCGATTGCTGCCGTCCTTAATAAAGCAGGGCTGGTGAAGAACTCTGCGGCGGCGCGCGATCTGCTCGCTTCCGGTGGTGTGCGTATAGATGGTGAGGTCGTTGATCGTTCCTTTATATATGTAGTGGGTGCGACCCACGTTTGCCAGGCTGGCAAGAAGGCGTTTGCGCGAATTACGCTGAAATCTGAATAAAGTTGAGATTGGGGGTTGACGGCGAATTCTAGGAGTCTATAATTCGCCCACTTCCGGCGCAGTCGAAACGGAAAACTCCTTGAGATTCAATGAGTTATACGGTTTTCGATAGCGGGTTGCTTCAGTTCATCGAAGCCTGGAAGGAGTTGAAAGAGCGGTG
>NZ_JACSZV010000062.1 GCF_014472415.1 Pseudomonas sp. N40(2020)
GCCGAAGGCTGCGATCTTTTGATTCTAAAAACAGGATCAAAAGATCGCAGCCTTCGGCAGCTCCTACAGGGGATCGTGGTGTCTGGTCGGTTGGGGCTTGCCCGTCGCAACGTTTTGTTTGAAACTCCGCACCTCGTCCATGCGGCGACCCTGGATCAGCAGACAGGGCAACACTGAGCTGGCAACCCTGAACCCAACTTTCAGAGGAGCCGGCCAAGATGCCTGCCATCCGTACCTGGTTAAAAAATCCCCTCGCCATTTTCACGTCCAACGAGCTCGATGCCCGTGGCGGTCTGGTGCTGCAAGACGGTGTGATCGTCGAAGTACTGGCTGCCGGTCAGCAGCCGTCCGCGCCATGCAATGAAGTGTTCGACGCCCGCGAACACGTGATCCTGCCGGGCCTGATCAACACCCATCACCACTTCTACCAAACACTCACCCGCGCCTGGGCGCCCGTAGTCAATCAGCCGTTGTTTCCGTGGCTGAAAACCCTGTACCCGGTGTGGGCGCGCCTGACCCCGGAAAAACTCGCCCTCGCGACGAAAGTGGCTTTGGCTGAATTGCTGCTGTCGGGCTGCACCACCGCCGCCGACCACCACTATCTGTTCCCGGACGGTCTGGAAAACGCCATCGACGTACAAGTCGAAACCGTGCGTGAACTGGGCATGCGCGCCATGCTGACCCGTGGTTCGATGAGCCTCGGCGAGAAGGACGGTGGCTTGCCGCCACAACAGACCGTGCAGGAAGGTCAGGTGATTCTTGACGACAGCCAGCGCCTGATTCACGAGTACCACGAGCGCGGTGACGGCGCGCAGATCCAGATCGCTTTGGCGCCGTGCTCGCCGTTTTCGGTGACGCCGGAAATCATGTCGGCCAGCGCCGAACTGGCGAACAAACTCGACGTGCGCCTGCACACGCACCTGGCCGAAACCCTCGACGAAGAAGATTTCTGCCTGCAACGCTTCGGCCTGCGCACCGTCGATTATCTGGACAGCGTCGGCTGGCTCGGCCCGCGTACCTGGCTGGCCCACGGCATCCACTTCAACCCGGACGAAATTGCCCGCCTCGGTCAGGCTGGCACCGGCATTTGCCATTGCCCAAGTTCGAACATGCGCCTGGCTTCCGGCATTTGCCCGAGTATCGACCTGACCGACGCCGGTGCGCTGTTTGGCCTGGGCGTCGACGGTTCGGCGTCCAACGATGCGTCGAACATGATCCTTGAAGCGCGTCAGGCGCTGTACATCCAGCGCCTGCGTTACGGCGCCGAGAAGATCACTCCGGAACGTGTTTTGGGCTGGGCAACCAAGGGTTCGGCGAGCCTGTTGGGGCGTACCGACATTGGCGAACTGGCGGTGGGCAAGCAAGCGGATCTGGCGTTGTTCAAGCTCGATGAGCTGCGTTTCTCGGGTAGCCATGATCCGATTTCGGCGTTGCTGTTGTGCGGCGCAGATCGGGCTGATCGGGTGATGATTGGCGGCAAGTGGCGTGTCATCGATGGTCAGGTTGAAGGGCTGGATCTGAAAGGCCTGATTGCCGATCACAGCCAAGCTGCTCGCCAGTTGATTGCTGGTACCTGATCTTTCCCAATCTGATCGTTCCCACGCTCTGCGTGGGAACGATCATCCGTCGTTAGAGGCCCAGCAAGGACAACATGATAAACGTCGCAAACAACACGAAGTGCGTCATGCCCTCAATGGCATTGGTCTCGCCGTCATTGAGGTTGATCGCGCTGACGATCAGCGTCAGGAAAATCATCACCGTCTGCACCGGTGTCATCGCCATCTGAAACGGCTGGCCGGTATACAGCGCCATCGCTTCCATCACCGGCACGGTCAGAATCACCGTCGACAGTGACGCGCCCATCGCAATGTTGACCACCGACTGCATGCGGTTGGCCAATGCGGCGCGCAACGCGGTCAAAATCTCCGGTGCGGCCGAGATCGCCGCCACCAGAATCGCCGTGATCACCGGCGGCGCCCCCGTGCCTTCCAAACCCAGATCAAGGGTCTTGGACATCACCTCGGCCAGTGCGCCGATCACCACTACACCCGCCACCAGAATCCCGATCGATAGTGCCAGGCTGACCGGTTTTGGCTCCTGCTCCATCGGCTCTTTTTTGCGGCGTTTGTCCGGGTAGCTGTAGCTGAAAAAGTAGCTGTGCGGCCCGACCTGCATGCGCAGGAACAACGCGTAAAGCACCACCATCGCGCCGATGGTGAACGCCGAATAAATCTTCCAGTTGGCCTCGGGAATGAACTCCGGCACCACCATCGACACGCCCATGGCGGTGAGGATCATCACGCTGTAGCTGCGCGCCGAATCATCGTTGTAGGACTGCTCGCCGTGCTTGATCCCGCCCATCAGCGCGGCGAGGCCGAGGATGCCGTTGATGTCGAGCATCACTGCGGAATAGATAGTGTCGCGCACCAGCGTCGCCGAGGCTTCGTTGCTCATCATGATCGCCAGGATCACCACTTCCACCAGCACGGCGGCCAGGGTGAGGATCATCGTGCCGTAGGGATCGCCGACTTTTTCCGCCAGCAGTTCAGCTTGATGGGCGACACGCATCGAGGCGGCGACGATGAAAGCGATCAGTACCAGACCTGAAATCAGCGCAACCATCTGGCCGCTGTGCAGCATCCAGTGTTCCAGTGGATAGGCGACAAGTGCGGCGAGCAGGGCCAGCACAAGAAAGCTTTCTTGCTTGAGGATTGAGAGCATTGCGGGCCTTTTTACCGAAGAGTGCGAATGAGCTACTGACTGCGGGGCGGCGCTAACGTTTCGTTACACCTTAGCGCACCAGTGGATGGCGTGAATTCGCAGAGTTGCACTGCGTTGGTTCCGGCCTGAAAAGATCGCAGCCTTCGGCAGCTCCTACAGGAGTACGCCGATCCAATGTAGGAGCTGCCGAAGGCTGCGATCTTTTGATTTTTTGTCCTGTTGGTCAGCAATTTGCATTGGTGCTGACCACACACAACAAAATGGAGCTCCAATTCATGCAAATACGTCCGCTGCACAAACTGCTGTGCGCCGCTATCGGTCTGGGGATCAGCCTGAGCGCCAGCGCTGCCGATCCGCTGAAGGTCGGTTTCGTCTACATCGGCCCGATCGGCGACCACGGCTGGACGTATCAGCATGAACAGGGGCGCAAGGCGCTGGCGGAGAAGCTCGGCTCACAGATCACCACCAACTACGTGGAGAACGTTGCCGAAGGCGCCGACGCCGAGCGGGTGATCCGCAACATGGCCAAGGACAAGTACGACCTGATCTTCACCACATCTTTCGGCTACATGAACCCGACGCTGAAAGTCGCCAAGCAATTTCCCAAAGTGACCTTCGAACACGCCACCGGTTACAAGCAGGACAAGAACCTCGGCACCTATCTGGCGCGCACTTACGAGGGCCGCTACGTCGGCGGTTTCCTCGCGGCGAAGATGACCAAGACCAAGAAGATCGGCTATGTCGCCTCGTTCCCGATTCCGGAAGTGATCCGCGACATCAACGCGATTCAACTGGCCCTGAACAAGTACAACCCCGGCACCGAGATCAAAGTGGTGTGGGTCAACTCGTGGTTCGATCCGGGCAAGGAAGCCGATGCGGCCAACGCACTGATCGACCAGGGTGTCGACGTGGTGTTCCAGCACACCGACAGCCCGGCACCGATTCAGGCGGCTGAACGCCGTGGGGTGTATGCGGTGGGGTATGCCTCGGACATGGCGCACTTCGGCCCGAAAGCGGTGCTGACCTCGATCGTCAACGACTGGGCTCCTCACTACATTCAGGCGACTCAAAGCGTCATCGACCATACCTGGAAGTCTCAGGATTACTGGGGCGGGCTGAAAGAAGGCACGGTTGAATTGCCGATCAGCGATCTGGTGCCGGCGCCGGTTAAAGCCGAAGCCGAGCAGATCATTGCCGACATCAAGAGCGGCGCGTTGCAACCGTTTACCGGGCCGATCAAGGATCAGGCCGGGGTCGAGAAAATCCCGGCAGGTGTGAGTGCGACCACGGCGGAACTGGCGTCGATGAACTATTACGTGGAAGGCATGAAGGCCGAGATGCCGAAGTAATTTTTACTCACTACACAAAACCCTGTGGGAGCGAGCCTGCTCGCGAAAGCGGTGTGTCATTGAACAAAGATGTTGTCTGACACGCCCTCTTCGCGAGCAGGCTCGCTCCCACATTGGAAACTCACCGCCCCAAGGATTGTGTATGGATCAGCTTCCCATCATCGACATCAGCCCGCTCTACAGCGACAACCAGAACGCCTGGCCCGCCGTCGCCGCACAAATCGACCAGGCCTGCCGCGAGTGGGGCTTCTTCTATATCAAGGGCCATCCTATCCCGGCGCAGCGCATCGACGCCCTGCTCGACCATGCGCAACGCTTTTTTGCGCGACCTGCGCAGGAAAAACTTCAGATCGATATCACCCAGACCCGCCACCATCGCGGCTATGGCGCCATCGCCACCGAACAACTCGACCCGGATAAACCCAGCGACCTGAAAGAAACCTTCGACATGGGCCTGCACCTGCCGGCGAACCATCCTGAGGTACTGGCAGAAAAACCCTTGCGCGGGCCGAACCGCCATCCTGCGCAAGCGGGATGGGAAACCTTGATGGAGCAGCATTACCTCGACATGCAGGCCCTCGCGCAAACCCTGCTGCGCGCCATGACCATTGCCCTCGGCATTGAACGTGATTTCTTCGACAGCCGTTTCAATGAGCCAGTCAGTGTGCTGCGGATGATCCACTACCCACCGCGCCACACCGCCAGTTCCGCCGAACAGCAAGGTGCCGGCGCGCACACTGATTACGGCTGCATCACCCTGCTCTATCAGGACAGCGCCGGTGGCCTGCAAGTGAAGAACGTCAACGGTGAATGGATTGATGCGCCGCCGATTGACGGCACCTTCGTGGTCAACCTCGGCGACATGATGGCGCGCTGGAGCAACGACCGTTATCGCTCGACGCCACATCGGGTGAACAGCCCGCTCGGGGTGGATCGCTATTCGATGCCGTTCTTCGCCGAACCGCACCCGGACACTCGCATCGAATGCCTGCCCGGTTGCCAGGACGCACAGCACCCGGCGAAATATCCGACCACCACTTGCGCCGAATTCCTGCTGTCGCGCTTCGCCGATACCTACGCCTATCGGCGGGAACAGGAAGCGGTGTGACGGATCGGTTGGTCAGGTTTTGCCAATTGTTTCGGCGAGCATCTGTAGAATGCCGCCATTGCACCTGATGAGAAAAGAATATGTACGACTGGCTCAACGCCCTGCCCAAGGCTGAACTGCACCTGCATCTGGAAGGCTCGCTGGAGCCCGAGCTGCTGTTCGCCCTGGCCGAACGCAACAAGATCGCCCTGCCGTGGAATGACGTCGAAACCCTGCGCAAGGCTTACGCCTTCAACAATCTGCAGGAATTTCTCGACCTGTATTACCAGGGCGCCGACGTGCTGCGCACCTCCCAGGATTTCTACGACCTGACCTGGGCCTACCTGCTGCGCTGCAAAGCGCAGAACGTGATTCACACCGAACCGTTCTTCGATCCGCAGACCCACACCGACCGGGGTATCCCGTTTGAAGTGGTGCTCAACGGCATCGCCGCCGCTTTGAAAGATGGTGAGCAGCAACTGGGTATCACCAGCGGTTTGATCCTGAGCTTCCTGCGCCACTTGAGCGAAGAAGAAGCACAGAAAACCCTCGACCAGGCGCTGCCGTTCCGTGACGCGTTTGTCGCGGTCGGTCTGGACAGTTCCGAGATGGGCCATCCGCCGAGCAAGTTCCAGCGCGTGTTCGACCGTGCTCGCCACGAGGGCTTCCTGACCGTCGCCCACGCGGGTGAAGAAGGCCCGCCGGAATACATCTGGGAAGCCATAGACCTGCTGAAAATCCAGCGCATCGACCATGGCGTGCGCGCCATCGAAGACGAGCGCCTGATGCAGCGGATCATCGACGAGCAGATTCCGTTGACTGTGTGCCCGCTGTCGAACACCAAGCTCTGCGTGTTCGATCACATGTCGCAGCACAACATCCTCGACATGCTCGAACGTGGCGTGAAAGTCACGGTGAACTCCGATGACCCGGCGTACTTCGGCGGTTATGTCACAGAGAACTTCCATGCGCTGTACGAGCATTTGGACATGACCCAGGATCAGGCCAAGCGCCTGGCCCAGAACAGCCTGGATGCGCGGTTGGTAAAACCGTAATAACGCTGAAGATCCAATGTGGGAGCGAGCTTGCTCGCGCCCACATTTATACCGATGTCGACTCTGTCAGCTCTTCCAGCGTCTTGCCTCGCGTCTCCATCCCGAACAGCCACACCACCCCCGCCGCAATCGCGAAGCACAACGCGCCTAACGCAAACACCCCACCCTGCCCGGTGATCGGGAACACCAGCCCGGTGATCAACGGCCCGAGCAAGGAACCCACACGGCCAATCGCCGAGGCAAACCCCGAGCCTGTCGCCCGAGCCGAGGTTGGATACAACTCCGGCGTGTAGGTGTAGAGCACCGCCCACATGCCAAACAGGAAAAACTGCATCAGCAATCCCGTGCTGATCAGCAAGGCCACGTTGCCGCCAAACACCGCGCTCTGCCCGTAGAGAAACGCCATCACCCCGCCGCCGAGCAACGTGACGATGCACACCGGTTTGCGTCCCCAGCGCTCCACCAGCCACGCGGCCATCAGAAATCCGGGAATCCCGCCGAGAGAAATCAGCACGGTGTAGTAAACCGACTGGGTTACGGCGAAACCCGACTGTTGCAGCAATGCACTGAGCCACGACGTCAGCCCGTAAAAACCCAGCAGCGCAAAGAACCACAGGCTCCAGATCATCGTTGTGCGCTGGCGGTATTGCGGCGACCAGATCTGCTTCAGCGCCGAGAAAAAGTTGCCCGGAGGCGTCACGGTTCGCGGCAGGCGCAGCGGTTGAGGCAATGTCGCAACGCCAAGGGACGATCGCACGCGCTCTTCGATCCCGCTCAAGACTTTATCGGCATCTCCATGACGCCCGGCCTGCTCCAGCCAGCGCGGTGACTCGGGTATGAAAAACCGGATCGCCAGCACAAACACCGCCGGCACCGCCAACACCAGAAAGATGTCGCGCCAGCCAATCACCGGCAACAGGAAGTACGACAGCACCCCGGCCGCGACAAAACCCAGCGGCCAGAAGCCATCCATCAATGCGATGTAGCGACCGCGCCGTTGCGCCGGAATCAGCTCGGACAACATCGACTGCGCAATGGGAAACTCCATGCCCATGCCGATCCCCAGCAGGATGCGGAACAGCGTCAGCGTCTCGACCGTTTGCGCCGTCGAGCACAGGTAACTGGCCACTCCCCAGAGAACGATGCTCCACTGAAACACCGGTTTGCGCCCGAAGCGGTCGGCGAGCATGCCGGAAAGCGACGCGCCCAGCACCATGCCGAAGAAGCTCGAACTGGCGAGCAGACCCGCCTGCGCGCTGCTCAGACCAAACTCGGCTTTAATCGAACCGAGCAGGAACGTCATCATCGCCAGATCCATGGAGTCGAAGAAAAACGCCAAGGCGATGATGATGAAAATAATCCGGTGATAACCGCTGATCGGCAGCCGTTCCAAACGTTCTGCCGCGCTGAAGCCTTGAGTGTCCATGCCGCCTCCCCCATCCGAAAAGTCCCCGGATCGAGTGTGCGCGATGGTGATTCAGAGTTAGTACTGGATGCGACCTGCTCGCAGTCGTAGACGACGCCGTAACGCCCGACGTCCTTCTCAATCGCTCTACAACGCCATTTCCAGCTCGGTTTCCCGGGCGAAACGGTGCAACTCGCGCTGTCCGGTGGCCGTCAACTGCAGGGCTCTTGAGTCATTGGGCAACGTCAGCCAACCGGACTGCATGAACAACTGCAGCAACGCCGCGCCGAGTGAACCGCCCATGTGCGGACGACGCTCGCTCCAGTCCGGGCAGGCACAGGCTACCTGTACATTGCGATGGGCGAGTGCCTGGATGAATACCCCGCGAAGGGCCAATTGTTTCGCGCCTTTTTGCGTCACCACCACGCGCTGTTCAAGCTGTTCGATCCAGCCGGCGTCGAGCAGGCGCTGGTACAGATCGGCAGCCAGCGTGCCGCCCAGGTGGTCATCGCAAAAGCGTGCGCGCAACAGCGAAGAAGGCGCTGCCTGAGGTTTGGCCATGGGTGTGGCGCGCTTGAATACTTCGGGTATTTCCCGCGGGGCACTGGCGATGGTGGCGCTGGCCAGGGCTTCTATCGCCGCCCCGACCTCCGGCGCCGAGAGACGGAAAAACCGTTTGCGACCACGGACTTCGACCTTCAACAGACCGCCGGTGGCCAGCCGTGCCAGATGCGCACTGGCCGACGACGGCGACAGCCCTGCCAGTAGCGCAAGCTCCTCGGTGTGCCGGGCCGAGCCGTCCATCAACGCCCACATCATCGCGCTGCGCTTGGGGTCGGCCAGCAACGTGGCGATCTGGCTGATGCAAGGTGCATGTTCCATGTATTCACTCCCTGTGGAATCGTATCGTCTACTGCTCGCAGACATCTTGACCAGTAATGGGTCGGCGGCCAAGACGCGAAAATCGCCCTGAACCGGGGCAAGGCAGGCCGTTGACATAACATGTTCCGGCACAGAACCCGGCGACGAAATGCAGCCCTGATCCAAACAGTGGCAGTTCGGCATTGACGGCGTTCGGGCCATGTTTCGGTACCGGCATGAGGCGGGCGCTAGTATAAGCGGGATGCAAGCCCCGTCCCGCGCCTAAGCCTGCACGGGTGGTGATTGTTCCTGACAGAAATTTCTCTATTTAGCTGCGACTAATGATCAAGTTTCTGGAAAGCGGGAAATTGACTACTCAATTCAGCGCATCGGCTGGCGAGCATTTCCCTCAGAAGGTTCACCGGCTTACTCAATTGTGCGCGATGGGCGCACAGCAAATTCAGCGGAGCGCGTTCGCACAGCAGCTCTGGCAGCAGCACTTTGAGGCGCCCGGCAAGGACATCGGCGCCCACATCCAGCCATGACTTGTAGGCAATTGCCGCTCCTGCCACCGCCCATAGACGCACGACGTCGGCGTCATCACTGAATCGGTCGCCACTGACCGTCAGGCCGACCTCGCGTTTACCGTCGTGGAAACTCCAGTGGTCATGAACCCGACTGCCGAGCATGTACAACAGGCAATTGTGCTGAGCCAGTTGTTCGAGCTGACGCGGTTCGCCGTGCCGCGCCAGATAGGCCGGTGATGCGCAGAGCACGCGATGGTTGTCCGGGGCGACAGGCAGGGCAACCAGGCTGGAGTCTTCCGGCTCGCCATAGCGCAGAGCGATGTCCACGGGCTGGCGAAACAGATCGGCGATACGGTCGCCGAGCAGCAGGCGTACGGTAAGTTTCGGGTGCTCGCGCTGGAACTCGTCGAGCCATGGCAACAACAAGTTGCGGCCGAAGTCCGAGGGCGCCGACAGCTGCAAAATCCCGCTGACCTGTTCCTGTCCACTGGCCAGTAACCGCCGGCCCTCATCGAGATTACTCAATGCCGCACGGGCGTATTCGAGAAAACCTTCGCCCTCGGCGGTCAGGCGCAGGCTGCGCGTCGAACGGGCCAGCAGGCGCGCACCGAGTTGCTGTTCGATACGCTTGAGCGCCGCACTGGCCACGGCGGCGGACATGTCCATCACCCGCGCCGCCGCCGACAGACTGCCCAGATCCGCCGCCCGGACAAACAACTGCAAATCATCGAAACGCAGCATCCACAGCCTCGATTATCAAAAAAACATTGAAAGAGACTGCGGTTTTAGCCGGTTTTATCTTGTGAAGAAATAGCCAATCATCTGTCCCATCGAATTTGCCCTGCATTACTTACTGTTCGGAGCCACTCATGAAAGCCATTGCCTATTACGCTTCCTTGCCCATCAGCGACGCAAAAGCCCTGCAAGACATCGAACTGCCAGAGCCGATGGCCGGCCCGCGCGACCTGTTGGTGGAAGTCAAAGCCATCTCGGTCAACCCGGTGGACACCAAGGTACGGCAGAACGTAGCCCCTGAAGGTGGCGCCGCGAAAGTGCTGGGCTGGGACGTGGCCGGTGTGGTCAAGGCGGTTGGCAGTGAAGTGACACTGTTCAAGGCTGGCGACAAAGTCTTCTACGCCGGCTCCATCGCCCGTGCGGGCGGCAACAGCGAATTGCACGTGGTCGATGAGCGGATTGTCGGCCATATGCCCAAGTCCCTCGGTTTCGCCGAAGCCGCCGCCCTGCCCCTGACTGCGATCACCGCGTGGGAGTTGTTGTTCGAACGCCTGCAAATCGGCGAAGGCCAAACCGATGAAGGCCAGAGCCTGCTGATCGTCGGCGCGGCGGGCGGGGTTGGTTCGATCCTCACTCAATTGGCCAAGCAACTGACCGGTCTTAAGGTGATCGGTACTGCATCGCGCGAGCAGACCCGTGATTGGGTCACGGAGCTGGGCGCGGATCTGGTGATCGACCATAGCCAGCCGTTGAGCGAGGAACTGAAACGCGCGGGCATTGACAACGTGACCCACGTCGCCAGCCTGACCCAGACCGATCAGCATCTGGATCAATTGGTCGAAGCACTGGCGCCGCAAGGCAAACTGGCATTGATCGATGATCCGAAGTCGCTGGACGTGACCAAGCTCAAACGCAAGAGCCTGTCGCTGCACTGGGAGTTCATGTACACCCGCTCGCTGTTCGAGACACCAGACATGATCGAGCAGCACAACCTGCTCAACCGCGTGGCCAAGCTGATTGATGCGGGAACGTTGAAGACGACGGTCGGCGAGCACTTCGGCACGATCAACGCGGCCAATCTGCGCCGGGCACATGAGCTGCTGGAGAGCAGCAAAGCCAAGGGGAAAATTGTTTTAGAAGGTTTCTGAAGAGCAGAAGATCGCAGCCTGCGGCAGCGCCTGCATGGGCTGCGGTCTTTTTTTGCCGTCAGTCAGATGCTTGACCGTTGTCACAATTGCGATCGTATTCGGGTCTACAATCGAAACCTCTGCGGTACATCTTTTACGTAAGGGAGGTCAGCAATGAAGATCCTGATAAAAGAAGTGGCAAAGTCTCAATGGCAGGTTCGACTCGACCAGCACGCCGTGACATTCCGCAGTGAAGCCGAAGCCCTGGCCTTCACCCGCACCCTCGAAGCGCGAATTTGCGCGCCGCACCAGTTTCCCGACCGCAGCCAGCAGCGCGCCGCCGGCTGAGTCACCTTACGCAGCGGCTTGCGCCAGTGCCCGGGCATTCTGCAAACGCCGGGTGAGCATCGCGACGCTCACGACCAACAACCCGCACAGGCTGATGACCATGGCCATCGGCATGGCGCTGCCGTCGTGCAGGATTGCCACCAGCGAAGCGGCGCCGGATGCGACGCTGAATTGCAAGCAGCCCATCAGCGCCGACGCACTGCCGGCCCGAGCTCCTTGGCCGTTCATTGCACATGCCGAAGCGTTGGGCAGGATGCAATGCAGATGAACAACGGAATCAATAGCGGCCACAGCGCTTCGGTGTGCAGCGCACTGACCGCCAGCAATGCCACACCCGCCAACAGGTACACCCACACTGCACGCACCAGCAGAAAGGCCGGACCGCGTTTGGCCAATAGCCGCGCATTGACCTGAGCCACCAGAATGAAACCCGCCGCGTTGGTGCCGAACAACCAGCCGAAATGCTCGGCCGGCACGCCGTAAAGTTTGATGAAGACGAACGGCGAACCGGCGATGTAGGAAAACATCCCGGCGACGGCGATACCCCCGGTCAGGGCGTGGCCGAGAAATACCCGATCCTTGAACAGCCGGCCGTACTGACGCAGTGCACCGGACAACGGCTGGCGCGGCACATGGTCAGGCAGACTTTCCGGCAGACCGAGGGCCACGGCCAAGCCCGCCAATGCACTGAACCCGGTCAACACCAGGAAGATCGACTGCCAGCCTGTGGTGTTGACCAGCAGCCCGCCCAGCATCGGCGCCAGAATCGGTGCCAGGCCCATCACCAGCATCAATTGCGAGAACACCTTCGCCGAGCCCACCGCATCGCATTTGTCGCTGACCACCGCCCGGGCAATCACCATCCCCGCGCAACCGCCCAGCGCCTGGACAAAACGCGCGCCGATCAGCCATTCGAGATTCGGTGCATAAGCACAGGCCAGTGACGCGACGGTGAATAACCCAACGCCGGTGAGCAGCGGAATCCGCCGACCGAAACGATCTGCCACCGGGCCGTATAGAAGTTGACCAATCGACAGGCCGAGGAAATACGCAGCCAGCGTCAGTTGAACGTGTTTTTCATCGGTGCCAAACGCCAGCGCCATCGACGGGAATGCCGGCAGATAGAAGTCGATCGCTAAAGGACCGAAGGCGCTCAAGGCGCCAAGGATCAGAATGGTACGGAGGTTCATCAGGCATCCAGGTTGGCAAGTCGGCAGCCCGACAGTCTAGCCGCGCCCGGACGCCTTGAACATTCCGATAGCTCGCTAACTATAAAAACCTCAGGCCAGTTTTGCCGGATAGCCTTCTTCGCTGATGATCGCGATGACCTGTTCTGCGCTCAGCGCACTTTCGACGCCGACTTCTTTGGCAACCAGATCGACGCGCACACTGGCCGCCGGATCCTTGGACTGCAGGGCTTGAGTGACGGCTTTGACGCAGTGACCGCAGGACATGCCTTGAACATTGAACACTTGCATGGAGTGACTCCTTTGAGTGAGGTTGTCGGCAGTCTCGAGCTTGCCACGATGGTAAGGTCAAGTTCTTGAATAAACTGCCGGGCTGGCAATCGGCGCCGCGCTCGGCCAAGCTGCATGCATCTATGACATGAACTCAGGAGATTCAGCCATGCGCTGGTCAGCTTTCAGCCTGTTTGGCTTTCTCAGTCTTTTTGCCGCTTTCCCTTCGGCGCACGCCGCCGGAGAGGACTACGGGGTGCTGATCATTTCCCGCGAGCGCCTGGAAGTGGCGACCTCCTGCGAGATTGGCGTGTATATCCAGGATCAATTGTCGGCGCGGCTGTTTCAGGAACAGAGCACCTCGTTCAACCTGCCGCCGGGCAATGTGTCGCTGCGTCTGAAACTGTTGCCGGGGCAAGTGCCGGGCTGCAATCCGGGATTGCTGGCGCCAGGTTCACAGGAGATCAAACTGCATGCTGGTGATGTGCAGAAGTACCGAATCGCGATGACCCAGGAAGGCATGTACCTCAAGCGCGCCGATCTAGGGTACTAAGTCGCTCCCACATGATCGTTCCCACGCTTCGCACGGGAACGATCAACGGTAGAAGATTGGCGCTTGACCTTGCCCGCGTGGCAAGGTTGATCCTGTAGGCAACTTCTACCGGGAGCGTGACCGATGTCCGAATCCATCACTTTCGATCTGCCGATTGCCGGCATGACCTGCGCCAGTTGCGCCGGGCGTGTCGAGCGCGCCTTGAGCAAAGTCATCGGCGCCAGTGCCGTCAGCGTCAACCTCGCCACCGAACAGGCGCGAGTCCACGCGCCCGGTGACAGTTTGCCGGCGTTGATGGCAGCCGTTGAGCGCGCCGGTTACAGCGTGCCGCAACAAACCATCGAGTTAAGCATCGACGGCATGACCTGCGCTTCCTGCGTGGGTCGCGTCGAGCGCGCCCTGAACAAAGTCCCGGGCGTTAAAAGCGTCAGCGTCAATCTGGCCAACGAACGCGCCCACCTCGAACTGCTCGGCCAGGTCGACTCACAAACCCTGCTCGACGCCGTGAGCAAGGCCGGTTATTCCGCCAGCATCTGGCAAGCCGAACATCCGCAAACCGATAACCAGCAACAGCGCCTGCAACATGAACGCTGGGCGCTGATCTGCGCGATTGCCCTCGCGCTCCCATTGGTGTTGCCGATGTTGCTGCAACCATTCGGCATCCATTGGATGCTGCCGGCCTGGGTGCAATTCGCCCTCGCCACACCTGTGCAATTCATCTTCGGTGCGCGCTTTTATGTGGCCGCGTGGAAAGCCGTGCGCGCTGGCGCCGGCAACATGGATCTACTCGTCGCCCTCGGCACCAGCGCCGGGTATGGCTTGAGCCTTTACGAGTGGGCGACCGCCGCCGGGCGCATGCCGCATCTGTATTTCGAAGCCTCGGCCGTGGTGATTGCACTGGTACTGCTCGGTAAATATCTGGAGAGCCGCGCCAAACGTCAGACCGCCAGCGCCATTCGCGCCCTTGAAGCCTTGCGTCCGGAGCGGGCGATTCAAGTGATCGACGGCCGCGAACAGGACGTCGCCATCAGCGCCCTGCGCCTGAACGATCAGGTACTGGTCAAACCCGGCGAGCGTTTCCCGGTCGATGGTGAAGTGCTGGAAGGCCAGAGCCACGCCGACGAAGCCTTGATCAGCGGCGAAAGCCTGCCGGTGCCGAAACAACCGGGGGATAAAGTCACCGGCGGCGCGATCAACGGTGAAGGCCGCTTGCTGGTGCGCACCACCGCCCTCGGCGCTGAAAGCGTGCTGGCGCGGATCATTCGTCTGGTCGAAGACGCTCAAGCGGCGAAAGCACCGATCCAGAAACTGGTGGATAAAGTCAGCCAGGTGTTCGTGCCGACAGTATTGGTGTTGGCCCTGGCGACGCTGATCGGCTGGTGGCTATACGGCGCGCCGCTGGAAACCGCGCTGATCAATGCTGTCGCGGTATTGGTCATCGCTTGCCCCTGTGCGCTCGGCCTCGCCACGCCGACCGCGATCATGGCCGGCACTGGCGTGGCCGCGCGTCACGGCATTCTGATCAAGGACGCCGAAGCCCTGGAACGTGCCCATGAAGTCAGCAACGTGGTGTTCGACAAAACCGGCACGCTGACCTCCGGCACGCCGCGCATCGCCCATTTCAGCGCGGTCGATGGCGACGAAAACACACTGCTGAAACTGGCCGGCGCGCTGCAACGTGGCAGTGAGCATCCGTTGGCCAAAGCCGTGCTGGATGCGGCCGCTGAACGTGATCTGACGGTGCCCGACGTCAGCAACAGCCAATCCCTGACCGGTCGCGGCATCGCCGGCAGCCTTGACGGTCGGCGTCTGGCGCTGGGCAATCGGCGGATGCTCGAAGAAAGTGGTTTGAGCACCGGCAGTCTGGCTGAGTCTGCGCAAGCCTGGGAAGCCGAGGGCCGCACCCTTTCATGGCTGATCGAACAAAGTCCGCAGCCGCGCGTGCTCGGTCTGTTCGCTTTCGGTGACACGTTGAAACCCGGCGCACTGGAAGCGGTGCAACAACTCGCCGCCCGAGATATCCACAGCCATCTGCTGACCGGCGACAACCGTGGCAGCGCGCGCGTCGTGGCCGAGGCTCTGGGCATCAAAAATGTTCACGCCGAAGTATTGCCGGCGGACAAAGCCGCCACCGTTGCCGAGCTGAAGAAAACCGGCGTGGTCGCCATGGTCGGCGACGGTATCAACGACGCCCCGGCACTCGCGGCGGCGGACATCGGCATCGCCATGGGCGGTGGCACCGACGTGGCCATGCATGCGGCCGGCATCACCCTGATGCGCGGTGATCCACGGCTGGTGCCGGCAGCGCTGGAAATCAGCCGCAAGACCTACGCGAAGATCCGCCAGAACCTGTTCTGGGCCTTCGTCTACAACCTGATCGGCATTCCGCTGGCGGCGTTCGGCTTCCTCAACCCGGTGCTGGCCGGTGCGGCGATGGCGCTGTCGAGCGTCAGCGTGGTGAGCAATGCGCTACTGTTGAAAACCTGGAAACCCAAGGATCTGGAGGAGCACCGATGAACATCGGCCAAGCGGCCCGCCACAGTGGCCTGAGCGCGAAAATGATCCGTTATTACGAGTCGATCGGTTTGCTCAAAGCGGCCCATCGTACTGAAAGCGGTTATCGGATTTACGGCGATGATGACTTGCACACATTGGCCTTCATCAAGCGTTCGCGGGACCTGGGGTTTTCTCTGGAGGAAGTCGGCAAGCTGCTGACGCTCTGGCAGGACCGGCAACGGGCCAGCGCCGATGTGAAGGCGCTGGCCCGGCAGCACATCGACGAGTTGAACCAGAAGATCCGTGAGCTGGGCCAGTTGCGCGACACCCTGCAGGATCTGGTCGAACACTGCCAGGGCGACCATCGCCCCGACTGCCCGATCCTCAAGGAGCTGGCGTCGGGCTGCTGCGCAACACCCGCCCGCGCCTGAGCGCCAATACTTTCACCGTGAGCAAGGTGCCCAAGGGAATGCCGTGGAACAGCATGACCACGGCACCGGGGGTCCACCATTGGTAGAACGGCGCAGCGATCAGCATGCCGATGCCGAACCCGGTCATTTGCAGTAGCGTCAGCAAACTGAAAATCGGCAGACGCAAATCCTCGGGCTCACGTTGCAGCCGCGAGAGCAGACCGACCTCGGAGAAGCCGTCGCCCAAACCCGCCGGCAATGAAAACAGCAGCAACCCGAACAGACTGTGCTGCTGGAACATCAGGATAAAACCGCAAGACATCAGCGCCACGCCGAAGAAAAACCGCCGTTCCAGGTGAATGTTGTCCGAGCCTTTGAGGCGACTGGCGATGCGTGCGCCGAGCAGCTTGCCACTGGCCCACACCGCCAGCACCAAGCCCAATGTGGTACTTGCCGAATCCGGTGACAGCAGTTTTGAAATGATCGGAAAACCGACGTTGTGCGCGGCGCTGCCCAAGGTGTCGGCCATCGTCACAGCAAGCATCGCGGCAATCACCGGGGCACTGCGCAGACCTTGCCTGAGGGCTGACCACTCGCCGCGTGCGGACTTTTCATTGAGGGTCGGGGTGTCGAAACGCAGCGGCACAATCAACAACGCTGCCAGCAAGTAGGTCAGCGCGTTTAGCGCGAACACCACTTCAAAACCGAAACCGGCCACCAGCAATCCCGAAACCAGACTGCCGCCAACCATCGCCGCCGATGAGGCCGAGGTGATCCAGGCGTTGGTCTTGAGCAAATGCGCAGGCTCAATCAAGCGCGGCAACTGGCTATTGAGACCGATGGCGAACATCGAATTGCCGAAGCCCAGCCCGAACGCGATGAACGGCAACAGCAGCGCTTGCTGGCTGACCGGCACAATCAACAGCAGACCGAGCACGCCGGCGCGCAGCAGATCGAACGCGATCAGCGGCAGACGGCCGCTGAAGCGTCGATAAAAACGCGTGCCGATCAGACTGGCAAAAATCCCGCCGCCGACACGGCTGGCGAGGAAGATCCCGACGCTGATTGCGCTGTTGCTGAGCAGGTAAACGTAAGTGGCCAGCGCGACCATGTTGAGGAAGGCGCCGAAATCGGAAATCAGCCGGGCGGTGATGATCAGGTGGGCGTTGCGGGGGCTGGTCACATACATTCCTTGTAGGAGCTGCCGAAGGCTGCGATCTCTTGATCTTGCCCTTAAAAAACAGGATCGAAAGATCGCAGCCTTCGGCAGCTCCTACAAGGGGTAATGCAAATATAAAAAAACCCGGCCGAAGCCGGGTTTTTTGTTACGCAATCACTGCATCCACGGTGGCGGCGGTGGTTCATCCGACTTGCCCTTGGGCTCGTCGTCTGCCGCACGAATCGCTTGCTTGCGCTCTTCGTCCAGCCGCGCCGCTTCGATCTCGCGCAGCACCCCGCCAACATCGGCCAGATCCTCCGGATCGTCGAACTCGCCGGTCAGCACGCTGGCCGGGTGCAAGGTGCCGGCTTCGTACAACGCCCACATTTCCTTGGCGTACTTGGTCTTCTTCAGTTCCGGCGCGAAACGGCCGAAATACGAAGCCATGTTGCCAACGTCACGTTCGAGCATGCTGAACGCGTGGTTGTTGCCCGCAGCATCCACCGCTTGGGGCAGGTCGATGATGACCGGCCCGGTCGGTGTCAGCAGCACGTTGAACTCGGAGAGGTCACCGTGCACCAGACCGGTACACAACATCAGCACGATCTGCGAAATCAGGAACGCGTGATACTCGCGCGCCTGATCCGGCTCCAGCACCACGTCGTTCAGACGCGGTGCCGCCTCGCCGAATTCGTCGGCCACCAGTTCCATCAACAGCACGCCGTCGAGGAAATCGTAAGGCTTGGGTACGCGTACCCCGGCACTGGCCAGACGGAACAGCGCCGCAACCTCGGCGTTCTGCCAGGCATCCTCGGTCTCTTTGCGACCGAACTTGGAGCCCTTGGCCATCGCGCGAGCCTGTCGGCTGTTGCGAACCTTGCGGCCTTCCTGATACTCGGCCGCCTGGCGGAAACTACGTTTGTTCGCCTCCTTGTAGACCTTTGCGCAACGTAACTGATTGCCGCAGCGCACCACATAAACAGCTGCTTCTTTACCACTCATCAGTGGGCGCAGCACTTCGTCGACCAGACCGTCCTCGATCAGGGGTTCAATGCGTTTTGGAGTCTTCATCAGCTTTTATTGTGGGTCCTTTATTACCAAACACGCGAATGTCACTCGTTATACGGCAATCCTCGCATCACGGGGAGGGGTTGCCGACCTGTGAACCGTGAAGATGCACACACTGTGCCGGAAAATCGACCGCTGCGAATCATAGCTGAGCCTGTCGGGAATGTTGGCAAATGACATTGAGGGCATTTGCGACAGAATCTGACACGGCTCACTCCTGCGATGGGATTGTGGTCAGCGTTCAATAATTGCAGTTACCCCCTGCCCGCCCGCCGCACAAATCGAAATCAACCCACGCCCCTTGCCCGCCGCATCCAGCAACTTCGCCAAATTCGCGACAATCCGCCCACCGGTCGCAGCAAACGGATGCCCCGCCGCCAGCGAGCTGCCTTTCACGTTGAGTCGGCTGCGGTCGATCGAACCCAGCGGCGCATCCAACCCCAACCGGGTTTTGCAGTATTCGGGATCTTCCCAGGCCTTGAGCGTGCACAAAACCTGCGCGGCGAACGCTTCATGAATTTCGTAATAGTCAAAATCCTGCAGGGTCAGCCCATTACGCGCCAGCAGCCTTGGCACCGCATACACCGGCGCCATCAGCAGCCCCTCGGCGCCGTTGACGAAGTCCACCGCCGCCGCTTCGCCATCGCGCAGGTACGCGAGGATCGGCAAGCCGCGTTCCTTCGCCCATTCCTCACTGCCGAGCAGCACCACGGAAGCGCCGTCGGTGAGTGGCGTGGAGTTGCCCGCTGTCAGCGTGCCTTTGGCGCTTTTTTCGAAGGCCGGTTTCAGCGAGGCGAGTTTTTCCAGGGTCAGATCAGGGCGCAAATTGTTGTCGCGGGTCAGACCGAGGAACGGTGTCATCAGGTCGTTATGCCAACCCTCGCTGTAGGAAGCCGCGAGTTTGTGATGGCTTTCGAGGGCCAATTGATCCTGATCCTCGCGAGGAATATTCCAGGTCTGCGCCATCAGCTCACAATGTTCGCCCATCGACAGGCCGGTGCGCGTTTCGCCGTTGCGCGGGAATTCCGGGATCAGGTGTTTGGGGCGCAGTTGCAGGAAAGTCTTCAGTTTGTCGCCGGTGGTCTTGGCGCGATTGGCTTGCAGAAGGATCTTGCGCAGACCTTCGCTGACGCTGATCGGCGCGTCCGACGTGGTGTCGACGCCGCCAGCGATGCCGCAATCGATCTGGCCAAGGGCGATTTTGTTGGCCACCAGCAACGCGGCTTCAAGGCCGGTGCCGCAGGCTTGCTGGATGTCGTAGGCCGGGGTGGCCGGTGACAGGCGCGAGCCGAGCACGCATTCGCGGGTCAGGTTCATATCCCGTGACAATTTAAGTACCGCACCCGCCACCACCTCGCCGATGCGCTGGCCGTGCAGGTTGTAGCGTTCGATCAGGCCTTCAAGGGCTGCAGTGAGCATCGCCTGATTGCTGGCAGCGGCGTACGGTCCGTTGGAACGGGCGAAAGGGATACGGTTACCGCCGATGATCGCGACGCGGCGCAGCTGACTCATGAAAAGCTCCTATTTAGATGTCCAGGCTCACATAAAACCCTGTGGGAGCTGGCTTGCCAGCGATGGGGCCGGCATATCCAACACCTTAAGTGGCAGACAGTCCGCCATCGCTGGCAAGCCAGCTCCCACAAGGGCAGTGGTCTACTCTGCTGTTCTAGCGTAGGCCTTATTGCGTGGATCGAACGATTGATTGCCGTGAGTAGTCCACACTTTGAACCCCAACTTTTGGAGAGCGTTCCATGTCTGACCGCTATATCGACTTCGCCAACTCGTCCATCGGCCATCGTCTGGTCGGGGCACTGGGCCTGCCGTCGCCGGTGCGACTGGAGCGCTGGCAGGCCGGACGCCTGCGGCCGGTGGAAGGTGCGCTGCTGATCGGCGGCGGGCCGCTGGCCGAGCGCGTCAGCGCGTTTGCCAACCGTTTGACCGAGGGGATTTATCGCTACGGCGAGCAACCGGCGACGGCCACCGAATGGATTCCCGGCCTCGGCCCGAAACTCAAAGCCGTAGTCTTCGACGCCAGTGATTTGCAGCACACCGACCAGCTCAAGCAACTGCGCGAGTTCTTTCAGCCCCTGATGAAGAATCTTGATCACAGTGCCCATCTGGTGATTCTCGGCCGTGCGCCGGAAACCCTGCGCGATCCGTTCGCCGCCAGTGCCCAACGGGCCCTGGAAGGTTTTTCCCGCTCGCTGGCCAAAGAGCTGCGCAGCGGCGGCACCCTGCAATTGATCTATGTTGGCGAAGGCGCCGAAGATCAACTGGAAGGCCCGCTGCGGTTTTTCCTCTCGCCGAAAAGTGCCTTCGTGTCCGGGCAAGTGATTCGCCTGACTGCGTGTGCCACGCCCGTGACGGACTGGACGCGACCATTGGCCGGGCGCAAGGCGCTGGTCACCGGCGCGGCGCGTGGTATCGGCGCATCGATTGCCGAAACCCTGGCACGCGATGGCGCTGAGGTGATTCTGCTCGATGTACCGCCGGCCAAGACCGATCTCGAAGCCCTCGCTGCACGACTTGGCGGGCGCAGCATCACCCTCGATATCTGCGCCGAAGATGCCGCCGCGCAACTGATCGAACAATTGCCGGACGGTATCGACATTCTCGTGCACAACGCCGGGATCACCCGCGACAAGACCTTGGCCAACATGACCCCGGAATTCTGGGACGCGGTGCTGGCGGTCAACCTCAACGCCCCGCAAGTGCTGACCAAAGCCCTGCTCGACAGCGGCACGTTGCACGACAACGCGCGGGTGGTTTTGCTCGCCTCGATCAGCGGGATCGCCGGCAATCGCGGGCAAACCAACTACGCCGCAAGCAAGGCCGGTTTGATCGGTCTTGCCCAAGCCTGGGCGCCGACGCTGCTGGAACGCGGCATCAGCATCAACGCCGTGGCCCCCGGTTTCATCGAAACCCAGATGACCGCGCACATCCCCTTTGGCCTGCGTGAAGCCGGGCGACGCATGAGTTCGCTGGGCCAGGGTGGCTTGCCCCAAGACGTCGCCGAAGCCGTCGCGTGGCTGGCGCAACCGGGCACCGGCGCGTTCACCGGGCAGGCGCTGCGGGTCTGTGGACAAAGTGTTCTGGGGGCTTAGGCATGAGCATCGAATGGCACACACTGGAACGCGAACCGAGTCTGCCCAGGCTGTATGCGCGGGCAGCGACGCGTCGCAAAATCACCGGCACGCAACTGCCCGACAGCGGCCTGCGCTGTTTAGTCGATGTCGATGGCAAACGCCTGGCGAACTACCGCAAGGTCTGCGGTTTTGCAGACGACGGCCTGCTGCCGCCGACTTATCCACACATCCTCGCGTTCGCCTTGCAAATGCAATTGCTCACGGCGAAGGATTTTCCGTTTCCGCTGCTGGGGCTGATTCATCTGAGCAACCGCATTCGCGTGCTGCGCCCGATGGGTGGGATCAGTCGTGCGCAAGTCAGCGTGCGCGTGCACAACCTGCAACCGCATCCCAAGGGCGCGACGTTCGATCTGCTGACCACGCTGGATGATCAACTCGGGCCGTTGTGGGAAGCCGAAAGTCAGATGCTCTGCCGCGGGGTGAAACTTGACGGCGAGCCTGTCGAGCAGAATTGGGAATCGACCCAGGCGCTGGTGGAAACAGCGAAGTGGCAAGCCCCGGCAGACATTGGCCGGCAATACGCCAAAGTGTCGGGCGACTACAACCCGATCCACTTGAGTGCGGCCAGCGCCAAGCTGTTCGGCTTTCCCACGGCCATCGCCCACGGTTTGTGGAACAAGGCGCGCACGCTGGCGGCGTTGGCGGATCACTTGCCCAAGGCCAATCTGGAGATCACTGTGCACTTTCGCAAACCGGTGCGATTGCCAAGCGAAGTGACGTTGCTGGCGAGCGCGGCGGGGTCGAGTGGGGAACTGCGGCTGGTGGGTGCGGGGGATCTGGAGCACATGGCGGGTCATTGGCAGCCCATCTCCTGATCTCGCGGGCACGGGAAAACTCGTAAATTGGGTATATAACTTAAGTTTTCCCGCCGCCCGCTCCCCTCCTGCACAAAACACCCGGCCTTGATTCTCAAGGCTTTTTTTTGCGCGTTTATATACTGGGTATTAGTCCTTAGGCGCTGTGCATCGCCTTATATATAAAGGCGTTAATACCAACTTGAGAATGGCGTGAATCCGCCCCTGGATCGAGATTGGCACCACGGACGAGGCATCACCGACAACAGATCGGCGAGCCATCGAAAACGACGAATGTTGTTACAGGTGCAAGGAATCTCGATCATGAAAACTCAAGACGTGTGGTGCAAATCGGCAATCGCTCTGGCATTGATCCTTTCGCTCGGCCTCACCGGCTGCAGCAGCGGCGGTGGCGGTCATAAGAGCAGTTCCGGCAGTTCCTCTCCGGCAACCAGCACCGATGGTACCGGAGGCACAGGCGGAACCGGAGGGACCGGAGATACTGCCGGTACAGGTGGAACCGGTGGGACAGGCGGTACAGGTGGAACTGGCGGTACCCCGACCGATCCGACCAACCCAACCAATCCGACAGATCCGACAGACCCAACCAACCCGACCAACCCAACCACCCCGGCGCTGGTGACGACCACCCTTGTGCAGGATGTCGGCAAAACGGTCAGCGGCGTCGGCGACGGCGTCGGCCAGATTGGTGACTCCTTGAGCACCGTGCCTGTGGTAGGTGGCGTAGTGCAGAGCGCGGCCAACACCGCCGGCAACGTCGTCACGACGTTGGGCGATGGCGTGGCCAATGGCATCGGCAAGCTGGCCACTGATCCCAAAGGCCTGACCACCACCGTGGCCTCGGTCGGTGGCGTCGTAACGGATGTCGGCGATGGCGTGTCCGACCTCAGCGGCAAACTGGCCACCGCGACCAGCAGCGTTCCCGTGGTCGGCGGCGTGGTCACCAAAGTCGCACCGGTACTTGATGGCGTCGGGGAGAAAGTCACCATGCTCGGCGATACCCTCAACACCACTCTCAGCAATGGCCCGACGAGTCAATTGACCAATAAAGTCGGCAGCGGCCTGGTGCCGGTGATTGCCATGGTTGAAAGCACCACCGACAAAATCGGCGACGCCACCGGTCTGGGCGACCCGCTCAAAGGCGTGATCCAGAAAGTCGGCAGCACCGTGGACGGTGTCGGCGACAAGGTCACCGACGCGGGTAACGGCAATGCTTTGACCAACACCCTCGGCGGCGCTTTGAGCAACACCGGCACCGCCGTCGGCAAGGCGGGCGGCCTGGTGTCCAACGGCACCGGTTCAGGGACTGGCGGTGTGGGCGGTGGCCTCGGTGGAGGCCTCGGTGGCACTGGCTTGCTGCAAACCGTCGGCGGCGCAGTCGTCAACGTTGGCACAGGTTTGAACGCCGGTAATACCAACGGCGTGGTCAGTGCCGGGGGTGTCACTGCAGGCGGGCTGGGCAATACCATCGCCTCGCTGAACACCGTTCTCGGTGGCTCGGGCGCACCGATCACCTCCACTACCACGCCGTTGGCCGCACTCGGCAACAACGTCGGCGGCGCACTCAACCCGGTCACCAGCGCGGTCACCGGCCTGACGCAACAAGTCGGTGCTGCCACGGGCCTGGGCAGTCCTGTGGCCAGCCTCACCGGCCAGGCCGGTAGCGCGGTCAGCAACCTCGGTGGCGCGATTGCTGCCACCAACAACCCGGTCACTACAGCTGTCGGTGGCCTGGTCAATAACGTTGGCGGCACCGTCACAGCGGTCGGCGGTCTGGTTAACGGTGGCACCACAACGGGCGGCACCACTGGCGGATTGGGCGGCGTACTCGGTGGTTTGACCGGCGCTCTGGGAGGCAACAAACGCTAAATTGCACCTGGCCGATTCGACGGCCTCACCTACAGCGCCTACGCTTGGTTGAAGGCGGAAGATTCCCACGAGTCTTCCGCTTTTTTCTTAGGAAAAAATCAGCCCTCGCTGTGATCTGACCATGGAGTGTCCTATGCGCGTTATGGCATCCCTGCTGTTCCTCAGTCTCAGTTCCACCGCCCTCGCCGACACCCTGCCCAGCTTTCTCAATAGCAACGAAACCATCCGCAACCTGCCCGTGCCGAATCTGCCGGCCGATGCCTATCGCCCGGCCGCCGCGCCGCTGCAAGTGCCTGACCCCGGCGCGACCGCCGCGCAACCGTTGTTGATGGAGACCAAAGTCAATCTCAAGACCGTGCAGATCGAAGGCGGGACAATCTATCCACTCAACGAACTGGCCGAAATCTACAAGCCACTGATCGGCCGCGAGGCCAGCCTCGCCGACCTGATCGAAGCCACACGCACCATCACCCGCCGCTACCAACAGGATGGCTACCTGCTGTCCTACGCCTTCCTGCCGCAACAGAGTTTCGATGACGGCGTGGCGCGGGTGGTGCTGGTTGAAGGCTATGTGCGCGACGTGCAGATGCAGGGCGATGTCGGCCGAGTCAAAGGCCTGCTCGACAAGCTGGCGGCGAAAATCCAGGCCGAACGGCCGCTGACCCGCAAGACCTTCGAGCGCTACACCACGTTGATGACGCGCATTCCCGGCGTGACCATCCAGGCCCAGGTGCCACCGCCGGGCACCACCGACGGCGCCACGACACTCGTCGCCCAGGCCAGCCGCAAACCGTTCACCAGCACACTGAGCACCACCGAAGACAACCGCAACGGCCCCCAGGCCCTGCTCGGCGTCAGCAGTAACTCGCAGACCTCCATGGGTGAACAACTGAGCCTCAGCGGTCTGTTCCCGCCCGGTGACGACCACGAACGTTACTACCGCCTCGACTACAGCCAGTTCCTCGACGCCGAAGGCACGCAACTGAATCTGTCGGCCTCACGTTATCGCGCCGACCCCGGCACGGAAGTGTTGATCAACGGTGGCGGACGCCTGGATACCCATCGCGAAAACGACCGATATTCCATCGGCTTCAACGTACCGTTGATTGCCGCGTCCAACGAACTGCTGACCGCCGGCTCGCGCCTGTATGCGGTCAATGACAAGACTCGCTACGACGGCATCAACTTCCCGTTCAGCACGGAGTTCCGCACCGACATCCGCGCCCTCGCCTTCGAAGGCGACTGGCGCAAGGCCGATGCACGGCAACTGCGAATCCTCAGCGCCGGGGTTTATCAGGGCTTCGACAGCTTGGGCGCGAAGACCAATTCCAGCGATATCGATCTGGATTTCTTCCGTGTGCGGCTCTCTGGCGTACAGAGCGACAAGTTCCTCGACAACTGGCAAGGCGTGCTGTCGGCGGCGTTGTACTGGAGCGACGACACCTTGCCCGACAGCGAACGCGCAGTGTTCGGCGGGCAGAATTTCGGTCGCGGCTATCCCGATGATCAAGCGTCCGGCGACAAGGGCTGGGGGGTGGCTTACGAGGTCAACTACAGCTTCAACCGTGACGGCAACTGGGTGCGAATCCTCCAGCCGTACGTCGTGCTCGATCGTTCGCGCAGTTGGTTCAATGAACTGCCGGTGCAAGCTAACAACCTGTCATCGGCGGCGATCGGCCTGAGGTTTGGCGATGCCAAGTACTACAACATTGCGCTGGAGGCGGCGAAGGCGATGTCGGATGAAGCGCTGGATACGTTCAATCGCAAGCCGAGGTACAGCATCAGTTTCAGTTATCAGTTGTAGATAGGCGGCGCTTGTCATACCGCTTTCGCGAGCAGGCTCACTCCTACAGGGGAACGCATTCCAAATGTAGGAGTGAGCCTGCTCGCGATGAACGATAACGCGGTTTTTTCTGCGGATCAGGTTTGCGGGTCGACCCGATCCAGCGCCCGGTTCACCGCCAGTTCGGCGAGCATGACAATTTGCTGGATGCCCAACACGGTGCTGCGTTGCGCGCCGCTCAGCTCATTGGCGAAGTTGCTGGCCGCTGTGCTGGCGCTGGCCAGTGATTCGCAGGCGTGGGCGAGCAGGCTTTCGGTGTCGACACTCGGATTGACGAGGAACATCGTGCTCGGCTGGCGGGGGTTTTTCGGCTCGGGGCAGAGATAGAAATCGAGCGCGCGCTTGATCGCTTCGCGGTTTTTCGCTTGGTCATCGGCGCGGATGGCGTCGGCGAGTGGGGTGGTTTCGAGGGGTGGATCGGGAATCAGTTTGTCCATTACAAAAACTCTCCACAGTCGTTTGCGCCACCCATTGCCATTCTCACGGGGCAAAGAGGTGGCAGCTATATGCGGGGTGAGAATACCGGTTATGGACACCCGGCCAGACCGAAGTCTGCCCGCACACAGCCGCCATGACACATTACCGACAGCGGAGCTGGCGGCGATTATGCGTGCACAGATACTGAATGACCATAAATTGCCGGGTTCTCACACCCGATCGCTGAGGTGTCAGCGACAGCCCAAGACTAGTGAGCGCACGTCCGACGGACAACCTGAAAACCTTGTGGGATGCTTCTGATGTTTCGAGCCCCTATTAAACACCTGATGTTTATTGAGCGCCTGGAAGGGCCTCATCGCTGGCAAGCCAGCTCCCACAAGGTCATGCATTTTCACGAGCGCTGCATTCCCTGTGGGAGCTGGCTTGCCAGCGATGAACGATAACGCGGTTTTTTCTGCGGATCAGGTCTGCGGGTCGACCCGATCCAGCGCCCGGTTCACCGCCAGTTCGGCGAGCATGACAATTTGCTGGATGCCCAACACGGTGCTGCGTTGCGCGCCGCTCAGCTCATTGGCGAAGTTGCTGGCCGCTGTGCTGGCGCTGGCCAGTGATTCGCAGGCGTGGGCGAGCAGGCTTTCGGTGTCGACACTCGGATTGACGAGGAACATCGTGCTCGGCTGGCGCGGTTTTTTCGGTTCGGGGCAGAGATAGAAATCGAGCGCGCGCTTGATCGCTTCGCGGTTTTTCGCCTGGTCATCGGCGCGGATGGCGTCGGCGAGTGGGGTGGTTTCGAGGGGTGGATCGGGAATCAGTTTGTCCATGAAAAACTCCTACTTGGCTGAAGAAGCCACCTGTTGTCGTTTCCACACGACAAAAAGGTGGCAGCTGTACGCGGGGTGGAAATACCGATAAGTAGGCAACCGGCCAGACCGAAGTCTGCCCACGCACAGCCGCCGCGACGCAGTTTGCAGACGAACGAAGACGTCGGCAACGATTACGGTGCTGGTGCAATGCATCTACTTAAAATTCAGGTTTCCACACCCGATCGCTGAGGTGTCAGCGACAGCCCAAGACTAGTGAGCGCACGTCCGACGGACAACCTGAAAACCTTGTGGGATGCTTCTGAGATTTCGATACACGATTAAACATCCCGACTTGAAATCCACTCCCTGTAGGAGCTGCCGCAGGCTGCGATCTTTTGATCTTGACC
>NZ_JACSZV010000063.1 GCF_014472415.1 Pseudomonas sp. N40(2020)
CTTTTGATTTGTTTTTAAGATCAAGATCAAAAGATCGCAGCCTGCGGCAGCTCCTACAGAGGACTTGGGTTTACAGCAAGCTGATCGGATAGCTGACGATCAAGCGGTTCTCATCGAACTCGTTGTTGCTGAAATCGCGGCGCATGGTCGAGTTGCGCCATTTGACGTTCAAGTCCTTGAGCGCGCCGCTTTGCACGGTGTAGCCCAGTTCCGATTCGCGGCCCCATTCCTTGCCATCGGTGATGGTCCCGGTGTGCACGTTGTCGCCGCTGATGTAGCGGTTCATCAGGGTCAGGCCGGGAATGCCGAGGGCGACAAAATTGTAGTCGTGACGCACCTGCCATGAGCGTTCCTGCGCATTGTCGTAACTGGCGTTGTAGCTGTCGTTGGCCAGCGTGCCGCCGCTAGTGCCGTTGACGCGCATCCACGCGCTGTCGCCGGTGAGTTTCTGCAGGCCGACGTAGAAGGTGTTGCCGCCGTATCGGGCCGAGAACATGCCCGACCAGGTCTTGTTGTCCAGATCACCAGCGCGGGCGCTGCCGTCATCCTTGCCGTAGAAAAAGCCGAGGTTGGCGCCTAGCGTCCAGTCGCCGAGTGGCTGGCTGTGGATCAGGTTGACGTACTGCTGGCTGTAAATGTCTTTGAGTTCGGCGTTCCACAGACCGATCTGCGTGCGTTTTTCGTTGAACACATATTCGCCGCCCTGAAAGTTGAAGCGATCGGAGGTAAACGCGGCTTTGCCGGTCATCGACATGTCGCTCATGCTGCTGTCGTCGCGCGGGCTGTTGGCGCGGAACTGGCCGCCGTAAAGGGTCAGGCCGTCGATTTCCTTCGAGGTGATCTGGCCGCCACGAAAGGTTTGCGGCAGCGATCGACCGTCGTCCGAACGCAGGATCGGCAGTACCGGCATCCACTCGCCGACCTTCACTTCGGTCTGCGACAGCTTGGCCTTGAACGCGACGTTAGTGCGGCCGAAATTGTCCGCCGGGCGGCCATCGTGATCCAGCGGCAGCAACTGGGTGCCGCCGGTGCCTTTGCCGCCATCGAGCTTCACCGAATACAGGCCGAGCACGTCCATGCCGAAACCGACGGTGCCTTGGGTGAAGCCGGATTTTGCGTCGAGGATGAAGCTCTGCGTCCACTCTTCAGCCTTGCCCTGGGTTTTGGTCGGGTTGGTGAAGTTGCGGTTGATGTAGAAGTTGCGCAGGTTCAGATTGACCTTGGCGCCCTCGACAAACCCGGCTTCTTCGGCCGCGGCGGGCAGGGCGACGCCGGCCAGTGCAAGCGCGATCAGGCTGGGTAATGCGTACGGCGCAGTGGGATGTGTCATTGCAGATTCTCTTTTTGTTTTTTTGAGTCGAACGGGATCCGTTGCCGCCGCTTTCGAGGGCAAACATGAAGTTGCAGATTCGGGGATGAAGCGGCGGCGATCAGCCGGACAGGGCAGGGCGCGGTGGCATGGTGTCGAACCTGTTGTTATTGGTTTTGTGAAGCGAATGGTGCGGGGCGCGGAGGCGGGGTTTCAATCGGGGAAAGCGGGTTTTGGGCGATTATCGAACGCAAGATTGAGCCGGGTTTTGTGGTGACGCGAAAGGGGGCAGCCCTGGCAACATCACTTTCTGGCAGACAACAAAAAGCCCACCAAAAGGTGGGCTCCTTGTGTTCACCCGATAATCAGAACAACTTCATCTTCGGTGCTTCTTCTTTCAGCGGTTCGTTCTGCGCGGTTTGCGCATTCCAGCCACCCCCCAGGGCCTTGTACAGGTTGACCGCACTGGTCAGCTGCGCGAGGCGGTCGGTGATCAGCGCTTGTTGGGCGCTGAACAGCTGACGCTGGGCATCGAGGAAGGTCAGGTTGCTGTCGACGCCGATACGATAGCGACGCTCGGCCAGGCGGTAGTAATCCTGGTTGGCTTGCACAAAGTCACGCTGCGCCTGCAACTGCTCGGTGTAAGTCTGGCGCGCGGCCAGGCCGTCGGCGACTTCCTGGAAGCCGGTTTGAATCGCCTTCTCGTAGTTCGCCACGCCGATGTCCTTCTGGATCTTGGCGTAGTCGAGGCTGGCGCGCAGGCTGCCGGCGTTGAAGATCGGCAGGTTGATCTGCGGCTGGAACAGCCACGTCCCCGAACCACCCTTGAACAGGCCGGACAGGTCCGGGCTCAGGCTACCCGCGTTGGCGGTCAGGCTGATGCTCGGGAAGAACGCTGCACGGGCTGCGCCGATGTTGGCGTTGGCGGCCTTCAGGTTGTACTCGGCTTGCAGGATGTCCGGACGACGTTGCAGCAGATCCGATGGCAGACCGGCCGGCACGTCGCTGAGCAGGTCGTCAGACAGCGGTTTGGCCGCTTGCAGATTGGCCGGGATACCGGTGCCGAGCAGCAAGGTCAGACTGTTTTCATCCTGAGCCACCTGACGGGTATAACGCGCCAGTTGAGCACGAGCGTTTTCAACCGAGGTACGCGACTGCGCCAGATCCAGTGCCGACGCGACACCGACTTCATTGCTGCGGCTGGTCAGCTTGTAGCTTTCTTCGAAGGCACCGAGGGTGTCCTGAGTCAGCTTGAGCAGTTCTTTGTCCGCTTGCCAGGTCAGATAGGCATTGGCGACGCTGGCAACCAGACTGATCTGGGTGCTGCGACGTGCTTCTTCAGTGGCGAAGTATTGTTGCAGCGCTTGTTCGCTCAGGCTGCGAACCCGACCGAACAGATCGAGTTCGTAGGCACTGATGCCGACAGTGGCGGAGTAGGAGCTGGTGATGCCCGCTTCACCGGTCTGCGAGGCACGCGCCGGCACCCGTTGACGGCTGCCGCTGGCATTGGCCGAAACCGCCGGGAACAGGTCGGCGCGCTGGATGCGGTATTGAGCCGCGTAGGCGTCGATGTTCAGTGCCGCGACGCGCAGGTCGCGGTTGTTTTCCAGCGAAACCTGGATCAGCTGTTGCAGGGCAGTATCATGGAAAAACTGCTTCCAGCCCTGCTCGGCAGCGGCCTGCGCCGGTGCCTGGGCCGGCGAGTACGCCGGCCCTTGCGGGTACTGGCCTGCGACCGGAGCCTCAGGCTGCTGATAATCAGGTATCAGCGAGCAACCGCTCAGCACGAAGGCGGCGACTGCGATGGAGAGTAGCGACTTGCTCATTGGCCAGCCTCTTTAGGAGTTTCTTTGGTGTCATCCTGGTCGGCGTTTTTGCGCTGGCCTATGGACGACACAGTGACGAAGAACAGTGGGACCCAGAAGATCGCCAGGATCGTGGCCGTGAGCATACCGCCAATTACGCCAGTACCGATCGCATGTTGACTGCCTGAACCGGCGCCGGTGGAGATCGCCAACGGTACAACACCGAGTACGAAGGCCAGCGACGTCATGATGATCGGTCGCAAACGCATGCGGCACGCTTCAATCGCCGCATCGCGCAGACTGCGCCCTTGCTCGTGCAGCTCTTTGGCGAATTCGACGATCAGAATGGCGTTTTTAGCCGCAAGACCGATGGTCGTCAACAGGCCCACCTGGAAGTACACGTCGTTGGACAGACCGCGCAGGCTGGTGGCCATCAACGCACCGATGATCCCCAACGGCACCACGAGCATGACCGCGATCGGAATCGACCAGCTTTCATACAGCGCCGCCAGACACAGGAACACCATCAGCAGCGACAGGGCGTACAGCGCAGGCGCTTGCGAGCCGGACAGACGTTCCTCATAGGACAGACCCGTCCAGGAGATACCGACACCGGCCGGCAACTTCTTGGCAATCGCTTCGACTTCGGCCATCGCATCACCGGTGGAATAACCCGGTGCCGGAGAACCGAGCACCTCCATCGCTTCCACGCCGTTATATCGGGCCAGTTTCGGCGAACCGTAGATCCACTCGCCCTTGGCGAAAGCGGAGAACGGCACCATGGTCCCGGCGCTGTTGCGCACGTACCATTTCTTCAGGTCTTCAGGGCTCATGCGAGCACCGGCCTGACCTTGCACGTAAACCTTCTTCACCCGACCACGGTCGATGAAGTCGTTGACGTAGCTACTACCGAGGGAGATCGACAGGGTGCTGTTGATGTCGGAGAGGCTCAAGCCAAGGGCCTGGGCTTTCTCGTCGTCGATTTCCAGATGGTATTGCGGTTCGTCGTTCAGGCCGTTCGGACGCACCTGGTAGAGCACCTTGCTCTGTGCCGCCAGGCCGAGGAACTGGTTACGTGCTTCCATCAGTTTTTCGTGACCGATACCGGCACGGTCTTGCAGGAACACGTCGAAACCGGTGGCGTTACCCAACTCCAGTACCGCAGGCGGGGCGAAAGCAAACACCATCGCGTCGCGGAAGCTGAAGAAGTGTTGCTGGGCACGCTGTGCGAGTGCGAACACACTGTTGTTTGCGTCACGCTCGCCCCAAGGCTTGAGCATGATGAACGCCAGACCGGAACTCTGACCACGACCGGCAAAGTTGAAGCCGTTCACGGTAAACACCGAGGACACCGCACCCGCTTCTTTATCCAGCAGGTAGGTACGCATCTCGTCGATCACGACTTGAGTACGTTCGGCACTGGAGCCGGCCGGGGTTTGTACCTGAGCGAACAGTACGCCCTGGTCTTCTTCCGGCAGGAACGCGGTTGGAATGCGTGTGAACAGCCAGATCATGCCGACGACGATCAGCAAGTACGCCAGCAGATACGGGGCCTTGCGCTGCAGCATATTGCCGACACCGCGCTCATAACTTCTGACGCCACGGTCGAAATTGCGGTTGAACCAGCCGAAGAAGCCTTTTTTCGGCGTACCGTGCTCACCCTTCGCAATGGGCTTGAGCATGGTGGCGCACAGCGCCGGGGTGAAGATCAGTGCAACCAGTACCGACAGGGCCATGGCCGAGACGATGGTGATCGAGAACTGCTTGTAGATCACACCAGTGGAACCGCTGAAGAACGCCATCGGCAGCAGTACCGCCGACAGAACAAGGGCGATACCGACCAATGCGCCTTGAATCTGGCCCATGGACTTCTTGGTCGCTTCCTTCGGTGACAGGCCTTCTTCGGCCATCACCCGCTCGACGTTTTCCACCACAACAATGGCGTCGTCCACCAGCAAGCCGATGGCCAGCACCATACCGAACATGGTCAGGGTGTTGATGCTGAAGCCTGCGGCGGCAAGGATGCCGAACGTACCCAGCAATACCACCGGCACGGTCATCGTGGTGATGACAGTGGCGCGGAAGTTCTGCAGGAACAGGAACATCACCAGGAACACCAGCACGATCGCTTCGACCAGGGTTTCAATCACACCCTTGATCGATTCGGTCACCACTGGAGTGGTGTCATACGGGAACACCACTTCCATGCCTTGCGGGAAGAACGGCTTGAGATCGTCAATCGTCTTGCGCAGCGCTTTGGCGGTGTCGAGGGCGTTGGCGCCGTTGGCCAGTTTTACCGCCAGACCGGAAGCCGGACTGCCGTTGAACTGAGCAGAAATGCTGGAGTTTTCACCACCCAGGCCCACGTCAGCGACATCGCCGACACGTACTTGCGAACCGTCCTGGTTGACCTTCAGCAGGATCGCCTTGAACTGCTCGGCAGTTTGCAGACGGGTCTTGCCGATGATTGTGGCGTTCAGTTGCTGGCCAGGCAGCGCTGGCAAACCGCCGAGTTGACCGGAGGAAACCTGAACGTTCTGCGCCGAGATCGCGGTGCTCACGTCAGACGGGGTCAGGTTGTACTTGTTCAACTTGGCCGGGTCGAGCCAGATGCGCATCGCGTACTGGGCACCGAAGACCTGGAAGTCACCGACACCGGCAGTCCGCGAGATCGGATCCTGCATGTTCGACACGATGTAGTTGGACAGGTCGTCCTTGTTCATGCTGCCGTCACGCGACACCACGCCGATCACCAGCAGGAAGTTTTTCACTGCCTTGGTCACGCGGATACCTTGTTGCTGCACTTCCTGCGGCAACAGCGGGGTGGCCAGGTTCAGCTTGTTCTGAACCTGAACCTGCGCGGTGTCGGAGTTGGTGCCTTGCTCGAAGGTCGCGGTGATGGTCATGCTGCCGTCGGAGTTACTTTCCGACGACACATAACGCAGGTTGTCGATACCGTTGAGTTGCTGCTCGATCACCTGAACCACAGTGTCCTGCACGGTTTGCGCCGAAGCGCCCGGGTAGGTCACGGAGATCGCAATGGCCGGTGGCGCAATGCTCGGGTATTGGTTGATCGGCAACTTGAGGATCGATAGAGCCCCGACCAGCATGATCACCAGGGCTATTACCCAGGCGAAAATCGGACGGTCGATAAAAAATTTCGACATGAGTTACTCCCCTTTGCCGCCAGCGGCTTTGTCAGCTGCTTGAGCGGGGGCCGGGTTCTTGGTGCCTACGTTAGTCGCTTCGCTCGGGTTCACCTGCACACCCGGACGGACGTATTGCAGCCCTTCGGTGATCAGACGATCGCCGGCCTTGAGGCCGTCTTCGATCAGCCACTGGCTGCCGACGGTGCGGCTGGCCTTGAGCTGACGCAGCTCCACCTTGTTGTCGGCGCCGACGATCAGTGCGGTCGGGGTACCTTTGAGGTCACGGGTCACGCCTTGTTGCGGCGCCAGAATGGCGGCGGCGTTGACGCCGGCCTGCAACTGGGCGCGGACGAACATGCCCGGCAGCAGGGTGTGATCCGGGTTCGGGAATACCGCACGCAGGGTCACGGAGCCGGTAGTCGGGTCGACCGTGACTTCGGAGAATTCCAGCTTACCGTCGAGCTTGTACTGGCTGCCGTCTTCCAAAGTCAGTTTGACCGCCGCCGAGTTGTCGCCGGCCTTCTGCAGACGACCGCTTTCCAGCTCACGGCGCAGTTCCAGCAATTCCACCGAGGACTGGGTGACGTCGACGTAGATCGGGTCGAGTTGCTGGATCGTCGCCATCGCATCGGTCTGGCCGTTGCTGACCAGCGCACCTTCGGTGACCGAAGAGCGACCGATACGGCCGGAAATCGGCGCGTAGACCTTGGTGTAACGCACGTTGATCTGGGCGCTCTGCAACGACGCTTCCGATTCCATGCGGTTGGACACGGCGGTGTCGTATTCCTGACGGCTCACGGCCTGTTCATCGACCAGTTGCTTGTAGCGGTCGGAGATCGACTTGGTCGAACGCAGGCTGGCTTCGGCGCTTTTCAGGGTCGCTTCATAGACCGACGGATCGATCTGATACAGCTGCTGGCCGGCTTTGACGTCGCCGCCTTCCTTGAACAGACGCTTGAGAATGATGCCGTTGACCTGTGGCCGAACTTCAGCGATGCGGAACGCACTGGTGCGGCCCGGCAGTTCAGACGTGAGGGTGAACGCTTGGGGTTGAAGGGTGACGACGCCGACCTGAGGAGGCGGAGCGGCTGGGGCCGCTTCTTCCTTTTTACATCCGCTGAGCAGCGATGCCAGGGCGACGGCAGTGACCAGAGCGGTAACAGCTGGCTTGAATTGCATGAAGATCCTCGGGTCAGGCGCGCGAGAAGCGCACAAGAAGTGTGTAAGGGTAAAAAAATTTTGCTGGGTGGATAAGTAGCTTGCTAAGGAATATACTTACGTTCATGGTTGTTTGTAAATACCTTGGCTTCGTACCCACCCTGTTACAAAAGTCGTTGCAAGGTTTGAAATTGTAGGCCGGGGAGCCGATTCGCGAGAGATCGCCCCCTCTTTATTCAGCGGATATTCAGACATCCCTGAGACATCCTGTTTGAGGTTTTACTGCCATGGTCCGTCGTACCAAAGAGGAAGCTCAAGAAACCCGCAGCCAGATTCTGGAAGCGGCGGAGAAAGCCTTCTATGAAAGAGGCGTGGCCCGCACGACCCTGGCGGATATCGCGACAATGGCCGGTGTCACTCGCGGCGCCATCTATTGGCATTTCAGCAACAAGGCCGATCTGGTCCAGGCCATGCTCGACAGCTTGCATGAGCCGCTGGATGAACTGGCCAAAGCCAGTGAAAGCGAGGACGAACTCGACCCGCTGGGCTGCATGCGCAAATTGCTGATTCATTTGTTTCATCAAGTTGCGCTGGATCCGAAGACCCGGCGCATCAACGAAATTCTGTTTCATAAGTGCGAGTTCACCGATGAAATGTGCGATTTGCGCCAACAGCGCCGGGCGGCCAGTCTCGATTGCAATCTGCGTATCGGGCTGACCCTGCGTAATGCGGTGAATCGCGGCCAGTTGCCGGACGATCTCGACACTGCCCGCGCAGCCATCAGCATTCATGCCTATATTGATGGCCTCCTCTATGGATGGCTGTTGGCGCCAGACAGCTTTGAACTGCACGCCGAAGCCGAGCGCTGGGTCGATACAGGGTTGGACATGCTGCGCCTGAGCCCCAGCCTGCGCAAATGAAACAAAATGCGTAATTGGCACAGCTTGTGTCAATTGGCCTGCTTTTATATACGTTCGCGGCGCGCAGTTTATATGTAGCGAGCTACGTATTTTGTAGGGATTTTGTGTCGTGTGTGTGAACGGTTGTTAGCTGCCTGCCTATCGGGCGCCCAAGAAAAAGCCCCGGCTCTTGCGAGTCGGGGCTTTTGTGTTTCTGCCTGCCTCGTACTGAATAAGGCTTACAGCGTCGGGTAGTCGATGTAGCCGACCGGGCCTTTCGCGTAGAACAGTTCTGGGCGAGCTTCATTGAGCGGCGCATCGGCCTTCAAACGCGCCGGCAGATCCGGGTTGGCAATGAACGGCACACCGAACGCCACGGCGTCAGCCTTGCCGCTGGCCAGCCACGCGTTGGCGCTGTCCTTGGTGAAGCGCTCGTTGGCGATGTACGGGCCGCCGAACGCTTCTTTGAGTTGCGGGCCGAGGCTGTCGGCGCCTTCTTTCTCACGGGAGCAGATGAAGGCGATGCCACGTTTGCCCAGCTCGCGAGCCACGTAAGTGAAGGTTTCAGCCAGATTGTCGTCGCCCATGTCATGGGAGTCGGCACGCGGTGCCAGGTGCACACCGACACGGCCGGCGCCCCAGACTTCGATGGCGGCGTCAGTCACTTCCAGTAACAGGCGGGCACGGTTTTCCAGGGAGCCGCCGTAGTTGTCGGTGCGCTGGTTGGTGCTGCTTTGCAGGAACTGGTCGAGCAGGTAGCCGTTGGCGCCGTGGATTTCCACACCGTCGAAACCGGCGGCTTTGGCGTTTTCGGCACCGGTGCGGTAGGCGTCGACAATGTCGGCGATCTCAGCGGTTTCCAGAGCACGCGGGGTAGGGTAGTCGGCCATTGGGCGCACCAGGCTGACGTGGCCCTTAGGCTGGATGGCGCTTGGGGCGACCGGCGCTTCGCCGTTCAGGTACGACGGGTGGGAGACCCGGCCGACGTGCCACAGTTGCAGGAAGATCTTGCCGCCAGCGCCGTGAATGGCTTTGGTCACGTTGGACCAGCCGCGCACCTGATCGTTGGACCAGATGCCCGGGGTGTCCGGGTAGCCGACGCCCATCGGCGTCACCGAAGTGGCTTCGCTGAGGATCAGGCCAGCCGAGGCGCGTTGCACGTAGTACTCGGCCATCAGCGCGTTCGGCACGCGGCCTTCGTCGGCGCGGCAGCGGGTCAGCGGCGCCATGATGATGCGGTTGGACAGCTCGACGTCGCCCAGTTTGATCGGATCGAAAATAGTTGCCATGTCTACAACCCTCGTCAGTGAAGTGGTTAATCAGTGGGTAGCGGGGGCCAGATCGGCATTGCCGTTCTGACGGAAAGTAATCAGGGTCACCAGCAGGGCGAGTACCGCTAAAGCTGCTGCGGCCAGAGGCACGCTGGTCAGGCCGAAACCGTGGGCGATGACGCTGCCACCGACCCAGGCGCCGAGGGCGTTGCCGACGTTGAACGCGCCGATGTTCAGGGTCGACACCAGGTTCGGCGCCGCCTTGCCGAAGGTCACTACGTTGATTTGCAGCGCTGGTACGGCAGCAAAAGAAGCGGTGGCCCAGAGGAACAGGGTGATTTCAGTCGGGATCAGCGCGACGCTGGTCCAGCTCAAGACGGTGGAAACCACCGCCATCGCCACGAACACGCCGATCAGCGTGGCGCCCAGGCGTTTGTCCGCCAGTTTGCCGCCGATGATGTTGCCAACAGTCAGACCGAGGCCGATCAACAGCAGGGTCCAGGTCACGCCTTTTGGCGAGACACCGGTGACATCGCCGAGCAGCGGGGCAACGTAGGTGAAGAGGGTGAACATGGAAGCTGCAAACAGTGCGGTCATGCTCAGCGACAGCCAGATACCGGCGCCTTTGAGGGCGGCGAGTTCGGCGCGCATGTCGAGTTTTTCTTCGTCACGCTTGGCCGGCAGGAAGCGGATCAGGCCGATCAGAGCGATCACACCAATCACCGTCACTGCCCAGAAGGTCGAGCGCCAGCCGGCTTCCTGACCCAACGCGGTGCCCAATGGCACGCCAAGGACGTTCGCCAGGGTCAAACCGGTGAACATCAAAGCGACTGCCGAAGCGCGTTTGTTCGGTGCCACCAGACCTGCGGCCACTACCGAACCGATACCGAAGAACGCACCGTGGCACAGCGCGGTGACGACACGGGCAAACATCAGCACGTTGTAGTCACTGGCGATGGCGCAAAGCAGGTTGCCGACGATGAAAATGCCCATCAACGCTACCAGAGCAGCCTTGCGCGGCAGTTTGGCGGTGGCCAGTGCCATGAACGGTGCACCAATGGCCACGCCCAGGGCGTAACCGGTCACCAGCCAGCCGGCGCCGGGGATCGACACACCGAGGTCGGCCGCCACATCGGGCAGCAAGCCCATGATGACGAACTCGGTGGTGCCGATGGCGAAGGCGCTCAAGGCCAGGATGAGTAGCGAGAGGGGCATTTGAATCAATTCCTTGTGGGAGCGCTGAGCTCTTTGACGATGGCGTCGAGGAAAGCCTGAATCACGTCCTCGTTGCGTTTGAAGAAGTGCCACTGCCCGGCCTTCTGGCTGCTGATCAGCCCGGCGCGTTGCAGGGTGGCGAGGTGGGCGGAAACGGTCGACTGCGACAGGCCGCAGCGTTGATCGATCTGCCCGGCGCAGATGCCGTACTCGTGGTTGTGAATCTGTTCCGGAAACTGGGCTTTGGGGTCTTTCAGCCAGATGAGGATGTCTCGCCGTACTGGGTGTGCCAGGGCTTTTATTATTTCGTCGAGGTCGATGTTCATGGCTTGGGCTCGTGATGTCTGTAGCGCTATATCGCGATGAGGCGAACTTTAAATCGGTACTTCGCGATATACCAATATGAATTTGATCTTACGACCGCGTAAATCGGTATATCGGGTTATAACGATACGTTGAGTGTATTGAAACGAAGGCGCAGTGCTAAGCTGCGCCCATGAACTATCTCGCACATTTGCACCTCGGTGGCCAGCGCCCCGAGCAATTACTCGGCAGCCTGTATGGCGATTTCGTCAAAGGTCGGCTGCAAGGGCAGTTTGCTCCGGAGCTCGAGGCGGCCATTCAACTGCACCGACGGATTGACGTTTTTACCGATCGCCATCCTTTGGTGGATATCGCGCTGGGGCGATTTTCCGAGACCCGGCGACGTTACGTGGGGATCGTCCTTGATGTGTTTTTCGACCACTGCCTGGCGCGGGACTGGAGGTTGTACGCCGATCAGCCGTTGGAGCAGTTCACCGCTGATGTTTATCGCGTGTTGTCTCGCGAGCAGCAACTGCCCGAACGACTGGCGAAGATTGCGCCGCACATGGTCGCCAATGACTGGTTGGGGTCGTATCAGGAGTTTGAAGTGCTGGAGCAGGTGTTGCGCGGGATCTCCCGGCGCCTGACCCGGCCGGAAGAGTTGGCGGGGGCGATGCAGGAGTTGCGGCGGTTGTATGAGCCGTTGAGCGAGGACTTCCGACTTTTCTACCCACAACTGCAGGACTTCGCTCAGTCTCCACCAACACCCTGAATCCCTGTGGGAGCTGGCTTGCCAGCGATGGCGTCAGCACATTCAACATTCGTGTCGGCTGGTCTACCGCTATCGCTGGCAAGCCAGCTCCCACAGGGGCTGAGGGTGATTTTTGGATTTGTATTTCAGGCGGCGATAGCCGGACGCATCGGGGCTTGTTGTTTTTCCGGGATCGCCCCAAACAACACCTTCTGCACCGCCTGCTGTGCTTCAAACGCCAGCGCCGCGCGCTCCCGGCCCTGACAGGCAATCGGCTTGAGCAGATGCACCTCGACATCGCCGCAATCATTGCTGAACAAGCGCATCAGGTGCGACAGCAAATCATCGTCACCAATGAACGGTGCCAGCGCATCGATTTCGCCGTCACGCAGATAACGGATTGCCACCGGTTGCAGCATCACTTGCGAATCAATCGCCGCCGACAGCAAGCGACCGTGAAAGGTACGCAGCGAACGGCCGTCGGTGGTGGTGCCTTCCGGGAACATCAGCAGTGAGTGATCGGTTTGCAGGTGACGGGTCATCTGCTTGCGGATCAACTGGCTGTCGCCCGAACCGCGACGGATGAACAGGCTGCCAGCCTTCGCCGCCAGCCAACCGGCCACCGGCCAGGTGCGCACTTCGGCCTTGGACAGAAACGACAGCGGCGTGAGCATGCCGAGCAGCGGAATGTCCGTCCAGGAAACGTGGTTGCTGACCCACAGCATCGGCTGTTTTGGCAGCTCACCGTGAACGCTCACGCGAAAGGGCAGGGCATTGCTCAGGCGCGCCATGAAGAAGCGCGACCAGCGTTGGCGGCGTTCCATCGAATGCGCCAGGCCAATGCGTTCGAACACGCCGAAGACAGTGGCCATGCTCAAGCCCAGCGAGACCACCAATAGCACTCGCGCGATCCGCGCGTACACCCGCAGGCGACTCATTACACGGCCGCCTTGAAGTGTTTGGCGTAGCGTGGGCAGAGCTCGTCGCGCTTGAGCAGGATGAACACGTCGGCGACCTGGAAATCTTCATCCCAGCACGGCTCGCCGCAGATCTTCGCGCCCAGACGCATATAGGCTTTGAGCAGCGGTGGCATTTCGGCGATCACGTTTGATGGAATATCCAGAGTCGGCAACGGCTTTTTCGGCTCTGCGCGCAAGTGTTCGGTGCACAGATAACGTTCACGCAGACGCTGCATGATCGCGTGGGCCTGCACGCCGCCGTCCTGCATCGGAATGCTCGCGCAACCCATCAGGTAGCTGTAACCGCCCTGATTCAACACTTCGGCGAGTTCGCCCCACAGCACGGCGATGGTTCCGCCGTTGCGGTAGGCCGGGTCGACGCAGGTGCGGCCGATTTCGAGGATCGGGCCTTTCAAATGGGCGAGGCCATGCAGGCTGAATTCTTCTTCGCTGTAGAACTTGCCCAGGGTGCTGGCGGCGGTGTGATCAAGCAACCGCGTGGTCGCCACCAGGCGCCCGGTGTTCAGGTCTCGCACGCCGATGTGGCTGCAGTGAACATCATAATCATCCATGTCCAGACCCAGTTCTGCGCCTTTCAGCTTGGCGTTGAATTCGCCGCTGAATACGCTGAATCGCAAGGCTTGGGCTTGCTGCAAGGCCTCGGCGCCGATCAGGCGTTCGGCTTGCAGGCGGCGTTCATTGCCGGTGTCGCTGATGCGGGCGATCTGAGTCATGTGAATCTCCGTACGGGCCTTTAACCCGTCGTGGGTTGCAGCCGATCGACTTTCTTTATGCAGCCGTGTTGTGCAAAGTCAGGCTATGTAGCCCCGGTGTCATCGCCATGAAAGTTTGGTGATGCTTATATGACAGCCCACAAGGAGCCTCTTATGCCCTGGTCAGATCTGCTCGAAAGCCGCGAACGATTGCCCGCCGTGGCTGACCTGGCGGAGGGTTTTGCGACGTTGTTGCATGAACTGGGCAACGTCACGCCATTCGAATTGGCGGTGGCGGGCGGGCAGCGGATGGCGACGCCGGGGCTGGCGTTTCTGGTCGGTTATCAGGCGGCGTTGCGCATGCTGTGGCCGAGTGCACCGCTGAGCCTCGGCGCGCTGTGTGCAACGGAACAGCGCAGCTTGCGCCCGGCCGATATGCAGACCCGGCTGACCGATTTGCGCCTGAGCGGCCGCAAGGATTTCGTCACCGCCGGCGATGCGGCGGACTGGCTGCTGATTGCCGCGCGCAGCGAAGAACCCGGCGAAACGCCGCGCCTGAGTCTGGCGGTGGTGTATCCCGGTGAGCCCGGCGTAACGGTGGAAAAACTCCCGCCACTGCCGCTGATGCCGGACATCAGCCATGGCCGGCTGCACCTCGACGGCGCCTTGTGCGAGTTACTTGCGGGGGACGGTTGGGATGCTTACGTCAAACCGTTTCGCACGCTGGAAGATGTCTATGTGCTGAGTGCGATGACCGCTTGGCTGTATGGCGTCGGGCAGGAGAGCGACTGGCCGCAGACGCTGCAATTGCGTTTGCTGGCGTTGTTGGCAGGGTGCGCGGAAGCCAGTCGGCAGCCTCCTAACAATCCGGCCGGGCATGTGTTGTTGGGTGGGTTGTTTGCGCAGTTTGATTCGTTGAAACCGGAGATCGATCAGGCGTTGGCTGGAGGCAATCCGGAGTGGGCGGCGATGTGGCAGCGCGATCAGGGGGTGATGCAGTTGGCCTACGGCGCCAGGGCCAAGCGGCTGGCCAAGGCTTTGGCGCAGGCCTGACCGGCCTCTTCGCGAGCAGGCCTCAACATCACCACACATCTGTCATCAACTGCGACTACCCTCAGCAGGTTCTCCCCAAGAGCCCTCACCATGTTCAAAGGCCTGTCCCTGCTTCTTTTGCTGATCAGCGCCACCGTCCAGGCCGAACAATGGCCCGGCGAGCAATGGCCGGTCGGCCCGCAGATTACAGCGATTAAAGACCTTGAGGCCTACGCCTTCCCACCCCGCGACGACACCACCCGCCAAGGCATCCGCACCGACGCCTTGCTGATTATCCGCGACGGCCAGGTCATCTACGAACGCTACGCCGGCCCGACCACCGCCGACACCCCGCACTTGACCTGGTCGATCAGCAAAAGCCTGATGGCCACCGTGCTCGGTGTTGCTTACGGCGAAGGTCTGTTCAAACTTGAAGACGCCGCCGTGAAGTTCTACCCGGCGCTGGAAAAACACCCAGCCATCACCCTCGCGGATCTGCTGCACTGGGCCTCGGGAATCGACTGGCAGGAAGACTACGAATACGCCCCGCTGAAATCCTCGGTGGTGGCGATGCTTTACACCCGTGGCCATCGCGACATGGCTGCGTTCACTGCCGATCACGACACCTTTGCGGCACCGGGGCAGGTCTTCCGTTATTCCAGCGGCGACAGCAATCTGTTGGCGGCCGCGTTGAAATCCATCGTCGGCCCGCAGCGTTATTCCGACTATCCGTGGACAGCCTTGTTTGAGCCTTTGGGTATTCGCAGCGCGGTGTGGGAGACGGATGCGAGCGGCACTTTTGTCGCTTCGTCCTACGCCTATCTCACCGCGCGGGATCTGGCGCGAGTCGGTCTGTTTATGGCCCGCGACGGACGCTGGAATGATCGGCAGTTGCTGCCCAAGGACTGGGTCGCCTTCAACCTCAAGCCGTTCGCCGGTTATAAGGCCCAGCAGGACGAAGCCATACCCGGCGGCCAGTGGTGGCTCAATCGCCCGTTGGATGGCACCGCATCGCCCTGGCCCGACGCACCGCCCGACACCTACGCCGCCCTCGGCCATTGGGGCCAGGCGCTGTACGTGATTCCCAGTGAAAAACTGGTGATCGTGCGCTACGCCGATGATCGTGACGGCAGCTACCGGCACAACGAATTGCTCAAGCGTGTACTGAAGGCGGTGCAGCCATGAAGCGCTTCTTGCTGGTGCTGCTTGTATTGCTGCTCGGCTGGATCGGGTACGAGCGCGAAAATTTGTGGGCCTTCCCCGACATCATCAGCGCCTACACCGCCAAGGAATATTGTTCGTGCCGCTACGTCATGAACAACGACGCCGAGTACTGTCGCGGCTATGTAAAACAGTGGCTGCCGACCAGTGGTTTTGCCGATGAATCTGCCAGCAAAACCATCACCGTCAGCGGCATGGGCCGCACAAACAAAGCCCAATGGCTGAGCGAGCGACAGGGCTGTCGTCTCAATCCTTGAAAAAACCCAATTCCCCTGTAGGAGTTCGATGAAGTCAGGTTCCACCCTGCGGAACCACATTCGATTGTCCTCGCGCGCATCTCGCGGTTATCTGGCGGTGAGCACGACCTGCCTTGTACGTGTCGTGAAATCTGACCGAACAAAAAGACCGGGAACACCCGCGCGAGGAGAACCGTCATGCCCCGACATCAGCACATTCTGGCCTGGCTCAACGACGTGGCCAGCGAACTGCACGCCACCCGCCAGGACATTCACGCTCACCCCGAACTCGGCTTCGAGGAAAATCGCACTTCGGCGCTGGTCGCCCAATCGCTCGAAAGCTGGGGTTACGAAGTCCATACCGGCATCGGCAAGACCGGCGTGGTCGGCGTGCTGCGCAACGGCAGCAGCTCGCGAAAACTCGGTCTGCGCGCCGACATGGACGCCTTGCCGATCATCGAGAACACCGGCGTCGCCTACAGCAGCCAGCATCAGGGCTGCATGCACGCCTGCGGTCACGACGGGCATACCGCGATGCTCCTCGGCGCCGCGCGTTATCTGGCCGCAACCCGCCAGTTCGACGGCACCCTCACACTGATTTTCCAACCCGCCGAAGAGGGCCAGGGCGGCGCCGAAGCGATGCTCGCCGATGGCCTGCTCGAACGCTTCCCCTGCGATGCGCTGTTCGGCATGCACAACATGCCGGGCCTGCCTGCCGGGCACCTGGGCTTTCGCGAAGGGCCGATGATGGCGTCGCAGGATCTGCTCACCGTGACCATCGAAGGTGTCGGTGGCCACGGTTCGATGCCGCATCTGGCAGTTGATCCGCTGGTTGCGGCGGCGAGCGCTGTCATGGCGCTGCAAACCGTTGTTTCGCGCAACATCGATGCGCAACAGGCGGCAGTGGTAACGGTCGGTGCGCTGCAAGCGGGGGAGGCGGCCAACGTCATTCCGCAACAGGCAATCCTGCGCCTGAGCCTACGCGCCCTCAACGCTGAAGTGCGTGTACAGACCCTCGACCGCGTGCGCTCGATCATCGAAACCCAGGCCGAGAGTTTCGGCTGCACCTCACACATCGAACACCGCCCGGCCTATCCGGTGCTGGTCAACCACGCCGCCGAAACCGAGTTCGCCCGGCAGGTTGGCGTCGAGTTGGTCGGCGCCGACGCCGTCGATGGCAACACACCAAAACTGATGGGCAGCGAAGACTTCGCCTGGATGCTCCAGCGTTGCCCTGGCGCGTATCTGTTTATCGGCAACGGCGTGTCGCGGCCGATGGTGCACAACCCCGCGTATGACTTTAATGACGACATCCTGCTGACCGGCGCGGCGTATTGGGGCGCGCTGACCGAGAGCTGGCTCAAGCCGGCCTGATTTCTTCACTTTCTGCTGCCGCTGAACCCCGGGCGCCCTGGCGCGCGGATCATCACCCAACAGCTTTTGGAGAATTCCCCATGCAGGCTTCGAGCACAGGCGTTTCGCGTACCCGGCAAGTGGTCGCCGCCGTTATCGGCAATGCGCTGGAATGGTATGACTTCATCGTTTACGGCTTTCTGGCGAGCATCATCGCCCGGCAATTTTTTCCCTCCGAAGATGGCTACGCCTCGCTGTTGATGGCGCTGGCGACCTTCGGCGTCGGCTTCTTCATGCGCCCGGTGGGCGGCATCCTGCTCGGCATGTATGCCGACCGCAAGGGCCGCAAAGCGGCGATGCAGATGATCATCCGGCTGATGACCGTGTCCATTGCGCTGATCGCTTTTGCGCCGAACTACGCTGCCATCGGCATGGGCGCGCCGTTGCTGATCGTCGTCGCGCGGATGCTTCAAGGCTTTGCTACCGGCGGTGAATACGCAAGCGCCACGGCGTTTCTGGTGGAGAGCGCGCCGGCCCATCGCAAGGGGCTTTATGGTTCGTGGCAACTGGTCGGGCAATGTCTGGCAGTGTTTGCTGGCGCGGCGATGGTGGCGTTGGTCACCCACCTGTTTACGCCTGAGGCGCTGGACACCTGGGGCTGGCGGATCCCGTTCGTGCTCGGTTTGTTGATCGGCCCGGTCGGCTTGTGGATTCGCAAGCACATGGAAGAACCGGAAGAATTCCTCGAAGCGCGCAAGCAAGCCAAAGGTGCGGCACCGGGCTTGTGGCAGGTGATCCGCGAACATCGCCGCAGTCTGCTGGTGTCGATGGGGCTGGCGTGCGGGGCTACGGTGTCGTTCTACGTGGTGCTGGTGAACATGCCGACCTTCGCCCACACCAATCTCGGTCTGCCACTGGATCAGGTGTTGCTGGTGCAGATGCTCGCCGTGGCGCTGATGACCGTGGTGATTCCGTTGTCCGGCGCGCTGTCGGATCGCGTGGGGCGGCGGCCCGTGTTGATGGCCTTCACCCTGGCGTTTTTCTTGATGGTCTATCCGCTGTATGTGTGGGTAGCGGCTGCGCCGTCGATCGAGCGTCTGCTGGTGATGCAACTGTTGCTGTGCAGTGCCATTGGCGGCTTCTTCGGCCCGGCCCCGACTGCGCTGGCCGAGCAGTTTCCCATCGAAGTGCGCTCAACCGGCGTCTCGGTGGCCTACAACGTGGCGGTGATGCTGTTCGGTGGTTTCGCACCGTTGATCGTCACCTGGCTGAGCAAAGTCTTGAATACGCCGGTAGCGCCAGCCTTCTACGTGTTGTTCGCTTGCCTGCTGACCCTGCTCGGTACTTACTGCTTGCAGGAAGCGCCGCGCGCGAAGAAACCCGTCGCGCTCAATGTGGGAGTGAAACCGTGAGCCCGTTAGCCATCCACCCGATTGTCGCCCTCGATGCCGATGCGCTGTCCCGGGCAATTCATGCGCGCCAGGTGTCGTGTCGCGAAGTGATGCAGGCGTATCTGGCGCACATCGAGCGCTTCAATCCGTCGGTCAATGCGCTGGTGTCGCTGCGTGCTGATGAAGACCTGCTTCGCGAGGCTGATGAATGCGACCGCCAACTGGATCGCGGCCAGTCTCGCGGCTGGATGCACGGTATGCCACAGGCGATCAAGGATCTGGCCGCCACCGCCGGTTTGCGCACCACCATGGGCTCGCCGCTGTTCGCCGAGCAAGTGCCTCAGCATGACGCGATCAGCGTGGCCCGTGTACGCGCGTGCGGCGCGATCATCATCGGCAAGACCAACGTGCCGGAATTCGGCCTCGGTTCGCAGACCTACAACAGTGTGTTCGGCACCACCACCAACGCCTACGACCCGAGCTTGATTGCCGGCGGCAGCAGTGGCGGGGCCGCGGTGGCGCTGGCCCTGCGTTTGCTGCCGGTGGCCGATGGCAGCGACATGATGGGCTCGCTGCGCAATCCGGCGGCGTTCAATAACGTCTTCGGCTTTCGCCCGTCACAGGGCCGCGTGCCCCACGGGCCTGGGCCTGAAGTGTTCGTCCAGCAACTGGCCACCGAAGGCCCGATGGGCCGCAGCGTTACTGACGTCGCACGGCTGCTGTCGACTCAGGCCGGTTACGACTCGCGCGTACCGCTGTCGCTGAAGGATCAGCCGCAGGAGTTTGCCGACGGGCTGCAAAGGGATTTCACCGGCGTGCGTATCGGCTGGCTCGGCGACTACAACGGCTATCTGCCGATGGACGACGGCGTACTGAGTCTGTGCGAATCGGCGCTGGCGGATTTCACTGCGCTGGGTTGTCAGGTCGAAGCCTGCCAGCCGGATTTTTCCATGCAGCGCTTGTGGCAGACCTGGCTGACCCATCGGCACTTTCTGGTACAAGGCAGCCTCGGCGCGGCGTATGCCGACCCGCGCAAACGCGAACTGCTCAAGCCTGAAGCGCAGTGGGAAGTGGAGGGTGGATTGCGTCTGAGCGCCGCCGACGTTTATCAGGCATCGGTCGCGCGCAGCGAGTGGTATTGCGCGCTAAGCAAACTGTTCGAACGTTACGATTTCCTGCTGCTGCCCACCGCCCAAGTGTTCCCTTTTGATGCACAACAGCGGTGGCCGCGCGTCGTTGGTGGGCGCGCCATGGACACCTATCACCGCTGGATGGAGGTGGTCATCGGCCCGACATTGGCGGGACTGCCGAGCATGAGTGTGCCGGTCGGTTTCAACCCGGCGGGGTTGCCGATGGGCCTGCAAATCATTGGCCCGGCCCAGGCGGATCGTGCGGTTTTGCAACTGGCCTACGCCCACGAACAACTGACCCGCTGGGTCGAACGGCGCCCGCCGCCATGCCTGCAACCGGCCTGAGCGGCTCGTATCTTGCTGCAAAAAGTGATCATCCATTCGTAACCATGGAGGTCGATCCTATGGGCAGCAAGGCAGACACCGGCAGCGTGCGCTCGGTCGAACGGGCGCTGGCGATCGTCGAGTTGCTCGGCGAGCATCAGGCGTTGGGGCTGGAGGAGTTGCACTACCTGACGACGCTGCCCAAGGCCACAGTGTCGCGGATGCTCGCGACCTTGCAGGAGCAGGGCTGGATCTACCGCGGCCTCAGCGACCGGCGATATCGCCTGTGCGCCAAGCGCCTGTTCGGTGATCGTCAGCAGCGTTTCAAGCGGTATCTGGTGGAGAGTGCGGCGCCGATGTTGCTTGAGTTGAGCGAACGCACCGGGCTGGTCGCGGACTTGTCGTGCTTCGACGGTGAGCGTGTTGAAGTCATGGAAAGTGCGATCCCGCAGGTACTGCGCAAACGCTATCCGAACAACTGCCAGATCGTCGGGCATAACGCCAGCCTGTTTCATTCGGCGATGGGCCGAGCGTGTCTGGGTGAACTCGACAGCCATGAGGTCGAACGCTTAGCCGAACGCGAGCAGTTGAGCGATGAAGGTCTGTTACAGGCCACCGAGTCGGCGTTGCAGCAGGGCTTTGGCCAGCGCACCGAAGGTTACTGGGAATACCCGGTACGCTTGCCGTTTCTGATTCGTGCGGTGGCGTTGCCGATCCGTGCGCAAGGGCGACTGGTCGGCAGCATGGCATTGCACTGGCCGATGGATCAGGCGCCGGTGGAGCGGGTGTTGAGCCTGCACCTCAATAGCCTGGCGGCGACCATTGGTGATGTGCAGCAAGCATTGGCCTGACAGTCTTTTACGCTCCACGGTTTGCAATACATCCACGGGCGGTTAATGTTCGGCTCAGGTTTATCGACCCCACGAGTCTTCAATGTTCAACCGCTCCCTCTGTAACGCCTTCGCCAGCCTGCTGCTGGCCGCCGCCGCGCTGCCGGCGCAGGCCAATTGGTATCTGGACGGCGAGTCATCGCGGCTGTCGTTCGTCAGCACGAAAAACGCCCATGTTTCCGAAGTGCAGCGCTTTCTGGTGCTGCACGGCAAAGTCGACCCTAACGGTCGCGCCGAGGTCGAAGTCGAACTGGACTCGATCAACAGCGGCATCCCGCTGCGCGATGAGCGGATGCGCAAGGAGCTGTTCCAGATCGAGCAGTTTCCCGACGCGACCATCACCACTCAGATCGACCTGCGCCCGATCAAAGACCTGGCCCCCGGCGCGCAGCTTGAGTTGCGCCTGCCGCTGACCGTCAACCTGCACGGCAAGCAGCACGAATACCCGGCCGAACTGCTGGCGACGCGTCTCGATGACCGGCGCTTTCAAGTGGTGACCCTGGAGCCGCTGGTGATCAACGCCGAGGATTTCGATCTCGTTCCTGGGCTGGAGAGCCTGCGCAAACTGGCTGACCTGTCGGCCATCAGTCTGTCGGTGCCGGTGGGTGCGGTGCTGATCTTCACGGCGCGCTGACATGCGCGGCGCGATCTTCCCCTGGCGTGACGGCAATCGCTTCGAGCTGTTGATCGACGGCCCGCAATTTTTCCCGCGCATGCTGGTGGCGATTGCCCGCGCCGAAGAGCAAGTCGAACTGGAGTTGTACCTGGTCGAGGCGGGCGCCTGTGCCGAAGCCGTGGTGCAAGCGCTGGTGCAAGCCGCCGAACGTGGCGTGCGGGTGCGTTGCCTGTTTGATGATTACGGCAGCCTCGCGTTCACCCTCAACCTGCGTCAGCGTCTGACTCACGCCGGGGTTGAATTGCGTTTCTACAATCGCCTGCACTGGCGGCGCTGGCTCGGCAACTTCTATCGCGATCACCGCAAGCTGCTGCTGGTCGATCAGCGTCTTGCCGTGGTCGGCGGCACCGGTGTCACCGATGAGTTCTGGACGCCTGAAAAAGAGACCAGCGAATGGCACGAAGTGATGGTGGAAATCACCGGCCCGCTGGTGCTCGACTGGCAGGTGCTGTTCGACCGCCAATGGATCGCCAACCGCCATCGCCGAGCGTGGAAACCGTCGGCGCATGTCGGCCTGCCACGCTTGCCCAAAGTGCCGGACATGGGCGAGGGCATGGGGCGCGTGGCTTACGCCGATGCCCGCCAGCACCGCGACATTCTGCAATCACTGTTTCGTGCCTTGAACAGTGGGCAGAAACGCATCTGGATGGCCACGCCGTACTTCCTGCCCACCTGGAATATCCGCCGCTCCCTGCGCAAAGCCGCCGCTCGCGGTGTCGACGTGCGGCTGCTGTTGACCGGGCCGCGCACCGATCACCCGTCTGTGCGCTACGCCGGGCACCGCTACTACCCGCGCCTGCTCAAGGCCGGGGTGCAGATCTTCGAATACCAGCCGTGTTTCCTGCACCTGAAAATGGTGCTGGTGGATGACTGGGTGAGCATCGGTTCGTGCAACTTCGATCACTGGAATCTGCGTTTCAATCTGGAGGCGAACCTTGAGGCGCTGGACCCGTCGTTGACGGCAGCGGTGGTGGCGAGTTTCGAGAAAGACTTCGGCTTGAGCCAGCGGGTGAGTCTGGAGGAGTGGCGGAAGCGGCCGTTGTGGCGGCGGGTCAAGCAGCGGGTTTGGGGGTGGGTGGATCGGTTGGTGGTCAACATCCTGGATAGACGGGGCTAGCAGCCACACTCCAAAACCAATGTGGGAGCTGGCTTGCCAGCGATGGCGGAGTATCAGTCAACAGAGATGTTGAATGTGCCGGCCTCATCGCTGGCAAGCCAGCTCCCACAGGTTTTATGTGTTGCCTAAACAATTACAGCAGTTCGAAACTCTGCTGCTTCACATCCTGCGAATCCAGGCCGATCTGCACGTTGAACTTGCCAGGCTCTGCCGCGTACTTGAGCTGGGCGTTGTAGAACTTCAGGTCATCCTCGGTGATGGTGAAGTGCACGACTTTCTGTTCGCCGGCCTTGAGCATGATTTTCTGGAAGTTCTTCAGTTCCTTCACCGGGCGGATCATCGAGCCGGTGACGTCCTGAATGTACAACTGCACCACGGTTTCGCCGTCACGTTTGCCGGTGTTCTTCACCATGACACTGGCGTCGAGCTTGCCGGTGGTGTTCAGGGTGGTCGACGACAGCGCCATGTCATTCAGGCTGAAATCGGTGTAGCTCAGGCCATACCCAAACGGGAACAGGGGACCTGTGGTGTCATCGAAATACTGCGAGGTGTAGTTGCCCGGTTTGCCCGGCGTGAATGGCCGGCCAATGCTCAGGTGGTTGTAGTAGGTCGGAATCTGGCCCACGGAGCGCGGGAAGGTCACCGGCAGTTTGCCCGACGGGTTGTAGTCGCCGAACAGCACGTCAGCGATGGCGTTGCCGCCCTCGGTGCCGCTGAACCAGGTTTCCAGAATCGCGTCGGCCGACTGGTTCTCTTCGAGAATGGTCAGCGGACGGCCGTTCATCAACACCAGCACCAGCGGTTTGCCGGTCGCCTTCAGGGCGCGGATCAACTCGCGCTGTGTTTCCGGGATGTTCAGGTCGGTACGGCTGGAGGACTCGTGGGACATGCCACGGGACTCGCCCACCGCTGCAACGATCACGTCAGCGTCCTTGGCGGCTTTCACCGCTTCGTCGATCAGCACGTTGGCCGGACGCGGATCATCCACCACTTCCGGCGCATCGAAGTTGAGGAAGTTCAGGTAGTCGAGCACCTTCTTGTCGCCGGTGATGTTGGCGCCACGGGCGTAGATCAGGTTCGCCTTGTCGCCGATCACTGCGCTCATGCCATCGAACAGCGTCACCGATTGCGCCGGACGGCCGGCGGCGGCCCAACTGCCCATCATGTCGATTGGCGCTTTGGCCAAAGGACCGACCAGTGCGACTTTCGCGGTTTTCTTCAGCGGCAGGGTTTCGTTCTGGTTCTTCAGCAGCACCAGACTGCGGCGTGCCACTTCGCGGGCCTCGGCGCGGTGCAGACGGCTTTCGGCGTAGGTGTCGGCCGGATCGTCTTCAGCCTTGCCGATGCGCAGGTACGGGTCCTTGAACAGGCCCATGTCGTACTTGGCGGCGAGGACTTCGCGCACGGCGTTGTCGATGTGTTTCTGTTCGATCTCGCCGGACTTGAGCAGCCCCGGCAGCTCTTTGCCGTACAGGGTGTCGTTCATGCTCATGTCGATGCCGGCCTTGATCGCCAGCTTCGCCGCTTCCCGACCGTCGCGGGCAACGCCGTGCTTGATCAGCTCGAAGATCGCGCCGTGGTCGCTGACCGCAAGGCCCTTGAAGCCCCAATCCCTGCGCAGCAAGTCGTTCATCAGCCAAGTGTCGGCGGTGGCCGGGATACCGTTGATCGAGTTCAACGCCACCATCACACCGCCCGCGCCGGCGTCGATCGCCGCGCGGTACGGTGGCAGGTAGTCCTGGTACATCTTCACCGGGCTCATGTCCACGGTGTTGTAGTCGCGACCACCCTCGACCGCGCCGTACAGGGCGAAGTGCTTGACGCTGGCCATGATGCTGTCGGCCGCGCTCGGGGTTTCGCCCTGATAGGCCTTGACCATGACTCTGGCGATGCGCGAAGTCAGGTAGGTGTCTTCACCGAAGCCTTCAGAGCTGCGGCCCCAACGCGGGTCGCGGGAGATGTCGACCATCGGCGCGAAGGTGATGTCGAGGCTGTCGGCGGCGGCTTCTTTGGCAGCAACGCGGCCGGACTGGCCGATGGCGTCCATGTCCCAGCTCGAAGCGAGGGCCAGTGGAATCGGGAATATCGTACGGTGACCGTGGATCACGTCGTACGCGAAAAACATCGGAATCTTCAGGCGGCTGCGCATGGCGGCGTCCTGCATCGGACGGTTTTCCGCGCGGGTGATCGAGTTGAACGTGCCGCCGATGTTGCCGCCGGCAATCTCCTTGCGGATCAGCTCGCGGGGCATTTCCGGGCCGATGCTGATCAGGCGCAACTGGCCGATCTTCTCGTCGAGGGTCATTTGCTTCATCAGGTTACTGATGAAAGCGTCCTTGTTTTCCAGGGGTACCGGGGTCTCAGCGGCCAATACTTGATGACTGGCCAGGCTGACGAACAGGCCCAGCAAACACAGCTTCTTCATGAATGTTTTTCTCAAGGGCGCAAACGGCAATGCAATGCCGGCCAGCCAAAATTTAGGGAGCGACTATTGTTGTTCGGGTGCAGGCGCAAAAACGCAGAGCCAAAAAACGACAGCGGACAGTTGGCCGCGTCTGCGCAGGGCCTCTTTTTAGCCCATCGGCCCGTAGCAATCCAGTAGCGCGGCCGATTATGCCCCAAGAGCCGGCCCCGAGTGTTTCGCGGGCGGTTTTTAAAATGAAATGTGCCAGGGAGCATCACTGCCATGAATGTAAGTCCTACCACTCGCTCACGCTTGCAGGTCGCCTCGTTACTGGTGCTGGCGATGTTGCTGACCGCGTGCGGCATCAACAACATCCCGACCCTCGACGAGCAGGCCAAGGCTGCGTGGGGCCAGGTGCAGAACCAGTACCAGCGCCGCGCCGACCTGATTCCCAATCTGGTGGAAACGGTGAAGGGCTATGCCGCCCACGAAAAGGAAACCCTGACCGCGGTGATTGAGGCCCGGGCCAAGGCCACGTCGATCCAGGTCGATGCCAGCACCCTCGACAATCCCGAGAAGCTCAAGCAGTACCAGCAGGCGCAGGATCAGTTGAGCGGCGCGTTGAGTCGCTTGATGGTGGTGTCCGAGCGTTATCCGGACCTGAAGGCCAACCAGAACTTCCTCGCCCTGCAATCGCAGCTTGAAGGCACGGAAAACCGTATCGCCGTGGCGCGGCGCGATTTCATTCTGGCGGTGCAGAAATACAACACCGAGATCCGCACCTTCCCCGGTCGCCTCTGGCACAGCGTGATGTACAGCGACTTGTCGATCCGCGAGACCTTCGAAGCCACTACGCCCGGCGCGGAAAAGGCCCCGGAAGTGAAGTTCTGATCCGAGGTTATCCATGCGTGTGTTGAAGATGGGCCTGGTGCTGATGCTGTGGCTGTTCGCCGTCAGCGCCCGGGCCGAGTTGACATTCCCGGCGCTGAGCGGGCGGGTGGTGGACGAGGCGCAGATGCTCGAGCCCTCGGTGCGTGCGCAACTGAGCCAACAGTTGCAGGCTCACGAGCAGGCCACGGGCGAGCAATTGGTCGTGGTCACACTGCCGGATCTGCAGGGCACCACCATCGAGGATTTTGGCGTACAACTGGGCCGACACTGGGGCATCGGTCAAAAGGACAAAAACAATGGCGCGCTGCTGATCGTCGCCCGGGACGAGCGCAAACTGCGCATCGAAGTCGGTTATGGCCTGGAGGATCGGCTGACCGATGCGCAAACTTCGGTGATCATTCATCAAGTCATCACCCCCTCGTTCAAGGCGGGCAACTTCAGTAAGGGCATCAGCGACGGCGTGGCGGCGATGCTGGTGGTGTTGGGCGGCAATCCGCTGGACGAGCCGTCGACGGTGTATGAATCGAGCGGTGATCCGCAGAGCGATTTCGTTTCCCGGCACCCGGCGTTGTTCGTGTTTCTGGTGATGTTGTTCATCCTGACGGTGTTTGTCTGCCAGATGCTCGGTATCCTTCCCACCGGCCGTGGCGGCTCCGGTGGATCGAGCGGCGGCTTCGGCGGTGGTGGTGGATTTGGCGG
>NZ_JACSZV010000064.1 GCF_014472415.1 Pseudomonas sp. N40(2020)
TCGATGTTCCAACCTCTTCGCGAGCAGGCTCGCTCCCACAAGGGATACTCAGGCACTGTTGATTCATGAGCCATGCGCATAACTCTATAGCGCAAATCCGCAAAAACCTTTTCCTCCCTCCAGCGGTCACTCCTAGAACGAGACTGGCAAGCATGCCGGCGCGCCCTTATGGGCTATTTGCAACCCTGCCGCCTGATTGAGAGAAAAAGGAATCGAACCATGCCGATTTCCCGACGTAAATTTCTGATCCTCGGCGCCGTGACCGCGACGGCGTTCGCGATGCCCCCCTTTATCAGCCTCAAGGCCTACGCGGCCAATCTGGAGCAACCGGCCATGAGCAAAGTGACCATTCAAGTCAATGGCAAGCCTCAGGCCCTTGAAGTCGACAACCGCACCACACTGCTCGACGCCCTGCGCGAACACCTGCACCTGACCGGCAGCAAAAAAGGCTGCGACCACGGCCAGTGCGGCGCCTGCACCGTGATCGCCGATGGCCGGCGGATCAATTCCTGCCTGACCCTGGCGGTGATGCACGAAGGCAGCGAGATCACCACCATCGAAGGCCTCGGCATGCCGGACAACCTGCACCCGATGCAAGCCGCGTTCATCAAGCACGACGGTTATCAGTGCGGTTACTGCACGCCGGGGCAGATCTGTTCGGCGGTGGCGGTCATCCAGGAAATCCGCGATGGCATTCCCAGCCACGCCAGCGCCAGTCTGACCGAGCCGCCGCAACTGATCGCCAGCGAATTCCAGGAACGCATGAGCGGCAATATCTGCCGTTGCGGCGCCTACTCGAACATCATCGAAGCCATCACCGAAGTCGCGGAGGTGCCGGCATGAGAGCGTTCAATTACAGCCGCGCCGACTCCCCCGCCGCAGCCGCAGCACAAGCTGCGCAAGTGGAAGGCGCAAAGTTCATCGCCGGCGGCACCAACTTGCTGGACTTGATGAAACTCGACATCGAAACCCCGCTGCACCTGATCGATATCAATCACCTGGGGCTGGACCAGATCGAAGCCACGCCCGAGGGCGGTTTGCGTATCGGCGCCATGGTGCGCAATACCGATCTGGCCGCCGATGCGCGCGTGCGAAAAGACTACGCCCTGCTCTCCCGCGCCTTGCTTGCCGGTGCTTCCGGGCAGTTGCGCAACATGGCGACCACGGCCGGCAACCTGCTGCAACGCACGCGCTGTCCGTACTTCTACGACACGAATCAAGCCTGCAACAAACGCAATCCCGGCAGTGGCTGCTCGGCGATTGGCGGGGTCAGTCGACAACTGGGGGTCATCGGCGTCAGCGACGCCTGTATCGCCACCCACCCGAGCGACATGGCGATTGCGATGCGCGCTCTCGATGCGCAGATTGAAACGGTCAGACCCGATGGCAGCACTCGCAGCATCGCCATGGTCGATTTCCATCAGTTGCCGGGCAACACGCCCAATATTGAAACCAGCCTTACGCCCGGCGAGTTCATCACTGCCGTGACGCTGCCGGCGCCCGTGGGCGGCACCCACATTTATCACAAGGTGCGCGATCGTTCGTCTTACGCGTTTGCCCTGGTTTCCGTCGGTTTGATCCTGCAAAAGGACGGCAGCGGCCGCATCTCCGTCGGTGGCGTCGCGCCGAAACCATGGCGGGTGGAAGCCGCCGAGGCGTTGCTGCCCAAAGGTGCCAAAGCCGTGAGCGAACGCCTGCTCGACGGCGCCACGCCGACCCACGACAACCAATTCAAACTGACCCTGGTCGAGCGCACACTCGGCTCGGTGCTGGCCCAAGCGAGGGACGAAGCATGAAATTCGACACGCCCGCCACCACCAACCCGATCGACCAATTGAAGGTCATTGGCAAACCCACCGACCGCATCGAAGGCAAACTGAAAACCTGCGGCCAGGCGCCGTACGCTTACGAGCAGCATGAGGCGGTGGCCAATCAGGCTTACGGTTTCATGGTCGGTTCGGCCATCGCCAAGGGCCGCATCAACAACATTGATCTCGACGAGGCGAAAGCCGCCCCCGGGGTTCTGGCCATCGTCACCGCCGCCAATGCCGGCAAACTCGGCAAGGGCCAATACAACTCGGCGCATCTGCTGGCCGGGCCGGAAATTCAGCACTATCACCAAGCCGTTGCGCTGGTCGTTGCCGAGACTTTTGAACAGGCCCGCGCCGCAGCGCAACTGGTCAAAGTCGATTACGTCACGGCCAAGGGCGAGTTCGATCTGGCCAGCGTTCGCGATCAGGGTGTCGAACAGAAAGAAGAACTGCCAGACGTCAAACACGGGGATTTTGCCACGGCGTTCGCTGCCGCCCCGGTGCAGTTCGACCAGACCTACACCACCCCCGATCAGTCCCACGCGATGATGGAACCGCACGCGACACTGGCCGCGTGGAAAGGCGATCAACTGACCCTGTGGACGTCCAACCAGATGATCGCCTGGAGCGTCAGCGACATCGCCGAAACCCTCGGCCTGCCCAAGGAGAAAGTCCGCTTGATCTCGCCGTACATTGGCGGCGGTTTCGGCGGCAAACTGTTCATCCGCGCCGACGCGATCCTCGCTGCCCTCGGTGCGCGCATGGCCAACCGACCAGTGAAAGTCGCCCTCGCGCGGCCGCAAATCGCCAACAACACCACCCATCGCCCGGCGACCATCCAGCGCATCCGTATGGGCGCTACAGCGGACGGCAAACTCACGGCCATCGCCCACGAAGGATGGTCGGGCAATCTGCAAGACGGCAAGGTTGAAGTCGCGGCGCAACCAAGCCAGTTGCTCTACGCCGGCGAAAACCGCCTGGTGACCATGCGCCTGGCGCCGCTGGATCTGCCCGAAGGCAACGCCATGCGCGCACCGGGCGAAACCCCGGGCCTGATGGCGCTGGAAATCGCCATGGACGAAATGGCTGAACAACTCAAACTCGACCCGGTGCAGTTCCGCATCCTCAACGACACTCAGGTCGACCCGGTGAAAATCGAGCGGCCGTTCTCCCAGCGACAACTGATCGAATGCCTGCAAACCGGTGCCGAGAAGTTCGGCTGGGATAAACGCAACGCAAAACCCGGTTCACGTCGCGAAGGTCGCTGGCTGATCGGCATGGGCGTCGGCGCGGCGATCCGCAACAACCTGCTACTGAAATCCGGCGCGCGGGTGCGACTGGAACGCGACGGCAAGATCACCGTGGAAACCGACATGACCGACATCGGCACCGGGAGCTACACGATCATTGCGCAAACGGCGGCCGAGATGATGGGCGTTGGTATCGATGATGTCGTGGTGCGACTGGGCGACTCGAACTTCCCGGTATCGGCTGGCTCTGGTGGGCAATTCGGCGCCAACTGCTCGACGGCCGGGGTGTATGCCGCGTGTGTGAAACTGCGTGAGGCGGTGGCCGGCAAATTAGGTATGGCGGCCGGTGAGGCCGAGTTTGTCGACGGTCAGGTACGGCTCGGCAGCAAAAGTGTGCCGTTGCGTCACGCCGCAGAAAATGGCGTGGTGCAAGCGGAGGACAGCATCGAATTCGCTGACCTTGCCAAGCAGTATCAGCAGTCGACGTTTGGCGCGCACTTCGTTGAAGTCGCAGTGGACGCTGCGACCGGTGAAGTGCGCGTGCGACGGATGCTTGCGGTGTGCGCGGCCGGGCGGATTCTCAATCCGAAAGCGGCGCGCAGCCAAGTCATCGGTGCGATGACCATGGGCGTCGGTGCGGCGCTGATGGAGGAATTGGCGGTAGATAAAAAGCTGGGCTTTTTTGTCAATCACGATCTGGCCGGATATGAGGTGCCGGTGCACGCCGACATTCCGCATCAGGAGGTTATTTTCCTTGATGAAACCGACCCGATTTCTTCGCCAATGAAAGCCAAGGGTGTCGGTGAGTTGGGGATTTGCGGGGTGAGTGCGGCGGTGGCGAATGCGATCTACAACGCCACCGGGGCCAGGGTGCGGGAATATCCGATTACGCTGGACAAGATTCTTTCGTCGTTGCCGGAGATGATTTAAAGAGCTGAAAAGCTGAAAAGCCCCTCACCCTAACCCTCTCCCAAAGGGAGAGGGGACCAATCCGGGGATGCTTCAGAACTACGCCGACCTGAAAGAGCATTGCCGAATCCATAATCGACACCGCTCTTTCAGGTCGATGTATAGCGCAAGACACCTCCGTCGGCCCCCTCTCCCTCCGAGCGGTCCGACGTTTCGGGAGGGCTGGGATGAGGGAAATGGGTGTACAAGTTATGACGGGCAACGGTAGCGCACTAGCATGGGGTGCTAGTACGCCACCTATTCGTTGCGCGGATACTGCGCCTCGCTGACTTGCTCCATCCACTCCACCACCTTGCCATCCAGCACTTCAGCAATCGCGATATGCGTCATTGCCGTGCTCGGCGCCGCGCCATGCCAATGCTTCACACCCGGAGCAATCCACACCGTATCCCCAGGGCGAATCTCACGTACCGGCTGCCCCCACTCCTGCACAAACCCCGCCCCCGCCGTAACAATCAACGTCTGCCCCAACGGATGGGTGTGCCACGCTGTGCGCGCACCCGGTTCGAACGTCACCGTGGCGCCACTGACCCGCGCCTGATCCGAGCCGTTGAACGGCGCGTCGACCCGCACAATTCCGGTGAACCAATCCGCCGGGCCACGGGCCGAAGGTTGTGATCCATTCGGTGTGACGGTCACTCGCGGCGCTTCATTGGCCTGAACATCGCCAGCCAGCAAGGAAAGGGTCAGCGCAGAAGCAGCAATCGGGTTCATGGCGATATCTCCAAAAGTGATGCCTGAACTTTACCGACCATGACTCTTCAGATAATCGACTAGAATTCGAAAAAACTTATGCAGGAAACTCATTAATGCTTCGGGAAAACGCCAGTGACCTGCTCGCCTTCCTCGCCGTGGCGCGTGAGCGCAGCTTCACCAAAGCCGCCGCCAAACTCGGCGTCTCGCAATCGGCGCTCAGCCATACCATCCGCGCCCTCGAAGCACGCCTCGGCCTGCGCCTGCTGACCCGCACCACCCGTAGCGTTTCCCCCACCGAGGCCGGTGAGCACCTGCTGCAAACCGTCGGCCCACGCTTCGAAGAGATCGAGCAGGAGCTGGCGGCCCTGAGCAACCTGCGCGAAACCCCGGCGGGCAAGATCCGCATCAGCGCGACTGACCATTCGCTGGACTGGCTGCTGCGCCCGGTGCTCAAGGAGTTTTTACCGAAGTACCCCGACATCGCCGTCGAAGTCTGTTGCGATTACGGTTTCGTCGACATTGCAGGCCAAGGCTTCGATGCCGGCATACGTCTGGGCGAAGACGTTGCCCAAGGCATGATCGCCACCCGCATCGGTCCGGACATGCGTATGGCCGTGGTCGGTTCGCCCGCCTACTTCGCCAGGCATCCGGCCCCACAAACTCCCCGCGATCTGACCGAACACGCCTGCAACAATCTGCGCCTGCCCACCAACGGCGGGCTGTACACCTGGGAATTTGAAAAGGATAGTGAAAGCCTCAAGGTGCGGGTTTCCGGCCAGATCACCCTGAACGGTGTCTACCCGTTGCTCGACGCCGCACTGGACGGCTTCGGCCTGAGCTATATCCCGGAAAACATCGTCGCGCCGTATCTGGCGGAGGGTCGGCTGGTGCAGGTGATGGAAGACTGGTGCCCGACATTTGCCGGTTATCACCTCTACTACCCGAGCCGACGCCAGGCGGCGCCGGCATTTGCATTGTTGCTGGAGGCGTTGCGTTATCGCGGTTGAAATCGGCCTAGTCCACTAACGCAATCAACTGATGACGCTGCGCATCCGTCAACATCGGCCCGAACCCTGCCTTGACGTTATCGGCCATATACCGTGGATTACCGGTACCCGGAATCACACAAGTAACGGCCGGGTGCGCCAACAAAAACTTCAGCGCCAGTTGCGGCCAACTGTTGACCTGCACGTCCGACACCCACGCCGGCAGCGGTTTGCCTTTGAGCCGGGCGAGCAAGCCACCGCCGCCGAATGGCCGGTTACAGATCACCGCCACACCGCGCTCACGGCATAGCGGCAGAATGCGTTTTTCCACGCCACGGTCATCAAGGGCGTAGTTGATCTGCAGGAAATCCAGTTGTTCAGTCTTCAGCACCGCTTCAACTTCTTCGTACGCCGAGGGTGTGTAATGGGTGATGCCGATGTAGCGAATGCGCCCTTGCTCCTTCCATTCCCGCAGCGTCGGCAAGTGGGTTTGCCAGTCGAGCAGGTTGTGGATCTGCATCAGGTCGATGCGCTCGGCGCGCAGCAGGCTGAATGACTGCTCCATCTGCGCGATGCCATCCTTACGTCCGCGCGTCCACACCTTGGTAGCCAGAAAGGCCGGTGAGCGCGGTTCGTGGATCGACAGCAATTCGCCCGTGGTTTCTTCGGCGCGACCATACATCGGCGAGCTGTCGACCACGGTGCCACCCTTGGCGAACAGTTCGTCGAGCACCGCTGGCAGTTGCTTGTAAGCCGGATCGTCAGGGGCGACGTCAAAGCCGCGATACGTGCCCAGCCCCACCATGGGCAGTGGCTCGGCGCTTGATGGGATGACACGAGTCTGCATGGCTTGGCCTCCGGTAGCGGCGGACGATGTGGCAGTGGCCAGCGCCCGATCAAAGGTGAAGACCGCCGACACCCCGGCAGCCAGCGTGAGCAATCGGCGACGGGAGTAACCCTCAGTGTGGCTCATGCTGGTTCCCCTGCTCCGTGGATCTGTTGCACGTTGTGTTCGAACGCTGGCCGCGTGAAGCGCTGGACTACACTGCGACAACGAACCCGCACACCCCGTTAAAAGTAGCCGAATGTCCCGAACCCTGATGTCACTCGTCGCATTGATCGTCGCCGTTTACCTGGCGCTGTGCGCGGCACTGTTCTTTTTTCAGCGCTCGTTGATCTGGTTTCCGCAGCCCAGTGCGGTCAGTACCACCGATTCACGGCTGAAACTGTCGATGCCGGATGCCGATATCTGGGTCAACACCCGCGAGCGCGACGGGCCGCGTGCGCTGATCTATTTCGGCGGCAACGCCGAGGACGTGTCGCGCAATCTGCCGGAGTTTGCCCAAGCGTTTCCTGGTTACGCGCTGTACCTGCTGAACTACCGGGGGTTTGCCGGCAGCGGCGGTTCACCCTCCGAAGAGGCGATTGCCGAGGATGCGCTGGCGTTGTTTGATCAGGTATCTGCCAGCCATCCGCAGATTGCCGTGGTCGGGCGCAGTCTGGGATCGGGCGTCGCGGTGCGCTTGGCCAGTCAACGGCCGGTGCAGCAGTTGATTCTGGTAACGCCCTATAACAGCCTCGAAGAAATCGCCGCGCGGCAATATCCATGGGTGCCGGTGAAGTGGTTGCTCAAGGATCGCTTTGAGTCGGGCAAGTACGCCGCGCATATCCGCGTGCCGACGTTGCTGCTGGCGGCCAGTGATGACGAGGTGATTCCCCGGGTCAGCACCGAGCAGTTGCTGGGCAATTTTCCCAAGGGGGTGGCCGTGCTCAAGGTGGTGCCGGATTCGGGTCATAACTCGATTTCCGAGCGGGTGGAATACTTGCAGTGGATGGGAGATGTGTTGAATCGGTGAGCCTTGTGTGGGCAGAACGGCCCTCATCGCTGGCAAGCCAGCTCCCACAGGGTTCTGCGGTGTAAACAAATGCTGTGAACGACATCTGACCTGTGGGAGCTGGCCTGCCAGCGATGAGGCCAGTACAGGCAACATCAAATCCAATGCTAAGCAATCGTCCGCCTCTTGAACCAAGTCAAAAAACCCCAGTCCTATTCGCGCCGCGTTCTGCGACTAACCCACTCAAGCACCGTCCCTCTCCAGAGCTGCCCGTCCCATGCGCCACGCCGTTCGTTCGTCTCGCTTCGTTTCGCTGTGCCTGCTGATCCTTTCGCCCCTGCTCGCCGAAACTGCCCATGCCGGCGCCGAGCGCCAATTGGTGGCGGCCATCAACGACTACCGTGCCCACCCGCAACGCTGCGATCGGCGTCCCGCGCAACGGCTGGCACCGTTGGCGTTGAAGTCGAACCTGGCCTTGCCGGTCGGCTACCGATATGGCGGCGGCTTGCGTGAAGCGTTGAAGTCTTCCGGGTACTCGGCTGTAGCGGTGCGCAGCATTCGCATTGTCGGGGCGCAGGACGCCGAAGAAGCATTCGACATGCTGCAAAGTGACTACTGCGGCGCGTTGCTGGACACTCAATACGCCGACATCGGCATCAGCCGTGCGCGCAGCGAATGGCAAGTGGTGTTGACGCGACCGGTGCTCGACAGCCGTGTCGGTGATAACCGCAGCGTCGGCAAAGCCCTGCTGGCCGAAGTCAATGCCGCCCGCGCCCGGCCACGGATGTGCGGAGGCCGGCGTTTCGCCGCCGCCCGCCCCTTGAGCTGGAATGCCGCCCTCGGCGCCGCTGCCCAAGGGCACAGCAAGGCCATGGCCTACGGCAACTATTTCGCCCATCGCGATCCGGACGGTGACATGCCTGCCGATCGCGCCCGCGCCGCCGGCTATCGAGGTCGACAAATTGGCGAAAACATCGCAGCCGGACAGAGTTCACCGGGCAAAGCCATGGCCGGATGGCTGGCCAGCCCTGGCCATTGCGCCAACCTGATGAGCCCGATTTTTACCCAAGTCGGCGCCGGCTTCGCCAGTGAAGCGCGCAGTGATGACGGGGTTTACTGGACGATGCTGTTTGGTGCGCCTTGATCGAAGTCATCACGTTGATGAACGACGTTGCACACTCCTGAATTGCCTTGCAGGGACGGCAACGTCGCACCTCTTCATGAAAGAAATCAGGCCGCGCGTTGCCCTCCCGCCACAGCCGCCGAAGCCGCTAGCATCGCGCGCAACAACACCGCACACCCCGCTGCCAGATCATCCGGCGCGGCGTTTTCGATTTCGTTGTGGCTGATCCCTCCTTCGCACGGCACGAAGATCATTCCGGCCGGGCCGAGTTCGGCGAGGAAGATTGCGTCGTGACCGGCGCCGCTGACGATGTCCATGTGCGACAGGCCCAGGCCTTTGGCGGCGCCACGCACAGCGTCCACGCAGCCCTTTTCGAAGTACAGCGGTGGGAAGTCGGCCGTCGGCGTCAGTTCATAGGTCAGGCCATGCTCTTCGCAAGTCGCGTCGATGACCTGTTTCACTTCGGCGATCATCGAGTCCAGGCGTGCCGGTTCCAGATGCCGGAAGTCGAGGGTCATGCGCACCTCGCCGGGGATGACGTTGCGCGAGCCGGGATAGGCTTGCAGGCAACCGACCGTGCCACAGGCATGGGGCTGATGGCCGAGGGCGGCGCGGTTGACCGCACCGACGATGACTGAGGCGCCGACCAGGGCATCTTTGCGCAAGTGCATCGGGGTCGGGCCGGCATGGGCTTCGACGCCGCGCAGCTTGAGGTCGAACCACTTCTGCCCCAGTGCGCCGAGCACCACGCCGATGGTTTTCTGTTCGTCTTCGAGGATCGGGCCTTGCTCGATGTGCGCCTCGAAATAAGCGCCGACCTTGTGCCCGCTAACCTTGCGCGGGCCGGCATAGCCGATGGCATTGAGCGCTTCGCCAACGGTGACGCCATCGGCATCGACTTTGGCGAGGGTTTCTTCGAGGGTGAATTTTTCCGCGAACACACCAGAGCCCATCATGCACGGGGCGAAGCGCGAGCCTTCTTCGTTAGTCCACACCACCACTTCCAGCGGTGCTTCGGTTTCCACGCCGAGGTCGTTGAGGGTACGCAGCACTTCGACGCCAGCCAGTACGCCGAAGCAGCCGTCGAATTTGCCGCCGGTGGGTTGGGTGTCGATGTGGCTGCCGGTCATCACCGGCGGCAGGTTCGGATTACGCCCAGGCCGGCGGGCGAAGATGTTGCCGACTTCGTCGATCGTGACGCTGCATCCGGCGTCCTTGCACCATTGCACGAACAGGTCGCGGGCCTGGCGGTCGAGGTCGGTCAGGGCCAGGCGACAGACCCCGCCCTTGACCGTAGCGCCGAGTTTGGCCAGTTCCATCAGCGACGCCCAGAGGCGGTCGCGGTTGATGTGCTGATGGGTCGATTGCAGAACGTCTACGGCTGCGTTCATGGGGATCTCCTCAGTGTTGATGCCGATAGTTCCCACGCTCTGCGTGGGAACTCATCCATGGACGCACTGCGTCCGCTGTTGGGACGCAGTGCGTCCCGGGCTGCATTCCCACGCAGAGCGTGGGAACGATCATTACGAAGGCGCTTTAGCCATCGCCGGGTTACCGCGCATCACGCACAACCCGTAATAAATAATTCCGCCCAGCGCCGAGCCGGTAAACCAGCGGTAGCTGTAGAACCAGCTGAACGCATCGCTTCCAAGCGACAGCAAGGTCAACACCACCGGCACGCCGAACGCGAGAAAACCGGCCCAGTTCCACGCCGGATACACGTCGTCACGGTAGAGCCCGGCCAGGTCCAGTTGCTGTTTCTTGATCAGGAAATAGTCGACCACCATGATCCCGGCAATCGGCCCGAGCAGACTCGAATAGCCCAGCAGCCAATTCGAATACACGGTTTCCAGACTCACATCGGAGACGATCAGCCCGAGCTTTTTCAGTAGCTCATGCCCCATCAACACCAACCCGACAACGCCGGTCAGCAGCACGGCTTTGGTGCGGTTGATGACCTTGGGCGCGATGTTCTGGAAGTCGTTGGTCGGCGAGACAATGTTGGCGGCGGTGTTGGTCGACAGCGTGGCGATGATGATCAGCGCCATGGCCACCGCGACCCACACCGGGCTCTGAATGTGGCCGATCAGGCTGACCGGATCAGAGACGGTTACGCCCACCAGTTTCACTGACGCTGCGGTCATGATCACGCCGAGGGAGGCGAACAGGAACATGGTCAGCGGCAGGCCGAAGATCTGCCCGAGGATTTGATCCTTCTGGCTTTTGGCGTAGCGACTGAAGTCGGGAATGTTCAGCGACAGCGTGGCCCAGAAGCCCACCATCGCCGTCAGCCCGGCAGCGAAGTAACTGACCACGCTTGCGCCTTCAGGACGTTTGGGCGGGATCGCCAGCAATTCGGTCATCGACACATTGGGCATCGCCCACACCAGCAGGCCGATGCCGACTGCCACCAGCAACGGCGCGGACAGGGTTTCGAGCCACTTGATCGACTCGGCGCCGCGAATCACCACCCACAGGTTCAACGCCCAGAAGATCATGAAGCCAATCACCTCCCCCGTGCCGCCAAGGGATTTCCAGCCATCGAAAATAGAGCCCAGAAACAGGTGAATCGCCAACCCGCCAAACATCGTCTGAATGCCGAACCAGCCACACGCCACCAGCGCGCGAATCAGGCACGGCACGTTGGAACCGAGAATGCCGAACGATGAGCGCAGCAGAACCGGGAACGGAATGCCGTATTTGGTGCCGGGAAAGGCGTTGAGCGTCAGGGGGATGAGCACAATGAGGTTGGCAAACAGAATCGCCAGCAGCGCCTCGCCGACGGTCAGGCCGAAGTACGCCGTCAGCACGCCGCCGAGGGTGTAGGTCGGCACGCAGATCGACATGCCGACCCACAGCGCGGTGATGTGCCATTTGTTCCAGGTTCGTTCGCGCACCTTGGTCGGTGCCATGTCGTGGTTGTAACGGGGACTGTCGAGGACGTCGCTGCCGGCTTCAAGCTCAAACAAGCCGTCGCGCTCGGTCACTTGCGATCTGATCTGTTGCATGGCCGCTCCACTGTTCTTCTGATTATTTTTTGCTCATCAGGCGGCTGCACATGACGGTGCGAGCCGGACGATGGCCGGAGGAACTGACAACTTTCATGCCCCGGCCATGGTTTCAGCGGCGGCATCAATAAACGTGCCGGGTGCCGCTCTGAACGCTTGGGCCGTGCATTAAACGCTTTGCAACTTTCTGATATTTATCAGTTTTAATTATTGACCGGGTGAGTCTTCGAAAACTTGTCTGAACGCTCAGGCTTAATGCCGGGCAAGTTGTCCGAACTGTCAGGACTCAAACTGGTGCACTGCACTTTTTTTCTTCCTTGGCGATCGACCGCAGCTCAACTTCAAGCGGCTGATTTCACATAGGAAATCTTGCTCATATTTCCATCCTGTCAAGTGCGTCAAAATGGTGAGCAGCCTCACCATTTTGGTGATTTTCTATTTTTATCGTTGTATTTCAACAACTTAAAACAGTCATAAGCTTATAAAAAATAATCTTGATCTATTGCAAAACTGCGACTAGTTTCTATTCCTGACAGCGCTGACAGGAATACGCCCTTCACCGCCGTACATCAATAAAACATTTAGAACCGACACCAGTCGGTCATGCCTGCGAGGAACTCGGAATGTCTCTGTTGATCCGTGGCGCCACCGTTATTACCCATGATGAAAGTTATCGCGCCGACGTCTATTGCGCCGACGGCGTGATCAAAGCCATTGGTGAAAACCTCGATATTCCCGCCGGTGCCGAAGTGCTCGACGGCAGCGGTCAATACCTGATGCCTGGCGGCATCGATCCACACACTCACATGCAACTCCCGTTCATGGGCACCGTGGCCAGCGAAGACTTCTTCAGCGGCACCGCTGCGGGTCTGGCCGGTGGCACCACGTCGATCATCGACTTCGTGATTCCCAATCCGCAGCAGTCGTTGATGGAAGCGTTTCATCAGTGGCGTGGCTGGGCGGAGAAATCCGCCTCGGACTATGGCTTTCACGTCGCGATCACCTGGTGGAGCGAACAGGTGCGCGAGGAAATGGCCGAACTGGTCAGCCATCACGGCATCAACAGCTTCAAGCATTTCATGGCCTACAAAAATGCGATCATGGCCGCCGATGACACGCTGGTAGCGAGCTTCGAGCGTTGTCTGGAACTCGGCGCCGTACCAACGGTGCATGCGGAAAACGGCGAGTTGGTTTATCACCTGCAACGCAAATTGATGGCCCAGGGCATCACCGGGCCGGAAGCGCATCCGCTGTCGCGTCCTTCGCAGGTTGAAGGTGAAGCGGCGAGCCGGGCCATTCGTATCGCCGAAACCATTGGCACGCCGCTGTACCTGGTACACGTCTCGACCAAGGAAGCTCTCGACGAAATCACCTATGCGCGCAGCAAGGGGCAACCGGTTTACGGCGAAGTCCTGGCCGGGCATCTGCTGCTCGATGACAGCGTCTACCAACACCCGGACTGGCAGACCGCCGCCGGTTACGTGATGAGCCCGCCGTTCCGCCCGCGCGGGAATCAGGAAGCGCTCTGGCACGGTTTGCAAAACGGCAATCTGCACACCACCGCGACCGATCACTGCTGCTTCTGCGCCGAACAAAAAGCCGCCGGACGCGACGACTTCAGCAAGATTCCCAACGGCACCGCCGGCATCGAAGACCGCATGGCGGTGCTGTGGGATGAAGGCGTCAACAGCGGCCGCTTTTCGATGCAGGACTTCGTCGCCCTCACCTCCACCAACACCGCGAAGATCTTCAACCTCTATCCGCGCAAAGGCGCGATCCGGGTCGGTGCCGATGCCGATCTGGTGCTGTGGGACCCGCAAGGCACCCGCACGATTTCCGCCAAGACCCACCATCAGCAGGTGGACTTCAACATCTTCGAAGGCAAGACCGTGCGCGGTGTGCCGAGCCACACCGTCAGCCAGGGCCGCGTGGTCTGGGCCGATGGCGACCTGCGTGCCGAGCGCGGGGCCGGACGCTACATCGAACGGCCGGCGTATCCGGCGGTGTTTGATTTGCTGAGCAAGCGGGCGGAGATGCATAAGCCCACTGCTGTTAAACGCTGAAATCCCGGCCTTCGGCCTTCGCGAGCAGGCTCGCTCCCACATTTGAAATGCATTCCCCTGTGGGAGCGAGCCTGCTAGCGAAGAGGCCCTCCCTAACGACACAAAAACCACTGCCCATCAGAGGCAGAGAACCTCAAATTACCGTGAGGCAAAAAACCGTGATCGAGACCCTGAACCATCTCCCGCATCCGCACGAAAGCGCGGCCGCCCTCGCCGGCCATTTCACCGATCTGGCACCGCCGCTCAACGCTCGGCAGGCGCATCTGGAAGCCTCGCGCTGCCTGTATTGCTACGACGCGCCGTGCGTCAATGCGTGCCCGAGCGAGATCGACATCCCTTCGTTCATCCGCAATATCCATCAGGACAACGTGCCCGGTGCTGCGCAGAAAATCCTTTCGGCGAACATCCTTGGCGGCAGTTGCGCGCGAGTCTGTCCCACTGAAATCCTTTGCCAGCAAGCCTGCGTGCGCAACAACGCCCAGGAATGCGCGCCAGTGCTGATCGGCCTGTTGCAGCGCTACGCCGTGGACAACGCGAATTTCACTGAACACCCATTCCAGCGCGCCGCTAACACTGGCAAACGCATCGCCGTGGTCGGCGCCGGGCCGGCGGGTCTGTCCTGCGCGCACCGCAGCGCCATGCACGGGCATGACGTGGTGATTTTCGAAGCGCGGGAGAAGGCTGGCGGCCTGAATGAATACGGGATCGCCAAGTACAAACTGGTCGATGACTATGCGCAAAAGGAACTGGATTTTCTCCTGCAAATCGGCGGTATCGAAATCCGTCACGGACACAAACTCGGCGACAACCTGACCCTCAGCGAATTGCATCAGCAGTTCGACGCCGTGTTCCTCGGCCTCGGTCTCAACGCCAGCAAGCAACTTGGTCTGGCTCACGAAGACGCTCCCGGCCTGCTCGCCGCCACTGACTACATCCGCGAACTGCGCCAGGCCGATGACCTGACGCAACTGCCACTGGCCGAGCGCTGCATCGTCCTCGGCGCCGGCAACACCGCGATCGACATGGCCGTGCAAATGGCGCGCCTGGGGGCCCGCGATGTCAATCTGGTGTATCGCCGTGGTGTCACGGACATGGGCGCTACCGGCCACGAACAAGACATCGCCAAGGCCAATCAGGTACGCCTGTTGACCTGGGCACAACCGGAGGAGGTTTTGCTCGACGAACAGGGCAAGGTCCGCGGCATGCGTTTCGCCCGTACCGATCTGGTCGACGGTCGCCTGCAAACCACCGGGGAAACCTTCGAGCTGGCCGCTGATGCGATCTTCAAAGCCATCGGCCAAGCCTTTGATGGCAGCGCCCTCGCCGACCCGTTGGCGCGTGAACTCAAGCGTCAGGGCGAGCGAATTCAGGTCGACGAAAATCTGCGCACGAGCATCCCCGGTGTGTACGCCGGCGGTGACTGCACCAGCCTCGATCAGGACCTCACCGTGCAAGCGGTGCAGCACGGCAAACTGGCCGCCGAGGCCATCAACGCTCAACTGATGCTCAACGTGGAGGCTGCGTAAATGGCCGATCTCTCGATAGTCTTCGCCGGCATCAAAGCGCCCAATCCGTTCTGGCTGGCCTCCGCGCCGCCGACCGACAAAGCCTACAACGTGGTTCGTGCCTTCGAGGCCGGCTGGGGTGGCGTGGTCTGGAAAACCCTGGGTGAAGACCCGGCGGCGGTCAACGTCTCTTCGCGCTACTCGGCGCACTACGGTAACAACCGAGAAGTGCTGGGCATCAACAACATCGAGCTGATCACCGACCGCTCGCTGGAGATCAACCTGCGTGAAATCACCCAGGTGAAAAAGGACTGGCCGGATCGCGCCCTCATCGTTTCGCTGATGGTGCCGTGCGTCGAAGAGTCGTGGAAACACATCCTGCCGCTGGTGGAAGCCACCGGTGCCGATGGCATCGAACTGAATTTCGGCTGCCCCCACGGCATGCCCGAACGCGGCATGGGCGCGGCGGTCGGTCAGGTGCCGGAGTACGTCGAGCAAGTGACGCGCTGGTGCAAGACCTACTGCTCGCTGCCAGTGATCGTCAAACTGACGCCGAACATCACCGACATCCGCGTCGCCGCCCGCGCCGCGCATCGGGGTGGCGCCGATGCGGTGTCGCTGATCAACACCATCAACTCGATCACCAGCGTCGACCTGGAACACATGGTCGCCCTGCCCACCGTCGGCAGCAAAAGCACCCACGGCGGTTACTGCGGTTCAGCGGTCAAACCGATTGCGCTGAACATGGTCGCGGAAATCGCTCGTGATCCGCAGACCCAAGGTTTACCGATCTGCGGGATCGGCGGCATCGGCAGTTGGCGCGATGCGGCGGAATTCATGGCACTGGGCAGCGGCGCGGTGCAGGTGTGCACGGCGGCGATGCTGCATGGCTTCCGTATTGTCGAGGAGATGAAGGACGGCTTGTCGCGGTGGATGGACAGTCAGGGCTACGCCAACATTGCCGAGTTTTCCGGACGCGCCGTGGGCAACACCACGGACTGGAAGTATCTGGATATCAACTATCAGGTGATCGCGAAGATTGATCAGGAGGCGTGCATCGGTTGCGGGCGCTGCCACATTGCCTGCGAAGACACTTCACATCAGGCGATCAGTAGCCTGAAGCAAGCAGACGGGACGCATAAATACGAAGTGATCGATGACGAGTGTGTGGGCTGCAATTTGTGTCAGATCACCTGTCCGGTGGCTGATTGCATCGAGATGGTGCCGATGGAGACGGGCAAGCCGTTTCTGGATTGGAACCATGATCCGAGAAATCCCTACCATGTAGCTCTCTGACTGATCGTTCCCACGCTCTGCGTGGGAATGCCTCAAGGGAAAGGCTTATGGCTCCAAGCCGATCCCGCGCAAAATCACACTGGTCACCGTCTGCACCGCCCGCTCGAACTGCATGTCCGACAGCGGCTGGTGATCATTCAAGATATTCACCTGATGATCGAAGTCGGCGTAGTGCTGGGTCGAGGCCCAGATCATGTACAGCAGGCTCGACGGTTCCACCGGCAGGATGCGCTTGTCCTCGACCCACTGGCGGATCTTCGCTTCTTTCATCTTCGCCCAGTCATACAGGCTGGCATCCAGCGCCTCGCCCAGGGTAGGCGCGCCATGAATGATTTCATTGGCCCAGACTTTCGAGCCGTAAGGTCGGCTGCGCGAGTGGTTCATCTTGGCGCGGATGTAGCTGCTCAGCACCACACGCGGATCGTCGAACATCTCGAAGCACAGCGCGTCCTGTTTCCACACTTCCAGCAGATCGAACAGCACCGCGCTGTACAGCTCGCTCTTGGTTGAAAAGTAGTAATGCAGGTTGGAGCGCGGCAGTTGCACTTCGGCGGCGATGTCGGCCATGGCGGTGCTGCCGAAGCCTTTTTCGGCGAAAACCTTTTCCGCGGCGAGGAGGATTTTTTCGACGTTACTGCGACGAATCTCGATCTTGTGATTGCCCATGTGGGCTCCCTGACAACAACGTTGCGCAAGACTAGCATCCGCTCTGCCACCGGGGCGACCGCTGAAAACAAAACTTCGTACCGGCAAGGACGGATGGCTAAACTGGCGGCTTCTTCGATTCTGCCTCAGAGGTACCCGCGATGCTGTTCAAGAATGTCCTGACCACCACTGCCCTGCTCGCCTCGCTGTTGGCCGCATCCTCGGCATTTGCCCACGCCCACCTGAAAAGCCAGACCCCGGCGGCCGACAGCTCCGTCGCGGCACCGGCGGATCTGCGCCTGACCTTCTCCGAAGGCGTTGAAGCAACCTTCACCAAAGTCACCCTGACCAAGGATGGCGCGCCAGTCACAGTCAAACCGCTGACCACCGAAGGCAAAGACAAGAAAACCCTGATCGTCACCCCCGCCGCACCGCTGACTGCCGGCGAATACAAAGTCGAATGGCACGCCGTGTCGGTCGACACACATAAAAGCGAAGGCGCCTACCAATTCAAGGTTGGCCAGTAATTCATGAGCGAAGTGCTGGTGCTGTGCCGGTTCCTGCATTTCACCGTGGTGTTGATGCTGTTCGGGGTGTGGTTGTTCAGGCCATTGCTGCTCAAGGGTGGAGCGCCAGCGCTGGACGTTGGTATTTCGCGGCTGGCACCTTGGCTTGCTGCCGTTGCGCTGGCCAGTGGCATGGCCTGGGCGTTGCTTATCACCGCGAGCATGGCCGGTTCGGCGGCGGCAGCTTTTGATCCGGACACGGTTGCACTGGTGTTGGGCAATACCTTTTTTGGTCAGGTATGGCGCTGGCACCTGTTGATCAACGCAGTGTTGCTGGCGTTGCTGTTTACGCCATGGCGTTCGAACCTGCCGTTGCGCCTGGGCTTGAGCGCGCTGCTGTTGGCGACACTGGCGCCGGTCGGACATGGCGCGATGCTTGATGGTCTCAGCGGCCAACTGTTGATTCTCAACCAGATCATCCACCTGACCTGCGTGGCGGCGTGGCTTGGCGGATTGTTGCTGCTGATGATGATTTTGCGCCGGCCCAGTGAACCGATGCGCGAGATTCTGCGACGCTTCAGCGGGATCGGATATGCGCTGGTTGCGGGCCTGTTGATCACCGGGTTGCTCAACGTTCGCGTGCTGACCGGCCAGTGGTGGCCGACACCGCTCTTCACGGGGTTTGCGCTGATTCTGTTGATCAAGGCGATGATCGTGCTGGGGATGCTCGGGCTGGCGCTGTTCAATCGTATGCGGATCGACGACTGCGAGCGGCGGATGGCCGCGCTCAGGCGCAGTGTGGTGCTGGAGTGGTTGCTGGGGATTGGTGCTGTCGCTGCCGTCTCGCTGCTCGGCACTCTGCCACCGATGATCACAGCCTGAAAAGCAAAAGATCGCAGCCTTCGGCAGCTCCTACAGGGGATTGCATTTCAATGTAGGAGCTGCCGAAGGCTGCGATCTTTTGATCTTAATGTGGCTGCGTATCGCCTGCCGCCGTATCGATACTCACCACCACCGACATCCCCGGCCGCAACCGTTCCTCTTCCTGCTGGCCCTCATCAATGGTGATCCGCACCGGCACTCGCTGGGCGATTTTGACGAAGTTGCCGGTGGCGTTGTCCGCCTGCAACAGGGCAAATTCAGAACCGGTGCCCGGCGAAATATGCTGCACATGCCCGGTGAATTTACGGTGGTTCAACGCATCAACGGTGAAGCGCACCGGTTGCCCGACCCGCACGTTGTCCATTTGGGTTTCCTTCATGTTGGCGATCACCCATTTCTGGTTCGGCACCAACGCCATCAACTGCGCCCCGGAATTGACGTAGGCACCAAGGCGCACGCCGATCTGCCCGAGCTGGCCGTCGCGCGGGGCGACGATGCGCGTGTTCGACAGGTCGATGCGCGCCAGTTGCACTGCCGCTTCGGCGCTGGCCACCGCCGCTTCCAGCGAACCGCGATTGACGATCACTGTTTGCAGATCCTGCCGAGCGATTTCCAGATTGGCTTTGGCTTGCGCTACCGCAGCAACGCCTTGCGCATTGGCCGCCAGCGCCACGTCCATCTCACGCTTGGACACCGAGCCGTCACGCACCAGCTCCTTGTTACGCCGCAAGTCCGCCTCGCTTTTACGCAACTGCGCTTCGCTGTCGGCCACCACTGCCTGACGCAATTTGATCGTCGCTTCAGCGCTGTTACGTTGTTGCACCACGTTGGCCAGGGAGGCTTTCTGCACCGCCAGTTGCGCCAGTGACTGGTCGAGGCGCTGCTGATAGATGCGGTCGTCCAGACGCACCAGCAAATCGCCGGCCTTCACAAACTGGAAATCCTGCACCGGCACTTCATAGACATAACCTGCAAGCTGCGGGCCGATGATCGTCACCTGCCCGCGCACCAAGGCGTTTTCGGTGGTCTCGACCGCGCTGCTGAACGGCGGCAGTTGCCAGGCGTAGAGCACGATCAGCACACCGACGATCGCAATCGCGGCAAAACCCAGCGACGAGATAATTCGCACCCGCAGCGAGCGCGGCTCGGTGTTCGGTGATGACGGCGGCGCGACACCCTCGGGCGTGGCGGCGATGGCGTTAGTGGTGGTCGTGGTCGGCTCGGTCATGAAGAAATGGCACCGCTATTAGTTACGGAAGGCTGAACGGGTGTAGCGGCGACGGCTTTGGTGGTGCTCATCAGCCACAGCGCACGAATGGATATCCAGATCATGGTCAGCACCGCGATCACCGCGATGAGCATGAACACATCGTTATAGGCCAGCACATTGGCTTCGCGAGTCGCCGCGTTCGACAGACTGCGAATGCCCGCCAGATTGCGCAAGCTCGGGTCAGCCAGCAGCGAACCGTAAGCCGATCCACCACTCTGCACGCGCGCCGCCACCAGCGGATCGGACAATGTCAGGTGCTCCACGATATGGCTGGAATGAAACTTCTCACGCACGATCTGGAAGGTGCCGAGCAACGCCGAGCCGAGCAGTCCGCCGAGGTTATTACAGATCCCGAACAGCACGGAAAAACTCACCAGATTGCGCGGATTGGTCAGCACGTTGCGCGTGCCCAGCACCATGGTCGGCCCAAGGAAAAACGTACTGCCGAACGCCAACAGGAACTGGCTGAAGTAAAGGTTTTCCGGGCGAGTCAGGTTGTTCGAATAACTGTCCATCACCGAGCCGGTCGCCATCAGCGCCAGCGAGATGATCAACGGCAGGAGCAAGTGTTTTGGGTCGATGGTCAGCGCACTGGTGAGCAGGCCGGCGACGCTGCCGATCATCATCACCACGTACAGGCTGTGCAACTGCTGATTGCTCATGTTGAGGTACTGCATGAAACCCACGGCGCCGGTGGATTGTTCGGACGTGACCATGCGAATCAGCACCACCGCCAACGCCAGACGAATCATCACACCACTGCCGAGCCAGCGGGTCATAAGCAGCGGGTTGCTGCGATTATGTTCGATGGCGAGTCCGGCCAGAATCAACACAATCGAGGCGGCCAGCGCGACACCGATCCAGTCTTGCTCAAACCACCAATCGATGCGCCCCAACGACAGCACCGCACAGAGCAAAGCCACGCCGCTGGCGAGAATGGCAAAGGTCAGGAAATCGAGTTTTTCGAAAGTTTTGAAACGGTCGCCCGGCGGCAACTTGAGCAGCAACACGCAACCCAGCGACAGCAGCGCCATGCCCAATTCGAACAGATACAAACCGCGCCATTCGGCGATCTGCAACAAGTCTTCGGAGAACAAACGCGCCAGTGGCAAAGCCAGTTGCGAAGCCCCCAGACCCAGCACCAGCGCCTTCATCCGCCACTTGGCCGGGAACGCCTGAACCATGTAATACAAGCCCAGTGAACTGAGCGCCGCGCCGACCATACCGTGCGCCGCCCGCACGGCAATCGCCGAGTTCAGGTCGTTGACGAACAAATGGCCGAAGGTCACCAGCGCATACAGCACCAGAAACACCTCGGTGAATGCGCGTAAACCGAACTGTTGGCGGAACTTCACCAGCAGCAGGTTCATCGACACGTTGGTCATCACATACGCCGCCGGCAGCCAGGCCATTTCCGCGGTGGTCGCGCCGATCGCGCCTTGCAGATAAATCAGGTTGGCGACCACCAGCGAATTACCCAATCCACCGGTCAACGCCACCAGCAACCCGACCAGCGCATAGGCCAGGCGCTTGGGGTTGGAATGCAGCGGCGTCGAGGGGGAACCGGGCAGACTGGGCTTCTCGTGAGGCTGCCAGTCGCGCGGGGCGTATCGATCCATTAAAAGGCCTTGAGCTGGAAGTTGCTGAAGTTTGCCGTAAATCGTCCTGCAAACCCATCTCCCCTGTAGGAGTGAGCCTGCTCGCGATAGCGGAGAGTCAGCCAACCTAATTGTTGAAGGTTAAAC
>NZ_JACSZV010000065.1 GCF_014472415.1 Pseudomonas sp. N40(2020)
CTTTTGATCCTGATCTTTTAAAAGCAAGATCAAAAGATCGCAGCCTTCGGCAGCTCCTACAGGGGATCGTGGTTATTCGAACAGGGCGTCGAGAGCTTGTTCGAGACGCGTCACGGCGATGATCTGCAACCCCGGCGGCGACTCTTTCGGCGCGTTGCCCTTGGGCACGATCGCGCGCTTGAAGCCATGCTTGGCTGCTTCCTTCAAACGTTCCTGGCCACTCGGGACCGGACGCACTTCGCCGGACAACCCGACTTCGCCAAACACCAACAGATCATGGGGCAACGGCCGATTACGCAGGCTCGACATCACGGCCGCCATCAACGCCAGATCGGATGCGGTTTCCAGCACCTTCACCCCGCCGACCACGTTAAGGAAAACGTCCTGATCGTGGGTCGGAATGCCGCCGTGTCGATGCAAAACCGCCAGCAACATCGCCAATCGGTTCTGATCCAGGCCCAACGTCACCCGGCGCGGGTTGGCCAGATGACTGTCATCGACCAGCGCCTGCACTTCCACCAGCATCGGCCGAGTACCCTCCCACGTCGCCATCACCACACTGCCCGGGACTTCTTCCTGAGCACGGGTGAGAAAAATCGCCGATGGGTTGGAGACTTCTTTAAGTCCCTTGTCGGTCATGCCGAACACACCGAGTTCGTTGACCGCACCAAAACGGTTTTTCACCGCCCGCAGCAAACGCAAACGGCCATCGGATTCACCTTCGAAATACAGCACGGTGTCGACCATGTGTTCCAGCACGCGCGGGCCGGCAAGCGCGCCTTCCTTGGTGACGTGGCCGACGAGGAAAATCGCAGTGCCGCTTTGTTTGGCGTATCGCACCAGCAGCGCCGCACTTTCGCGCACCTGAGAGACACCGCCGGGCGCCGATTGCAGTTGTTCGGTGAAAATCGTCTGGATCGAGTCGATCACCATCACCTTGGGTTTTTCCTGACGGGCAGTGGCGATGATGGTTTCGATACAGGTTTCGGTCATCACCCGCAGTTGATCCTGCGGCAAGCCGAGGCGCCGGGCGCGCATGGCTACTTGCTGCTGGGATTCTTCGCCGGTGACGTACAGCGCTGGCATGCTCTTGGCGAGGTTGCAAAGGGTCTGCAACAGAATCGTTGACTTGCCGATCCCTGGATCACCACCAATCAGCACTACCGAGCCATCGACCAGCCCGCCACCGAGCACGCGGTCCAGTTCGCCGGAGGCAGTAGAAAACCGTGGAATCTCTTCGATGCTGACTTCGGCCAGCGTCTTGATCTGCGCCTGTTGCCCGGCCCAACCGGTGCGACCGGTGGGCGCCGTCGCGCCGCCGCTCTCGATCATGGTTTCGGTCAAGGTGTTCCAGGCACCGCACTCGCCACATTGGCCGGCCCACTTGGGAAAGGTTGCGCCGCACTCGGTGCAGCCGTACATGCGCTTGGCCTTGGCCATCAGAACCCCCGACAAAAACCGCGATGATAACGCACGTGCTGCCGATCAGCGCGGCGCGGCGGTACGGATTTCCCCGCTGGCCAGACGTGCGGCGCTGTTACCCAGCGGATCTTCGGCATTCAGATCGGCGCCTTTGGCTTTCAGCGCGTCGAGCAATTCCTGACGCTTGAACAAGCCGGCGTACATGGCGGCCGTCTGACCGGCACCGTTACGTTGGTCGGGACTGCAATCAGTGGCCATCAAACGCCGGGCAATCTGCAACTCGCCCTTGAAAATCGCGCCCATCAGCGCCGTGTTGCCGCGTTGATCCTGAGCACAGGCATCCGCCCCGGCGGCGAGTAGCCTTTCAACTGCGGGTGCCTGGCCGTGATACGCCGCCAGAATCAGCGCGGTGTAGCCCTTGTCATCGCGGGTGTCGAGCGAATATCCGGACTCGATAAAGGTATCGAGCATCGGCACATCACCGCGCCGGGCCGCGTCAAAATAGTAGTCCTGCAGTTGCGCCCTGATGGCTTCAGGGTCCTGCTCGGGCGAAGCCGCCCACGCAGAGAACGACAGGCAGCTGCAAAACAATAAAAGACAGATACGCATCAGCAGTCTCCTTTGGCGAAACGGGGCCTGATTCAGACCCCGTTTTGCATCAGCGTTGGATCAGTCGACCAGTTTGGCCGCCAGTGCCTTGACCCGGCTCAGGTCACCCTTGGCCACTTCAGTCACGCCAGTGCCGTACTCCGGATCGGCCTTATAAAGGAAGGACAGGATGATGTGCTTGCTCTCGTCATCCGTGGTGGCCAGCGAGCCGCCGAAGCTGTCGATCAGGTCGCGGCGTTCCTTTTTGCTGAACGAGCGATACAGATCGCCGGCCTGCTTGAAGTTCTGCTCACGCTGGATCTTCGCCTGCTGCGTGCTGCCCGACAGCGCCATCTGGCTGTAACGCGCCGCTGGCGTTTCCTCACGCGGTTGCAAACGGCTCGGCTGATAGTTCACACCGGACTGGCTGGCACCGAAGTTCATCGCGCCATCCTGATTGCCGTTGTTCACCGCGACTTTCGGCGCGTTGATCGGCAATTGCAGGGCATTGGCGCCAAGGCGATACATTTGCGTGTCGGCATAAGAGAACACGCGACCTTGCAACAATCGATCTTCGGAAGGTTCGATACCCGGCACAACATTGGCCGGTGCCATTGCAACTTGTTCGGTTTCCTGGAATACGTTTGCCGGATTACGGTTTAGAACCATTTGTCCAACTTTACGTTCTGGAATACCCGGCCAGATCTTGGTTGCATCCAGCGGATCGAAATCAAACTTGGACAAATCTTGTGGTTTCAGAACCTGAATGTACAAGTCCCATTTCGGGAAGTTTCCTTTGTTTATATTAGTCACCAAGTCATTGGTCATATGACTGTAATCCTGACCCTGAACTTTTGTGACTTGTTTAGGGGTGAGATTGTTGATGCCTTGCAAGCTCTTCCAGTGAAACTTTACGTAGTGCACTTCGCCTCTGGCATTGACCAACTTATAGGCATGCACTCCGTTGCCGTCCATTTCGCGATAACTGGCTGGTGTTCCCGAGTTGGAATACAACTCGGTCAGCGTACGCGTGGCTTCCGGTACATGGGAGAAGAAGTCGAATCGGCGCGAGTCATCATCAATATTGGTGCGCGGGTCCGGTTTGAACGCATGCACCATGTCTGGAAATTTGATCGCGTCACGGATGAAGAAGGTCGGGAAGTTGTTGCCCACCAGATCCCAGTTGCCGTCGGCGGTGTAGAACTTGGTGGCGAAACCACGCGGGTCACGCAGGGTTTCCGGGGAGTGGATACCGTGAACCACGGCGGAGAACCGCACGAATACCGGCGTGCTCTGGCCGGCGGCAAATACCTTGGCCTTGCTCAAGTCGCTGAGGTCGTTGGTCACCGTGAAAGTGCCATGGGCGCCGGTGCCGCGTGCGTGAACCACACGCTCGGGAATGCGCTCGCGGTCGAAACGCTGCAGCTTCTGGATCAGTTGCACATCCTGCAGCAACACCGGGCCATTGGCGCCGGCGGTTTGCGAGCTCTGATTGTCGCCCACCGCCGCACCGTTATCCCGGGTCAGGGGCGCGGCATGCACGGAAAAGGTCAACAGGCTGGCGGTGATTACGCCAAGTGTGCGGCGATGGGGAAAAGCCCCCAGTCCAAGAGTGGCATTCATATCAGGTTCCTCTGGTTTTTTTGGGCGCATCCAGGTGCGCCAACCCAAGGCTAGAGGCCTGTGCCGCTGAACATAAATAGAAAGAACGTAACGCCATGATTGAAAAAATTGGCTTCCCGATCAGCGAGTTACGGCGTATTTCGCGCGCGATTAGTGGCACTTTGCAAACTAATCGTGGATTAATGTGTCGATTAAAACGGGCATTGTAAGAAGGTGTTTCGCGCAGGACGCGTTTTGCTGATTTACACTGCGTACACCAAACTCATCTGTAACAAGGAAATAACCTATGGGCGTGATAAGTGAGTTCAAGGCCTTCGCGGTCAAAGGCAATGTGGTCGACATGGCCGTCGGTATCATCATCGGTGCCGCCTTCGGCAAAATCGTTTCATCGTTTGTCGGTGACGTGATCATGCCGCCGATCGGCCTGCTGATCGGTGGAGTGGATTTCAGTGACCTGGCCATTACGCTCAAAGCTGCCCAAGGCGAGGCCCCTGCGGTCATGCTGGCTTACGGCAAATTCATCCAGAGCGTGCTCGACTTCGTGATTGTCGCTTTCGCAATCTTCATGGGCGTCAAAGCCATCAACCGCCTGAAACGCGAAGAAGCCGTGGCCCCTACCCTGCCACCGGTGCCGACCAAGGAAGAAGAATTGCTGGGTGAGATCCGCGATCTGCTCAAGGCCCGGAACAATCAGCCCTGACTTAACTGCACCCTGAAAAACGGCGCCTTAGGGCGCCGTTTGTTTACCAGTAGTTTTCTACGGCCACCTGTCCCGGCCGGCGGGTGAGGCTGAGGCTCATGTGCCTTTTTTTCAGCAACGCACGGGTGTCGTCGATCATCTGCGGATTGCCGCACAACATGACCCGCGAATGTTCAGCCGACAGCTCCACGCCCGCCGCCCGTTCCAGCTCACCGTTTTCGATCAGTGTAGTGATACGACCGCTCAACGCTCCGGGATGGGCTTCACGGGTGACTGTGGGGATGAAACGCAACTTGTGTGCGTGTTCACTCAAATATTCACGTTGCGACAGCCCGGCAATCATCTGCTGATACGCCAGCTCCCGCGCTTCGCGCACGCTGTACACCAGAATGATCCGTTCGAATTTTTCCCAGACCTCAAAGTCCTGAAGGATCGACAGAAAAGGCGCCACCCCGGTACCGGTGGATAACAGCCACAGATCACGGCCGTCAACGAAGCGATCAAGGGTCAGATAGCCGAACGCCTGGCGATCCACCAGCAAGGTATCGCCGATCCGCAGTCGGCTCAGCTCGCTGGTGAACTCGCCGCCCGGCACTACGATGGAGAAAAATTCAAGAAACTCGTCAAAGGGTGACGACACCATCGAATAGGCGCGCCACACAGTGCTGCCGTCGGCCTTGGTCACGCCGAGCCGGGCGAATTGTCCGGCCCGGAAACGAAAACCGGCATCACGACTGGTGCGCAAAGTGAACAGGCTGGAGGTCAGGGGCTGCACGTCGAGCAAGGTCTGAGCGGTAAACTTCTCTGCACTGGCGGTCATGGGGCACTCCGTTGAACGATGACCAGCAGTGTCCCGCAAATCTGCGCGCTTAAACACCGATGATTGGTAATGGCTTTATCAACGCACGCCTCAGACAACTATCAAACGCATTTAAAGCAAGCAAGCTATGCAAACTAAAATTCAGGATGACAAGTTGCATACCAAAACTTCGTAATTGCTAATAACGCTTTATGACCAGACGCGCATTCTCAAGAGCGAAAAAATTTAAAACTCTTCGTAGGAAACATCCTACACTTCGACCCGTGCCGGATCTTTTGGATCCACTCGGCGCCCCCGCAACACCAACGGAGAGTTTTAAATGGAAACGTGGAAGGAGTCGCAACTAAAGCAACTGACTTTCGCCAAGGGAATAGATGCCGCTTATCCGATCTTGCTGAAATTTGCCGAGAATCTAGGGTTTAACTTCTGCGCAATTTCAGTCACTTCGCCGCATCGGGAAATTCATCTTAATGCCTTGCAAATCAACAACTACCCTGAAGAATGGAATCAACAATATGCACAAAAAAACTTCCGGAAAATTGATCCGGTAATAGCACACTGCAATCACTCAATGTTACCCATCGTATGGAATGAAACGGTATTCGCCGAAACGCCTCAGTTATGGGAATCACTGAAGGAACACAGACTGCAACACGGCTGGTCTCAGGCGTTCCATAACGAGGAGAGCGGCTTGTGCAGCATTATCAGCCTTGCCCGAAAGCACTGCCCGATCAGTCCGCTCGAGTTGTATGAGCATTTTGGCTATATGTTCTACGCCACCAGCCACTTGAGCGAACTGTTCGCCAGGGCCTTGCCCCCACAGCCCGCCAAGTCCCGCCAACCGCATCTTTCACCCCGAGAACTGGAGGTGCTGCAATTGTCCGCCAGTGGCAAAACGGCTTATGAGATCTCGAAAATCCTCAGCTTGAGCGAACGCACCGTGAACTATCACGTGCAGAACGTCATCGAGAAGCTCAATGTCTGCAACAAGATTTCCGCTGTCATCGCGGCCGCCAGAGCCGGAATCATCTAGACCCATCGCTTTGCCCCCGATTAAAACGTGCGGGTGTTCCCGCAGAAAAAAACGTACCATTTATGCCCTTCCTGAGTGATGACGCCAGCCGTTTGCGTTGCAGTCCACTCGGTCGGGTTCCGCCGTACGTCACCCTGGCAGCGGGACATCCGTCGATTATCCTGAGTCCCCGCCCCATGCCTTTGCTCGATACGCCCTTCGCCCAACTCGACCTGATCCGCCAGCCTGAACAGCAAAACGAACCGCTGCAGGCGTTCGATGCCGCCGATGAATATTTGCTCAATCATCTGGCCGCGCAGCAACCGACGGCTGACACGCGGGTTCTGGTGCTCAACGACAGCTTCGGCGCGCTGGCCGCCAGTCTGCTCGGCAAGGTGACGGTCATCAGTAGCGGTGATTCGTTTCTGGGCTTTCAAGGGCTGGAAAAAAACCTGCTGCGCAATGGCCGCGCGTTCGACGCGATCTGCGGTATCCCGGCCAGTGAGCCCTTGCTCGGGCCGTTCGATCGGGTATTGATCCGCGTACCGAAAACCCTGGCCTTGCTGGAGGAACAACTGATTCGCCTGCAAGGGCAACTGGCGCCCGGCGCTGAAGTGGTCGCAGCAGCGATGGTCAAACATCTGCCGCGCGCGGCGGGCGACCTGCTGGAGCGCTACGTCGGCCCCGTACAGGCATCACTGGCGGTAAAAAAAGCTCGGCTGCTGATCGCCACACCTGAGGCGAAAACGCCAGCCGTGTCGCCCTACCCGTCTCGCTATCGCCTTGACGATCCGGCCATTGAGTTGCTTAACCACGCCAACGTGTTCTGCCGCGAAGGCCTGGACATCGGCACCCGCGCGTTTCTCCCGCATCTGCCGAAGAATCTTGGCAGTGCACGAGTCGCCGACCTGGGTTGCGGTAACGGTGTACTGGCCATTGCCAGCGCACTGCAAAACCCGGACGCACAGTACACGCTGGTCGATGAATCGTTCATGGCCGTGCAGTCGGCTGCCGAAAACTGGCGCGCCGCGCTCGGTGATCGCGACGTGATCGTGCGTGCGGGTGATGGTTTGGCCGGTCAGGAGCCGCAATCGCTGGACGTGGTGTTGTGCAATCCGCCGTTCCATCAGCAGCAGGTCGTGGGTGATTTCCTCGCCTGGCGCATGTTCCAGCAAGCCCGCGAGGCGCTGGTGGTGGGCGGCGCGTTGTACATCGTCGGCAACCGTCATCTGGGTTATCACAGCAAACTGGCGCGGCTGTTCCGTGGTGTCGAGCAAGTCGCCGCCACACCGAAATTCGTGATCCTCAAGGCCCGCAAGTAAACCGCCAGGCAAAAAAAACCCTCCATTAGGAGGGTTACAAATCCGTACCCGAAGGCGCCGGGACGGAGTGATTCAGTGAGTGGTCAGGCCTGCGGCGTTCATGAACATGCGCATCAGGCTGGCGATGATAAACAGCGCGCCGACGCTACCAACCCAGATCATCGCTAACCAGCCGAGCCGCTGCCACAGCGGCTTTTTTTCAGCTTCTTCAATATCGTTCAGGGAATGTTTGCCGGTCATTGCTTCATCCTCCGTTTGAGGGAGATGGCGCTGCGGGCAGCGCCATCGTGATCACGCCTAGTGATAACCGTCTTCATGGGTGACCTTGCCGCGGAACACGTAGTAGCTCCAGAAGGTGTAACCCAGAATGAACGGGATGATGAACAGCGTGCCTACCAGCATGAAGCCCTGACTTTGTGGCGGTGCGGCGGCGTCCCAGATCGAGATCGACGGCGGCACAATGTTCGGCCACAGGCTGATACCGAGACCGCTGTAGCCGAGAAAAATCAGCACCAGGGTAAGCAGGAACGGCATGTAGTTGGCATTGCGCGCCACGGCACGGATCAAACCGTACATCGTTACCAGCACCAGAATCGGTACCGGCATGAACCAGAACAGATTCGGCATGCTGAACCAGCGTGTCGCGATGTCCGGGTGCGCCAGTGGCGTCCAGATACTGACGATACCGATCACGGCCAGCAGCACGAATGCCAGCGGCCGTGCCAGGTTATGCATCTGTTCCTGAAGCTTGCCTTCGGTCTTCATGATCAGCCAGGTGCAACCGAGCAAGGCATAAGCCACCACGAGCGCAGCGCCGCAGAACATCGTGAACGGTGTCAGCCAGTCCAGTGATCCGCCGGCAAACTGTCGATTGACCACCGGCAAACCATCGATGAATGCGCCGAGCGCCACGCCCTGGAAGAACGTCGCCGCCACCGAACCGCCAATGAATGCCTTGTCCCACAGGTGACGCTTGTCGTCCTTGGCCTTGAAGCGAAACTCGAATGCCACGCCGCGAAAAATCAAACCGATCAGCATGAAAATCAACGGCAGGTACAGCGCCGAGAGCACCACCGAATAGGCCAGCGGAAAGGCGCCGAACAACGCCGCGCCGCCCAGCACCAGCCACGTTTCGTTACCGTCCCAGACCGGGGCGACGGTGTTCATCATCACGTCACGGTCGGTCTTGCCCGGAATGAACGGGAAGAGAATCCCGATCCCGAGGTCGAAGCCGTCCATGACCACGTACATCATGATGCCGAAGATGATAATCACGGCCCAGATCAGCGGAAGATCAATACCCATGAGTCAAATCTCCTTGGTCAGGCTGGGAGCATCGTGATCGGCATCGGCCGTATCGTCCGCAGCGGACAGCGGACGGGCCGGCGTGCGTTGCTTGCCTGGACCACCTTCTGGCGTTTCTGCGCCTTCGCTGATCTTCGGCCCTTTGCGTACCAGACGCATCATGTAGCCGAGGCCGGCACCGAACAGGGCGAAATACACCACGACGAACATGATCAGCGTGATGCTCATCTGCACAAAGCTGTGATTGGACGACGCATCCGCCGTGCGCATCAGCCCGTAGACCACCCACGGCTGACGGCCGATTTCCGTGGTGAACCAGCCGGCGAGAATCGCGATCAACCCGGACGGCCCCATCCACAACGCCAGATACAGGAACGGACGTGAGGTGTAGAGGGTGTCGCGTTTACGCAGCCACAAGCTCCACAGACCGGTGAAGATCATCAGGAAACCCAGACCGACCATGATCCGGAACGACCAGAACACGATGGTCGAGTTCGGCCGGTCTTCGGGTGGAAAATCCTTGAGCGCCGGCACTTGCTTGTCCAGCGAGTGGGTCAGGATCAGGCTGCCGAGGTACGGGATCTCCACGGCGAATTTGGTTTTCTCTTCTTTCATGTCCGGCCAGCCGAACAGGATCAGCGGCGTAGGTTCGTCACCCTTGTTTTCCCAGTGGCCTTCGATGGCGGCGATTTTTGCCGGTTGATGCTTGAGGGTGTTGAGGCCATGGAAGTCGCCGATGACGGCCTGGATCGGCGCGACGATCAATGCCATCCACATCGCCATCGACAGCATGGTGCGGATCGCCGAGTTGTCCTTGCCGCGCAACAGGTGCCAGGCCGCCGAGGAGCCGACGAAGAATGCCGTGGCCACGAACGCGGCAGTCGCCATGTGCATCAGGCGGTACGGGAACGACGGGTTGAAGATGATGGCCAGCCAGTCGGTGGGAATGACTTGGCCGTTAACGATTTCGAAGCCCTGCGGGGTTTGCATCCAACTATTGGAAGCGAGAATCCAGAACGTCGAGATCAATGTGCCGATCGCCACCATCACCGTGGAAAAAAAGTGCAGACCGCGTCCGACCTTGTTCCAGCCAAACAGCATCACCCCGAGGAAACCGGCCTCGAGGAAGAACGCCGTGAGCACCTCATAGGTCAGCAAAGGCCCGGTGACGGCACCGGCGAAGTCCGAGAAGCGGCTCCAGTTGGTGCCGAACTGGTAGGACATAACCAGACCGGAGACCACGCCCATGCCGAAGTTGACGGCAAAGATCTTCGACCAGAAATGGTAGAGGTCACGGTAGGTGTCGTTATGAGTTTTCAGCCACAAGCCTTCGAGCACCGCCAGGTAGCTCGCCAGGCCAATGGTGATGGCCGGGAACAGGATGTGAAATGAGACGGTAAACGCGAACTGAATTCGGGCGAGATCGAGTGCCTCTAAACCGAACATAAGTCTTCCTCTGTCAGGTAATACCGGCTGCGGGGCTTGTGACCCCTACGCCTACTGCCCCCACGGATATGGAGTGCGGCGAATTCTGATTCGTTCTTTTTTAACAACCATCGCAACGCAGGGAGTCTGGCCATCGGGCCGCCGGATCAATTCCGTTAGAGGCCTTGATCTGGATCAAGCAACGTTGAAAGAGTAGTCCCATTTCAGACGAAGAACCGCGTGGTCGTTTGCCGCGTGACAAGTTGCCTCACGGTTACGGCAATGCTCTGAAGTACATGCCATGTGGCGAAACGGCGTGCTCCCTTGTCGCAGGGAGTTGAGGGCGCGGGGATAATCGATGTCTGGCTAACTAAATTTTTTTTCATAGCAACTTCCTGTTACAGACTGGTGATAACCTCGCGGTTCCCCCTCGAACCAGACCTGCCTCCAGATGCCCAGCCAAGAGCCCCTGCTGTTACGTCACCATCGTCCGTTTCTCGCGTTCTGGCTGGCCCGGATTTTCACCGCCAGCGGGTTCCAGATGCTCACCGTGGCGATTGGCTGGAACCTGTATCAGTTGACCGGCAACGTGCTCGACCTGGGCCTGGTGGGTCTTGTCGAGTTCGCACCGCGCGTGCTGTTCATGCTGCACACCGGGCATGTCGCCGACCGCTATGACCGGCGCAGAGTCGCGGCGATCTGTCAGTCGTTGCAGGCCTTGATCGCCCTGGCGCTGGCCATTGGCAGTGCCACCGATCACGTCACCCGGGAAATGATCTTCATCCTCGCCTTCCTGCTGGGTGCGGCGCGCTCGTTCGAAATGCCGACCACACAGGCGCTGCTGCCGAGCATCGTGCCCGCGTCGCTGTTCCCGCGCGCAGTCGCGGCCGCGCAATCGGCGCAACAGTCGGCGACCATCGTCGCCCCGGCACTCGGCGGTTTGCTTTATGCGTTCGGCAGCGTCTGGGTGTATGGCCCGACGGTGCTGCTTTATGTGATTGCCTGCTCGCTGATGCTCAACCTGCCCGCTCGGCAGACCCCGTTGAATAAAGGCAAAGCCACGCTGGATTCGTTGCTGGCGGGGATTCGTTTCATTCGCAGCCGTCCGGACATTCTCGGGGCGATCTCTCTGGATCTGTTCGCGGTGCTGCTGGGTGGCGCCACCGCGTTGCTGCCAGTATTCGCCAAAGACATATTGCTGACAGGGCCGTGGGGCCTCGGCCTGCTGCGCTCGGCGCCAGCGGTCGGCGCGCTGGGGATGTCACTGTTCCTCGCGCGGTTTGCCGTGGAGCGCAATGTCGGCCGGGTGATGTTCACCGCGGTGGGCATATTCGGCGTCGCCACCATCGCTTTCGGCCTGTCGACTTCGTTCTGGTTCTCGCTGGCCGTGCTGGTGGTGCTCGGTGCGGCGGACATGATCAGCATGGTGATCCGCGCCTCCTTCGTCCAACTGGAAACCCCGGACGAAATGCGCGGCCGGGTCAGCGCTGTAAACGGTCTGTTCATCGGCGCCTCGAACCAGTTGGGCGAATTCGAATCCGGCCTCACCGCCCACTGGTTCGGCACCGTGCCGGCAGTGGTCATGGGCGGAGTCGGTACGCTGGTGGTGACGGGGACGTGGATCAAACTGTTTCCGACATTGGCCAAACGGGATCGGATGACGGAGTTGGTGGAAGAGGCGAAGGTTTAGCGCTCGTCAGACCAACAATTCCCCCCCCACTTTCGCCCTTAATGCCTTGCCCCCAAGTTGTTCCACCAGCGCCAAGGCAAACTCCAGCCCTGCGCCAGAACCCTGGGCGGTGATGCAGTTGCCATCAACCACCACCGGCTGATCGACAAACGTACAGCCCGACAATTGATGACTGGCGCTCGGCAGGCAAGTCATGCGCCGCTGGCGCAAAACGCCGAAGGCTTGCAGGGCGACTGCCGGGGCTTCGGCGATGGCGGCGAACAGACGTCCGGCGCTGGCCTGATCCTTGAGCAGTTGTTGCAGCGGCTGATGCGCCGCCAGGTGTTGTGAACCGACAGCGCCGCCGGGCAGGACGATCAGGTCGAACGTCTGTGCCAGCACATCGATCAGCATGCCGTCGGCGGTCAGGCGGGTGCCGCGGGCACAGGTCAGCATGCGCCGACCTTCGATGCTGGCCGCCATCACTTCGATGCCGGCGCGACGCAATACGTCGATCAGGGTCACGCTTTGCAGATCATCGATGCCCTCGGCTAGGGTAATCAGGGCTCTAAAGGTCATGGGCGCTATCCGCTGGGTGATCTTCAAAGCGTAGTCAGCTTTACCCGGCCTCGTTCGGTCGTCGCCGTTACTTGATGTAAAGCTGCGTCGACATCCTGTTACCCGGCGCGTTGATGGACATGTTGGTAAAGGTGAAGATACCGTCCTGCTTGCCAGCCAGGTCGAGCACATACAGATAGCCCACGGTTTTCTTGCCGACCGTACACTCGGTCAGATTGCCGTTATCAAAAGCGCAGACCGGGGTTCGCGTGCCGTTCACCTCAAAACCGTCCAACGCTACGTGCGCCTCGCGACCGTAGCCGACCTCCAGCACGTAAACCTTGATATTCGGGCCGCTGTGGTCGCAACGCGTCTGTTCCTGACCTTCAGCGATGTCTTCGAAGCCGCAGCTCGGTGACTCGACTTTCAACACCTTTAACTGAGTTAACGGTGGGGCCGACGCAGCCCAGGCGCCAGACGCCCCGCCCATCAGAACGGCCAGTAAGCCGAATGTCTTCAACCAGCGCTTGCTCATGCGTTACCCATCCCCCAAAAATCAGCGCGCAGTATGGCGCAGTTGGCCCCAACGCAAAACTTCGACGACGATCGACACCAACAACCGCCATATTCCTCACGCTGCTGGTATGATGCGCGGCTTTTTCCGGCCCACCACAATTTCTCAGGCGCTTGCGACGGTCTGTGCTTTGCTGTTGAGGTCGATACATTCACGGCGCCATGCGCGCCACGGGGAGCAGACATGCTGGAAAGGCTGTTTCAACTCAAGGCACACAACACCAACGTGCGGACCGAGATTCTCGCGGGCATCACGACTTTCCTGGCCATGGCCTACATTCTGTTCGTCAACCCGAGCATCCTCGGCGAGACCGGCATGGACAAGGGCGCGGTGTTTGTCGCTACCTGTCTGGCAGCCGCCATCGGTTCCACGGTCATGGGCCTGATCGCCAACTACCCGATCGCCCTCGCACCGGGCATGGGCTTGAACGCCTTCTTCACTTATACCGTCGTGCTGCACATGGGCCACACCTGGCAAGTGGCGCTGGGCGCGGTGTTCATCTCGGCCGTGTGCTTCTTCCTGCTGTCGATCTTCCGCATCCGTGAATGGATCATCAACAGCATCCCGCTGCCGCTGCGTTCGGCGATTGCAGCCGGTATCGGCCTGTTCCTGGCGCTGATCGCCCTGCATAACGCCGGCATTGTGGTCAGCAATTCGGCGACCATGGTCGGCCTCGGTGAGCTGAGAGCTCCGGCACCGATCCTCGCCACCCTCGGTTTCGCCCTGATCGTTGCCCTCGAAGCGCTGAAAGTACGCGGTGCGGTCCTGATCGGCATTCTGGCGGTGACCATCGTATCCATCGCCTTTGGCTTCACCGCGTTCAATGGCGTGACGTCTATGCCACCTTCGCTGGCCCCGACCTTCCTGCAGCTGGACATCATGGGGGCACTGGATATCGGTCTGGTCAGCGTGATCTTCGCCTTCCTGTTCGTCGACCTGTTCGACAACTCCGGCACCCTGATCGGCGTCGCCAAGCGCGCCGGCCTGATGGGCAAGGACGGCCACATGCCGAAAATGGGCCGTGCGCTGATCGCCGACAGCACCGCCGCCATGGGCGGCTCGCTGCTGGGCACCTCGACCACCACCAGCTACATCGAATCTGCTGCGGGCGTGAGTGCTGGCGGCCGTACCGGTCTGACAGCTGTGGTCGTCGCGATTCTGTTCCTGCTGGCGCTGTTCTTCTCGCCACTGGCGGCCAGCGTTCCGGCTTTTGCCACCGCACCGGCACTGCTGTTCGTCGCCGTCTTGATGATGTCGGGCCTGGCAGAAATAGAATGGGACGACATCACCGTCGCCGCACCGGTCGTGGTGACCGCGCTGGCCATGCCGTTCACGTATTCGATCGCCAACGGCATCGCGTTCGGCTTCATCGCCTGGACCGCGATCAAACTGCTGTCCGGTCGCGCCCGTGAGCTGAACCCAGCGCTGGTGATTCTGTCGATTCTGTTCGTGATCAAGTTGGGTTGGTTCAACGCATGACTTTCGATTCCCAAGCCTACGCCGCACAGCTCGAAGACAAGGTCACGCGCCTGCGTGACCTGCTGGCCCCGTTCGATGCGCCCGAGCCGAGCGTATTCGACTCGCCACTGCAGAACTTCCGTCTGCGCGCCGAATTCCGCCTGTGGCGCGAGGCCGGTGAGCGTCATTACGCGATGTTCTCTCAGGACGACAAACGCACGCCGATCCTGATCGAAGAGTTCCCGATCGCCAGCCTGCGCATCAATCAACTGATGCCGCAGCTCAAGGCGGCGTGGCAGGCCAGCGCGGCGTTGAGCCACAAGCTGTTTCAGGTGGAGTTTCTGACCACCCTGGCTGGCGACGCGATGATCACCCTGTGCTACCACCGTCCGCTGGACGAGCACTGGCATGCGGCAGCGACCAAGCTGTCGGCAGATCTCGGGGTCAGCATCATCGGCCGCTCCAAGGGCAAACGCGAAGTGCTCGGCCAAGACTATGTAGTGGAGAAACTTGAAGTCGGCGGCCGCACGTTCAGCTATCGCCAGCCGGAAGGTGCCTTCACCCAGCCCAACGGCACCGTAAACCAAAAGATGTTGAACTGGGCTTACGAAGCATTGGGCGATCGCACTGACGATTTGCTGGAGCTGTATTGCGGCAACGGCAACTTCACCCTGCCGCTCGCGACCCGCGTACGCAAAGTGCTGGCCACCGAAATCAGCAAGACTTCGGTCAACGCCGCACTGAGCAACCTCAGCGAAAACGCTGTGGATAACGTCACGCTGGTGCGTTTGTCCGCCGAAGAACTGACCGAAGCCCTCAACGAAGTGCGCCCATTCCGTCGCCTGCACGGCATCGACCTCAAGAGCTACGAGTTCGGCAGCGTGTTCGTCGACCCGCCGCGTGCCGGCATGGACCCTGACACCTGCGAGCTGACCCGGCGCTTTGACAACATCCTCTACATCTCCTGCAACCCGGAAACCCTGGCGGCCAACATCGCCCAGTTGCACGACACGCACCGCATTACCCAGTGCGCGCTGTTCGACCAGTTCCCGTGGACGCATCACATGGAGTCGGGCGTGTTGCTGACCCGCCGCTGATTGCTGTTGCCAGATACGAAGAAGCCGTCGTGAATGACGGCTTTTTTGTGGGCGCTTGTTTCAGGTTGTGCGATCACCGAACAAAAAACGCTAAGGGTGACGCCGTTCAATTGACCGATGTAACCATCTAGTACATTTTATCTCCACAGGCCGAAACCCATGGCCCAAGCCAAAAACAAGAAGTGGAGTTACCCCCATGCCCCCTATCGTTCTGGTGCTCAACGGCCCGAACCTGAACCTGCTTGGCACCCGTGAGCCCGCCACTTACGGCCATGAAACCCTGGCGGATATCTCGGCGCTGTGCGGTCGCGCTGGCGAAGAGTTCGGCCTGGCCGTGGAATTTCGCCAGACCAACCACGAAGGCGAACTGCTCGACTGGATTCACGCCGCTCGCGGTCGTTGCGCCGGGATTGTCATCAACCCGGCAGCCTGGACGCACACCTCGGTGGCGATTCGCGACGCGCTGGTGGCCAGTGAGTTGCCGGTGATCGAAGTGCATCTGTCCAACGTCCATGCCCGCGAGCCGTTCCGTCATCACTCATTTGTCTCGGCCATCGCCACGGCGGTGATGTGCGGGTTTGGCAGCCATGGCTATCGTCTGGCCCTGGAACACTTAAGCCAGCGGCTGAAGGGGCAAGCAGCATGAGCCGCAAAAACGTGATACTGGCCGGGTTGATCGGTGCCGGCATTCAGGCCTCCCGCACGCCGGCGCTGCATGAGCACGAAGGCGACGCCCAGGGCTTGCGATATCTGTATCGGCTGATCGACCTGGATCAACTGCAACTGGACACCCATGCCTTGCCCGACTTGTTGCTGGCGGCCGAGCGCATGAACTACACCGGGCTGAACATCACCTTCCCCTGCAAGCAGGCGATTATCCCGCTGCTCGACGAACTGTCACCCGAAGCCCGCGGCATCGGCGCGGTCAATACCGTGGTGCTCAAGGACGGCAAACGCGTCGGCCACAATACCGACTGCCTGGGTTTTGCCGAGGGTTTTCGTCGCGGCTTGAAGGACGCCGCCCGTGAGCGTGTTGTTCAAATGGGCGCTGGTGGTGCAGGCGCCGCAGTGGCCCACGCACTGCTGAGCGAAGGCGTACAAAGGTTGAGCATTTTCGACGTGGACAGTGATCGCGCCGAGCATCTGGCGAACAACCTCAATGAGCATTTCGGCTTTGGCCGCGCAGTGGCCGGGCAGGATTTGCCGAGCGCAATGAATCAGGCTGACGGCTTGGTGAACACCACACCGATGGGCATGGCCAAACTGCCGGGCATGCCGGTGCCGGTCGAGTTGCTGCGCAAGGAATTGTGGGTGGCGGAGATCGTGTACTTCCCATTGGAAACCGAACTGCTGCGCAACGCCCGCACAATAGGTTGCCGGACGCTGGATGGCGGCAACATGGCAGTGTTTCAGGCGGTGAAGGCGTTTGAGTTGTTCAGTGGCGTGGTGCCGGATGCGCAACGCATGCTTGCGCACTTCCAAAGCATGAATGGCTAGCCAAATGAGGGGGCTTGCCCCCTCGTCTCATGTCAGGCCTGCAAGTAACGCAACACCGACTCGCAGATCATCTCGCGATGACGCTGCTTGATGCTCTCGTCCGGCAGATCAATCTGAAAAATCTCACCGAATGTGTGGCGGTTCGACACGCGATAGAAGCTGAACGAGCTGATCAGCAAATGCACGTCCAGCGCGTTGAGCCCGCTGCGGAAAACGCCTTCTTCGGCGCCCCGACGCAAAATCTCGCCGAGTGAATCGAGGATGGTGTTGTTCATCGCCTTGATTGCATCGGAACGCTTCACGAATTCGGCGTTATGGATGTTCTCGATGCAGACAATGCGCACGAAATCGACGTTGCGATCGTGGTGATCGAAGGTGAACTCCACCAGCCGCCGAATCGCTACCACTGGCGACAGTTCGGCCAGGTGCAGACGGCTTTCCGTGTTACGAATATCGCCATAGAGCTTTTCCAGCACCTCGACGTACAGCTGCTCCTTACTGCCGAAGTAGTAATAGATCATGCGTTTGGAGGTGTGGATGCGTTCAGCGATCGCGTCGACGCGGGCGCCGGACAATCCTTGCTGGACGAACTCGACGATCGCCTCCTGCAAGATGTTCTCGCGGGTCTTTTCCGGATTGTTCTTGCGACTCTTGCGCGGCTCAACGGCGGGTTCGACGGGGGCTGCGGGGAGTTCTGAAGTCATTGTCATTGCGGGCTCACGGCCATCACTGCACAGGCTGGCGATTATGGGCCGCGCGGCACGGTGAAGGAAGCCGCGCGACCCGTGTTTAATCCCGCGCTTACGAATTTCCTACAACTTCGCCTGACGGACGGCGCCACTGCGTGATTTGGCCATCGCCGCCAGCCGCACCGCGACGTTCGCCGCGCCGTATCCGGCATAGCCGTTTTTACGCTGGATGATCTCGAAGAAGAACCGCCCCTCAAACGGCTCGGTGTAAACGTGAAACAACTCACCACCCTGGGCGTCACGGTCATAGAGCACGTTGTAATACGCCAGCTCACTGAGGAACTCGTCGTCGAAGTCAAAACGCGCGGCAAGGTCGTCGTAATAGTTGAGCGGAATATCCAGCAGCGGCACGCCGGCCTCTTTGGCTCGGCTGACTTCGGCGAAGATATCGTCACAATCGAAGGCGATGTGATGCACACCGGAGCCGCGATAACTCGACAACGCATGGGAGATCGCGGTGTTGCGGTTCTCGGAAATGTTCAGCGGCAAACGGATCGAGCTGTCACGACTGCGCAGCGCGCGGCTTTTCACCAGACCATAGGGGTCGGGCAGCACCACTTCGTCATCGGCCTCGAAATCCAGCAGGCTCTTGTAGAACAGCACCCAACTGTCGAGGCTATCCGCCGGCAGCGCCATTGCCATGTGATCGATGCGCTTGAGGCCTCCGCGCACCTGCGCGTCTGGCAGCAGATTGAAGTCGGTGCCATACACATCAGCCGCCTCATCCACCAGATAAATCAGGCTGCCATCCGGCGCGCGCACTGCCGCCAGTTCCAATTCGTTAGGACCGACCAGACCGCGATAGGGCTGGCCCTTGTAGGCAACGGCACGCGCCAGAGCACTCGCGCTGTCCTTGACCCGCACGGCGGTGGCACACAGCGACGGGCCGTGTGCCTCGAAAAAGCTGTGAGCAAACGAATAGGGTTCAGCGTTGAGGATCAGGTTGATATCACCCTGGCGCAGCAGGCTCACGCTCTTGGAGCGATGTTGTCCGGCCTTGACGAACCCTAGGCGTTCCAGCCAGTTCGACAACTTGGCGCCGAGGCTTTCATCGACAGCGAATTCGAGAAACTCGATGCCGTTGTACTCGCTGGCCTTCGGCGTTTCGAAAAGGATTTCGCGGTTGGCCACGGGCGCGGCCTCCTGCTCCAGACGCTGACGGGTTTTCTCTTCCAGATAGAGCAGCGAGCGCAAGCCGTCTGCCGCATTGGCCCGTGGCGGTGCGGCGCGGAAGCCATCGTTGAAGATCTCCAGCGACAGCGGCCCGGTGTAGCCACTCTTGATGATCGGCGCGAGGAACCCCGCAAGATCAAACTCGCCCTGCCCCGGGAAGCAGCGAAAATGCCGACTCCACTCCAGAACATCCATCGCCAGAATCGGCGCATCGGCCATTTGCACGAAGAAAATCTTGTCGCCGGGAATCTCGGCAATCGCACGCGGATCGCCCTTGAGCGATAGCGTATGGAAGCTGTCGAGCAGCACGCCGAGGCTTGGGTGATCGGCCTGACGCACGATGTCCCAGACCTGTTGATACGTATTGACGTGACGGCCCCAGGCCAGTGCTTCATAGCCAATGCGCAAGCCACGGGCGCCGGCATGTTCAGCCAGCAAGCGCAGGTCATCGATGAGTATTTGCTGATCGCCGACGCTGTCCGCCGAAGCGTTGCTGCACACCAGCACCAGATCGGTGCCCAGTTCCTGCATCAGGTCGAACTTGCGCTCGGCCCGCTCCAGGTTGCGCGCCAGCCGATCACGGCGGCAGCCTTCAAAATCGCGGAATGGCTGAAACAGGGTGATGGCAATCCCGAGATCGGCGCACATCTGTTTAATTTCACGTGGACTGCCGTCGTAGTACAGAAGGTCGTTCTCGAAAATCTCCACCCCGTCGAACCCGGCGGCGGCGATGGCTTCGAGTTTTTCCGGCAGGGTGCCGCTCAAGGAAACGGTGGCAATGGAACGCTGCATGTTTCAACTCCCGGACTGCGCCGCTTTGTTGCGGGGGACCATTTTTGTCGTGGGGTAAATTATTGGCTGCATCACTTCGCGCAGCAATTTAAAGTGTACTACCCGGTTAGTTTTACGTGCGATTATCGAACACAATGCCGTTTTGACGAATTGACGATTTTTCGTCCACTGCCCAACATCGACCGCACATTGAGTCCGGGTCTGAACCACCGGTCGCAGCGTGCAAACAAAAAAGCACACCAAATAAAAAATCCAAAAACGGGTGGAACACATGATTCCTTCACAGACTTCCCGCATGGCTCCGGCCATGAGCACTGCCACGGGTGGCATCGGCGACAAGATCCGCGGCGCCATGGCTGTCGGCAAGACCCGTTGGGGCATGCTGGCGCTGGTGTTTTTCGCCACCACCCTGAACTACATCGACCGCGCCGCCCTCGGCGTCATGCAGCCCATCCTCGCCAAGGAAATGAGCTGGACGGCGATGGATTACGCCAACATCAACTTCTGGTTTCAGGTCGGCTACGCCATTGGTTTCGTGCTGCAAGGGCGACTGATCGACCGGGTCGGCGTCAAGCGCGTGTTCTTCTGCGCCGTGCTGCTCTGGAGCCTGGCCACGGGTGCCCACGGCCTGGCGACATCGGCGGTCGGCTTCATGGTCTGCCGTTTCGTCCTCGGCCTGACCGAAGCGGCGAACTATCCCGCTTGTGTGAAAACCACGCGTCTGTGGTTCCCGGCGGGTGAACGCGCCGTCGCCACCGGCATCTTCAACGCCGGCACCAACGTCGGTGCCATGTTCACGCCGATGTTGCTGCCGCTGGTTCTTCATGTGTGGGGCTGGCAGGCCGCGTTCCTGTGCATGGCGGCGCTGGGCGGGATCTGGCTGTTGTTCTGGGGCCTGAAGTATTACAACCCGGAAGATCACCCGAGCGTGAAACAGTCCGAGCTGGATTACATCCAGCAGGAAGTCGAACCGGAGCAGGCCCGCGTGCCGTTCTCGAAAATCCTGCGGATGCGCGGCACCTGGGCCTTCGCCCTCGCCTACTCGCTGACCGCGCCGGTGTTCTGGTTCTACCTGTACTGGCTGCCGCCGTTTCTCAATCAGCAATACAACCTGGGCATCAACGTGACCCAGATGGGGATCCCGCTGATCATCATCTACGTCACCGCCGACTTTGGCAGCGTGGGTGGCGGCATTCTGTCCTCGTTCCTGATCGGTCGCGGGATGAACGCGATCAAGGCGCGGTTGCTGTCGATGTTCCTGTTCGCCTGCTGCATCATCGGCGTGGTCATGGCTGCCGGCTCCGCCAATTTGTGGGTCGCCGTGGCTGCTATTTCCCTGGCGATCGGCGCGCACCAGGCATGGACGGCGAACATCTGGAGCCTGGTGATGGACTACACGCCCAAGCACATGATGAGCACGGTGTTCGGTTTCGGCGGCATGTGCGCGGCGATCGGCGGGATGTTCATGACTCAGATCGTCGGCCACATCCTCACCGTCACCAACAACAACTACACCGTGTTGTTCACCCTGATTCCGGCGATGTACTTCATTGCGCTGACGTGGATGTACTTCATGGCACCGCGCAAGATTCCGACCGTTACCGAGTAACACTGTAAACACCTTGTAGGAGCTGCGGCACGCTGCGATCTTTTGA
>NZ_JACSZV010000066.1 GCF_014472415.1 Pseudomonas sp. N40(2020)
CTGCGATCTTTTGATCTTGGCCCTTAAAAACAGGATCAAAAGATCGCAGCGTGCCGCAGCTCCTACATGAAAAGTGACTGTCTCAAAAGCAACCTGTCAGTTACCTGACAATCCCTCAGTTGTCATTCCCCTGACGCTTTCTTTGCCCTCTTCGCCGGTGCAGCTTTGCTGGCTGCCTTGGTCTTCGGTTTAGCCGGCGCCTTGCCACCCAGGCTGCGTTTAAGCAACTCGGTCAGGTCGATCACATCGGCAGTCTTGCGCTCTTCCTCTCCGCCCACCGTTTCAACATCCTCGATCTTGCCTTCGTGGGCCTTTTTCTCCACCAGCGCCATGATCTTGTCTTCAAATTCGTCGTTGTAGTCTTCGGGCTTCCAGTCCCCGCTCATGTCCTCAACCAACCGTTTGGCCATGTCCAACTCACCTTTGGCCAGTTGTGGCTTGGTGACCTCGCTGCCAAGTTCCAGTTGATCAAGACCGCGTACCTCTTGCGGCCAACGCAATTTGACCAGCACCAACGCCGACTCCAGAGGCATCAACGCCGCCAGATACTGGCGCGTATGCAAAACCACGCGGGCGAGGGCGACCTTGTTGGTTTTGCTCAGGGTTTCGCGCAGCAACGCGTAGACCTTGCCGCCGCGCTTGTCCGGCGCCAGGTAGTAGGGCGTGTCGATGTTCTGCAGCGGAATCTGCTCGGCGTCGACGAAGGAAAAGATGTCGATGGTCTGGGTCGATACCGGGTGCGCCGAGCGGATTTCCTCTTCGCTGAGCACCACATAACGGCCTTTTTCGTAGGCCACGCCTTTGACGATATTTTCCTTGGTGACTTCCTTGCCGGTCACCTTGTTCACGCGTTTGTACCCCACCGGGTCCATGCTGCGGCTGTCGAGCCAGTCGAAGTCCACGCCTTGGGACGACGTCGCTGAAACCAGCGCAACGGGGATATGCACGAGTCCGAAACTGATTGCGCCTTTCCAGATTGCCCGAGCCATGGTGAGTTCTCCGAGTGATGTTCAGGTGACCTGTGGCTCGCGGCGAAAGTTTCCAATGAATACGGCGGTTTCGGATGACTTGGTCAAGCCGTGTTACATGTTGTTTAAGGCTGACGGGTTAACAAATCCGAACCCACGGCGTAGCGTGCACTCGAAGGCTCTATTCCAAGCACACCGAGAGGCCATCCCATGAACCGATTTCTAATTGGCGTCGCCGTCCTGATACTCAGTGGTGGTCTGGTTCATGCGGACGTCGTGCTGGCGCAGAGTCCGGCCGGCAACAGCAACAATCCCTATAACAGCCCGATCCGCCGGGCCAACCCCAACAGCATGCAGGGCACCCAGCCCAGTGCCCCGCCAATCCGCGCGCCGAACACCGTTCCTGCACCACGTCAGCCGACGGTCGAAAACCGAGGTATTGGCAACGGCCAGCCGATTCGTTCGGTGCCAAGTACGCCACCTACATTCATTCCCAATCCACCTTCGCGAAGCACCAACACTAATCGTTGAACGGCAGGGCCGAGTTTCTGCCAGCCTTTGAAACAGACAAAAGGAATCGTGCATGTTGCGTAAAACCCTTCTAGCCACCCTTTGCGCCGGCGCACTGATCAGCGCTCCGGCGTTCGCCGCGGCCCCCAAGGAGCTGCAAAGCGAGCAGGGCACCCTTGAAGTCACCACGATTGCCCAGGGACTCGAGAATCCATGGGCGCTGGCCTTCCTGCCGGATCGCCAAGGCATGCTGGTGACCGAACGACCGGGTAACCTGCGAGTGGTTGGCGCGGACGGCAATCTGTCTGCACCGATAAGCGGTGTACCCAAGGTCTGGGCCAAGGGGCAGGGCGGATTGCTGGATGTCGTCTTGTCACCGGACTTCAAGCAGGATCGCATGGTTTACCTGTCATACGCCGAGGGTGGCGGAGTGGGGGACAAGGCCGGGACGGCGGTGGGGCGCGGCTATTTGTCGGATGACCTGAAAACGCTGAAGGACTTCAAAGTCATTTTCCGCCAGGAGCCTAAGCTCTCCACCGGCAACCACTTCGGTTCGCGTCTGGTGTTTGATCGCGACGGCTATCTGTTCATCACCCTGGGCGAAAACAACGACCGGCCGACTGCGCAGGATCTCGACAAGCTGCAGGGCAAAATCGTACGGATTTATCCGGACGGCAAGGTCCCGGACGACAATCCGTTCGTGGGGCAATCCGGCGTGCGGCCGGAAATCTGGTCTTACGGCATTCGCAACCCGCAGGGTGCGGCGCTCAACCCGTGGACCGGCACAGTTTGGGAAAACGAACACGGGCCGCGTGGTGGCGATGAGGTAAACATCATCGAACGCGGGAAAAACTACGGGTGGCCGCAGGCGACTCACGGCATCAATTATTCGCTGCAGCCAATCCCGGAAGCCAAAGGCAAAAGTGTCGAAGGTGCGGTTGATCCGCACCATGTATGGGAAAAGTCACCGGGCGTTTCGGGAATGACGTTCTACGATGGCGATCGGTTCAAGCCGTGGCAACACAACGCATTTATCGGCGCTTTGGTTTCTCAAGAGTTGATTCGATTGCAGTTCGATGGCGACAAGGTTGTGCATGAGGAACGCTTGCTCGGTGAGCTCAAGCAACGGATCAGGGACGTACGGCAAGGCCCTGACGGTTACCTCTATGTGCTGACGGACGAGTCCGATGGTTCGCTGTACAGGATCGGCCTTAAATAGCGCCGTGCCGGACAGGTGAGGGGAGGTGCCCCCTCACCTTGGGTTCAGTGCGCATTGCGGCTGTACAAAATTACGGCAGCCCGTAACTTTCCCCGCCCAAACCGGCACATTTTCTCGAATTCCCCGTGACTGACCGGCACATGCTGGCAATCCATGGGTTGTCGATGCTGGCTGTGATCAACATCCGGGTCGTGCAGGTAAACGAAATCCTCATCACAGTCAGTCACCACCACCCAGTGCGGTGACTTGGATCGGGTCAGGCGATAGCTGCTAATCAGCACCAGCGGCTGCCCACCTGCATCAAGCAAGCGCGGCAAATCGAGTGGTGCACCGATCACTCGCTCCACATCGGTGTCCTGCAACTGCGCAGTGAACTCCTCGTGAACCAGGCGCATGACGTCTTTTTTATGCTCATCGCGCACTCCGTCAAGAAACAACGGTCCGGCCAGGCTCAGCTCAAGACGTACCCGAAAACCGCGCTTCCATGCCGTGAGTGCCAACCCTTGCGGACTGCACCCGCCATGACCCGAAGTCATGAACACGGTCGTTGCCTCGCGCCAGATCTGCAACTCCTCGCGTCGCTCCAACAAACGCTCCGCGTGCAGTGCGCCCATGGCCATCAACAGACACGCCGGGCCACAGGTGAAGTCTGTGGTTTGCCCGTACCAGGGCACCTTGATGTTCCGCGAGTCCCGGTGCTGAAGAATGCGTTTTTCCAGGCGCAGCGCATCCGCATGGTCCTCGTAGTAATCGTGAATCAAGGCGAAACGCCGGTAGCCGTTGCGTTCGTACAGAGCAATGGCGGCGGGGTTGTCAGTACGCACCTCCAGGCGCAGGTACGCGCAATCATGGTCCAGCGCGCAGGCCTCGATCCGTTGCAGCAGTTGCTTGCCCAGACCGGTGCCGCGAGCCTCGGTAGCAATTGCGATGGAGTAAAGCCGTGCCAGTGACGTCCCCCGATGAAACAGCACCAGCGCGTAACCCAGCAATTGCCCGTCACGCTCGGCTACCACCAATTGCGCGTGGGCCCGGGTGATCATCCACTGAAAGCTGCGACTGGTGAGCCGATCCGTGGTGAAACATTGCATTTCCAATGCCAGCAGCGCCGGCAGATCTTCAACTACCGCCAAACGAAAAACAGCACTCATATGACCACCGTAAAAGTTGCGTAACGAAACGGGACTTTCGAAAAACTTCGTGCTTAATAGAAAAGGTCTTGTTCTCCAACGGATCAATCTCTATGTCAGCGGTACAGGGTCATTGGCGCGAAGTATCGGAGCAAAGTTTGCCGGCGGCAACTTATTTAAATTCAGCGGTTAGAGCATCCAGTCAAGTGTTGATCATTGTCGAGCGTAAGGAAGATTGGGCTTCATATTTCCCCAGCGACGACATCATCACAGCGCAGGAATACCTGGAGCAAACCCGTGAAAGCGAGTCGGGAAAACGTGTGCAGGTGATCAACCTGTGCCGCAGCTACAAGTACCTGGGCCACGGCTATTACTGCTCGCTGCTGGCGGAGGCACGGGGGCACAAGGTGATTCCGTCGGTGCGCACAATCAGCGAACTGACCAAGAAGTCACTCTACGGCCTGGCGCTGGATGATCTCGATAAAACCCTGGAAAAAGCCCTTAGCCATCACCTTTACAGTGATACCGAAGGTTTTACCCTGACCCTTTATTTCGGCAAAACGCATATCGAGCCATTACAGGATCTGGCCCGTCAGTTGTTTGAAGTATTTCCCTGTCCGATATTGTTAGTTGAGTTCAAACGAACCAACGGTTGGCACATCGACGGTATAAAGTCCGGCGCCTTGCACAAGTTGCGTGATGATCAGGAAGATCAGTTCGCCAATGCACTGGACGGTTTCAGCCGTAAAGTCTGGCGCGTGCCGCGTTCGCCACAAGTGGCCCGTTATGACCTGGCGATCCTGCACGATCCACAAGAGGCGTTGCCGCCGTCCAACCCACGGGCGCTGGAGAATTTCATTCGGGTCGGCAAGACCATGGGCATCGACGTCGAACTGATCGAGCGCAAAGATTACGCGCGACTGGCCGAGTACGACGGCCTGTTGATCCGCGAAACCACCAGCGTCGACAACCACACCTACCGTTTCGCCAAGAAAGCCGAAAGCGAAGGACTGGTGGTGATGGATGACCCGACGTCGATCCTGCGCTGCACCAACAAGGTCTACCTCACCGATCTGCTCAACAGCCATCAACTGGGTATGCCCGCCACCGAGATTCTCTACAAGGAGCGACCCGAAGACTTCGAACGGGTGGGCGAGCGCCTGGGCTTTCCGTTGGTGCTGAAGATCCCCGACGGCTGTTTTTCCCGTGGTGTGATCAAGGTGGAAAGTCAGCAGGCGCTGCTCGAAGCCACGGCCGAACTGTTCGAACACTCGGTGCTGTTGCTGGCCCAGGAGTTTTTCTACACCGAGTACGACTGGCGCATTGGTGTCCTCAACCGCAAACCGATCTTTGCCTGCCAATATTTCATGTCCAAGGGACACTGGCAGATCTACAACCACAAGGCCAAGGGCCAGGACGTCAACGGCGAATGCCGGACACTGGCCGTCCACGAGGCGCCCCGCGCGGTGGTGGAACTGGCGGTGAAGACGGCCAACCTGATTGGCGACGGCCTCTACGGCGTCGATCTCAAGCAGGCGGGCGACAAGGTCGTGGTGATCGAAGTCAACGACAACCCGAACCTCGACGCGGGCATCGAAGACGCGTATTTGCAGGACGATTTGTATTCACTGGTGCTGGAAGAGTTCGTGCGACGGCTGGAACTCAAACGCCGCGGCCAGGCCTGGTGAAGCGCCGATGATCAGCAGTTTTGCTCTGAGCCATGGCGCTTTGCAGCGCGTCGAGCGGTTGGACGCCGAGGTGATGCTGTTCAGCAACCCTGACGCCGCCGAGCGCGACTTGCTGCACAGTCATTTCAAAGTCGATGAACACGCACTGGCCTCGGCACTGGACCCGGACGAGGTGTCGCGGATCGAGTTTCACCCGGATCACTTGTTCCTGATCTGGAAACGCCCGGAAAACTATTCCGGCGGTGGCAGCCTGGCATTCGAGGTGTCGTCCTGCGGCCTGCTGTTCGCGCCGGGGCAACTGCTGGTGATCGCCACCGACGACACGCCGTTGCACGGTCTCGGCACTCGCCAGCCGTTAAACACGCCGCTGGATGTTTTGCTCGACTTGTTGTTCAACAACATCCATCACTACCTCGGGCACTTGAAGGTGATCAAACTGGTCGCCCGCGAGTTGCAGCAGAAATTCAACGCCTCGATGCAGAACCAGCATCTGGTGCAGATGTTCAACCTCAGCGAAAGCCTGATCTATTACATCAACGCCCTGCACAGCAACGGCGCGGTACTGACGCGCCTGCGTAATCACGCCGAGAAACAGCACTTCAGCAGCGAAGCGCTGGGCCTGATCGACGACCTGATCATTGAAAACAACCAGTGCTACAAACAGGCCGAGATTTACTCCACGGTGTTCTCCGGTCTGATCGACGCGCGCGGCAACCTGATGAACAACAGCATGAACAACCTGCTGCGCAAACTGACGTTGATCAACGTGGTGTTTTTGCCGTTGAACCTGATTGCGAGCATTGGCGGTATGTCGGAGTTCAGCATGATGACGGCGGGGACGCCGTGGTGGATTTCCTACCCGGTGTTTCTGGCGGTGATGTTGCTGGGGGCGGGTGGCATGTTGTTTGGGCTGCGGCGTCTGGCTAGTTAACCACGCAATCCCTGTAGGAGGTGCGTTTCAGAAAGTCCCGCATTTGGTCGAACCGCCACCGTGATGCCTTGTTATAGTTCGGGCCTCATTTTCAGCCCGGTAAAGGATCACTGCCATGACTCAATACACCGCCTTCAGCGTCGAACTGGTCGATAACATCGCTCATGTGCAGATCAATCGCCCGGAAAAGATCAACTCGATGAATGCCGCGTTCTGGAGCGAGATCGTCGAGATTTTCCAGTGGATCGACGACACCGACGAAGTGCGCGTGGTGGTGCTCAGCGGCAACGGTAAACACTTTTCCTCCGGCATCGACCTGATGATGCTTGCTGGCGTCGCCAATGAACTGGGCAAGGACGTCGGTCGCAATGCGCGCCTGTTGCGCAAAAAAATCCTCACCCTGCAAGCTTCGTTCAATGCCGTCGACAACTGCCGCAAACCGGTAATCGCCGCCATTCAGGGTTACTGCCTGGGCGGCGCGATCGATCTGATTGCAGCCTGTGACATGCGCTACGCCGCCGAAGACGCACAATTCTCGATCAAGGAAATCGATATCGGCATGGCCGCCGATGTTGGCACTTTGCAACGGTTGCCACGGATCATCGGTGACGGCATGCTGCGTGAACTGGCTTACACCGGTCGCACCTTCGGCGCTGAAGAGGCGCGCAGCATTGGCCTGGTCAATCGCGTCTACAGCGACAAGGACGCACTGCTCGAAGGCGTGCTGGATATCGCTCGCGACATCGCCTCCAAGTCGCCGATTGCGGTCACCGGCACCAAGGAAATGATCAGCTACATGCGCGACCATCGCATCGACGACGGTCTCGAATACGTTGCCACCTGGAACGCCGCCATGTTGCAATCCACCGACTTGCGCGTGGCCATGGCCGCCCATATGAGCAAACAGAAACCCGAATTTCTGGATTGAGAACCATGACATCTCGCTGGACCACTGCAGTACTGGACACCGATCAACCCGGCGGCTGGGCCGTGGCGCGCAGCGCCGAAGGCTTTCTGTTCGATGACAACGGCGCGCTGTTCCCGCGTGAATGGCTCAAGCGTCAGGACTTGTCGATTCTTGCCGAGCACGGCATCGGCCATCTCGATGGCGAACCCGTGTATCTGCTGGAGTTGCGCAGTGCCAGCGAAGTGCCGGGTTGCAACTGGAAGGGTCTGCGAGCGTTCATGCTCGACGGCGATCACACGATCTACAAAGTGCTCGGTTACGCCGCGCAGATCGGTACCTGGGCTCGTGAACACCGCTTCTGTGGCAATTGCGGCCAAGCCATGACGCAGGTGCCGCGAGAGCGGGCGATGTACTGTCAACCGTGCGATCTGCGCAGTTATCCGCGTATTTCGCCGAGCATGATCGTGCTGATCACCCGTGGCGACGAGATCCTGTTGGCGCGCTCACCGCGCTTCGTCGCTGGGGTCTACAGCACGCTGGCAGGGTTCGCCGAGCCGGGCGAGTCGGCGGAGGATTGCCTGATTCGTGAGGTGCGTGAAGAAGTGCAGATCGAGGTGAAGAACATTCAGTACATGGGCAGCCAGTGCTGGCCGTTCCCGCATTCGATGATGCTGGGCTTTCATGCCGAATACGCCGGCGGCGAGATTGTCTGTCAGGAAGACGAGATCGAAGACGCCCAGTGGTTCAACGTGCACGATCTGCCGCCGTTACCGGCGTCAAAATCGATTGCACGTTACTTGATCGACGTCTACGTGGCTCGGCGTTTAGGCCACGCTGAACCAGTGCTGCCAGGCTAGGCGCACGGTCAAACCCAGCACCACGGTGATGAACACCGGGCGAATGAACTTGGCGCCGCCGCTGATCGCGGTGCGCGCGCCGAAGAACGCGCCAACCATCACCGACAGGCCCATGCTCAGGCCGATGATCCAGTCCACTTGCCCGGAAAACACAAACACTGACAGTGCGGCAATATTGCTGACGAAGTTCATGCTGCGCGCCACACCGCTGGCCTTGACCAGGTCGATCGGGTACAGCAGCAGGCTGCTGACAGTCCAGAACGCGCCAGTGCCGGGACCGGCCACGCCGTCATAGAAACCGAGGCTGAAGCCTTGGGTCGATTGCCATTTCTTTTTGATCGGTGCGTCGCTGTCCAGCGGCGCCTTTGGCGTGCCGCCAAACAACAGATACAGGCCGCAGGCGAAGACGATCACAGGGAGCATTTTGTTCAGCCATTCCGCCGGCAAGTAATGCGCGACGATGGCACCGGTCAACGCGCCGACCAGCGTGCCGACAATTGCGTGCACCCACTGCCGTGGATGGAACAGTTTGCGCCGGTAGAAGGTGAAACTGGCAGTGGCCGAGCCGAAGGTCGAGCTGAGTTTGTTGGTGCCGAGTACCAGATGCGGCGGCAGACCCGCCGTCAGCAGCGCTGGCGTGGTCAACAGACCGCCACCGCCAGCAATGGCGTCGATGAAACCGGCAACGAAAGCTACAAGGGCCAGAATGGCCAGGGTGGTGAGGTCAACGCTGAGTTCGAAAGGCATGGAATCGGCTTATTCGGCAAGGCGCAGATCGGGGCTGCGGGGAGGGCAGCCATGTTACTCATTTCCGGGTGTTGCGGCGACCCGTCTGGCCTCATCGCGAGCAGGCTCCGACAGGGGAATGCATTTCAACTGTGGGAGTGAGATTGCTCGCGATGGCGGCTGCACATTCAACACCTCCGCTGACTGGCACACCGCAATCGCGAGCAGGCTCACGCCTACATTTGGAACTGTGTCGATTACAGACCGAGATCAGACAACCCCGGATGATCATCCGGGCGCCGGCCCAGTGGCCAGTGGAACTTGCGTTCGCTTTCCTTGATCGGCATGTCATTGATACAGGCGTAACGTTGGAACATCAGGCCATTGTCATCGAACTCCCAGTTTTCATTGCCGTAGGAACGGAACCAGTTGCCCGAATCGTCGTGCCATTCATACGCATAGCGCACGGCAATGCGCGTGTCGGAATAAGCCCAGAGCTCCTTGATCAAACGGTAATCCAGCTCCTTGGCCCATTTGCGGGTCAGGAAAGCTTTGGCTTCTTCGCGGTTGTTGGCGAACTCGGCGCGGTTACGCCACTTGGTGTCGAGGGTGTAGGCCAGCGATACCCGTTCCGGATCGCGGGAGTTCCAGCCGTCCTCGGCCAGACGAACTTTCTCGATCGCCGATTCACGGTTGAAGGGGGGTAATGGCGGACGTACCTGGGCTGCAGTAGACATGTTCAGTCTCCCGATAAAGTTAACGTTTATACAACTTGTCAGGCTTATTAAGGCGTTACAGGTCCAATAACTTACGCGCCATGCATTGCGCATTATCAGCGGCACTGTGATCACCCATCACAAGCGCTACGGTAATGGCGCCGTCAATCAGGATCAGCAACTGGTTGGCCAGCAATTGCGGGTCCTCGGCGCCATGTTCGGTACACAGCTCGCACACGTAGTCGAGCAGCTTCTGTTTGTGGTCTTTGGCGACCTGGCGCACCGGGTCCTGTGGATCGCCGGTCTCGCCGCTGGTGTTGATGAAGGCGCAGCCACGGAAACCTTCCGAAGCGAACCAGCCCTTGAGTACGGTAAACAGGTTGAGCAGGCGATCGGCCGGGGTTTCGGCCTGATCGACGGCGCTTCGGTACCAGTGCATCCAGCGCACGTCGCGACGTTGCAGGGCGGCGACGGTCAGTTCTTCCTTGTTGGCGAAATAACGATAGATGCTTTTTCTGGAGACGCCGGCGGTTTTCACCAGAAGATCCATGCCGGTGGCCGCGATGCCACTTTTATAGATCAGTTTTTCGGTGACATCCAGAATGATGTCGCGGGTCGAGGTGTCAGTAATTGGGTTCATGCGGCGAACAGTAGAACGATCGTTCTCCTTGGTCAAGCATTGATTTTTAGATTTGATCATTCCCATGCTGTGCGTGGGAATGCAGCCAGGGACACTCTGCGTCCCAAAGGTCCGAACGCGGTGCTTCCGTTGAGGCAATCCCACGCGGAGCGTGGGAACGAGCGTGTAGCGGGAAGACCCGAAGGGATCGATGGTGTAAGCTCTCGGGTTCTTCGGATTCGATCATTGCGAGCCCTATGCCGTTGCTTTTCAAACGTTCTCTGCTGCCCAAACTGCGCAGCTTTCCGCTGACCGCCGAGGCCGTGACCATTCTGTCCGGTGCCGCCGAGTTCCGTCGTTGCCTGCTGGAGAAAATCGCCACGGCGACCCAGCGCATCTACATCGTCGCGCTCTACTTGCAGCAAGACGAAGCCGGTCAGGAAATCCTCGATGCCTTGCACGCCGCCAAACTCAAGCGACCCGAGCTTGAAATCGCTGTGGTGGTTGACTGGCTGCGCGCCCAGCGCGGTCTGATCGGCGCCGGTAAGCAGCCAGGCAATTCGGCGTGGTATCAGGAAATGACCCGCACTCACGAAAGCGAAGTGCCGGTGTACGGCGTGCCGGTGCAGACCCGCGAATTGTTTGGCGTCCTGCATTTGAAGGGCTTCGTGATCGACGATTGCGTGGTCTACAGCGGCGCGAGCCTGAACAACGTCTACCTGCACAAGTTCGACAAATACCGCTTCGACCGCTATCACGTTCTGCGCAGCCATGAGCTGGCGGACTCCATGCATCACCTGGTCAAGCACGGTCTGATCGAATCGAAAGCCGTGCATCGTCTTGACCTGCCCAACCTGCCGACCACGCGCAGCCTGCGCAACGACATCGGCGATCTGCGCAGCCGCCTCAAATACGCGACCTACGACACCAGCGCCGGCAGCACGGGCCGAGAAGGCCTGTCCGTCAGCCCATTGCTGGGCGTGGGCAAGAACAACCCGTTGAATCGGGCGATTCTTGAACTGATCGCCAGTGCACAAACACAGCTGACCATCTGCACGCCGTACTTCAATTTGCCGCTGGGTGTGATCCGCGAAATCAATCGCGCGCTGGCCCGTGGGGTGAAGATCGACATTGTGGTCGGCGACAAGACTGCCAACGACTTCTACATCCCGCCGAGCGAGCCGTTCAAGGTAATCGCGGCGCTGCCGTACCTGTACGAGATCAGCCTGCGTCGCTTCGCTAAACGGCATCAGCGCAACATCGACAGCGGGCAGTTGAACCTGCACCTTTGGCGCGACGGCGACAACACCTATCACCTCAAGGGCCTGTGGATCGATCAGCGCTATACCTTGCTGACCGGCAACAACCTCAATCCACGGGCGTTCAGGCTGGATCTGGAAAACGCGCTGTTGATTGATGATCCGAGGGGCGAGTGGCTGGAGCCGCGTGCGCAGGAGTTGGAGGAGATTTTCCGCCATACCACGCGGATCGAAAGCTTTAACAACCTGGAGACACTGCCGGAATACCCGACCGGTGTGGCCAAGTTTCTCAAGCGTGTGAGTCGGGTGCGGATCGAGCGGTTGCTCTACCGGATTTTGTAAGGTTTTAAATTTGTAGCGGTCATGCAACCGCTATCGCGAGCAGGCTCACTCCTACAGGGGAACGCATTCCAACTGTAGGAGTGAGCCTGCTCGCGATGAGGCCTTAACAGACGCTACAAAACTCAGTTCAGCCCCAATTTCCCACGCAACGTGGACAGGTCTTCCGCCAGCGTATTCACCGGCCCAACCAGTGCTTTGCGGTCGTTGTCCTTCACCTTGTCATACGTCTCGAACCCACCGTCGCTGGTCTTGTACTTGGCCAGAACCTTGTTCACGGTGGCGAAATTCTTGTCGACCTTCGCGACGAACGCCTTGTCCTGCTGCTCGATCTGCGGCCGGAATAAATCAACGATTTTCTTCGCGCCGTCGATGTTGCCCTGGAAGTCGTACAGGTCAGTGTGACTGTAGCGGTCTTCTTCACCGGAGATCTTGGTCGCGGCGACTTCTTCCAGCAGCGCAGCCGCACCGCCCACCACTTTCTCAGGCGGGAAGGTCAGGCCGGCCACGCGGGTTTGCAGGTCTTTGACGTCTTTGTTCAGGCCGTCCGCCAGTGCGTCCAGGCCTTGGGTGCTCTTTTCCGAGAACAGCGAGTATTCGATGCGATGGAACCCGGTGAAGTCTTCCGACTTCACGCCTTTCTCGTGGTCGTCGACGCGGGAGTCGATGGACGCATCGAGGTCACTGAACAGCTCGGCAATCGGCTCGATCGACTCGTAGTAGACGCGGGTCGGCGCGTAGAGCTTTTGCGCGGTGGCCAAGTCGCCTTTCTTCACAGCGTCGGTGAACTGCTGGGTGTGGCTGGCCAACTCATCCAGTTGCTCGGTGACGTAAATCTTGTAGTCCGAAACCGGCCCGACCAGATCCAGCGGCGCGGTGGCGGCGAAGGCTGACAGCGGGGTGTTGAGCAAACCAAGGGTCAGCAATAACGCGAGTGGCGTCTTTTTCATGGGGGTGGCTCCAGAGTCGGGATTGTTTTATGCCGCTGTTTTCGGTTGTGTGGCGTTGAGCAGCGAGCGACCGATGAAGTCCTTGTCGCCGGTGACACCCGGAAGGGTGAAGAAGTAACCACCGCCGACCGGTTTGAGGTATTCCTCAAGCGGTTCGCCGTTGAGGCGGGTTTGCACGGTGATAAAGCCTTTCTCCAAATCGGCCTGGTAACAGATGAAGAGCAGACCCATGTCGAGTTGGCCGTTCTTGTTCACACCGTTGGAGTAGTTGAACGGCCGACGCAGGATCAGGTTGGCCTGGCTCGCGGCAGTGCGCGGATTGGCCAGGCGGATGTGTGCGTCGAGTTTGGTCAGTTTGCCGGCCGGATCCTTGCTGTAATCCGGTACTTCGCTCTCGTGAGTCCCACCCATCGGCGCGCCGGTAGTCTTGACCCGGCCGAGAATGCTTTCCTGTTCCTGCAAAGGCGTACGGTCCCAGCGCTCGACGAAGTTGCGGATGATCCGCACCGCTTGATAGCTGCCGTGGGCCGCCCACGCCGGTTCGTCGCTGCCCGGTTGCACCCAGACGATGTTATCCATGGCTTTGGCATCGTTGGAGTCGGGGTTGGCCGAGCCATCACGGAAACCGAGGAAATTGCGCGCCGATTGCGCCGGCACCCCGGGTTTGGCCGGGGCCTGCGGCGGTACGCTGCCTTCCTGTTTCCAGCGCACCAGCAGCAGGTCTGGCAGGTTTTTCACGATGTCGCGCAGGGCATGGATGTTGGTGTCAGCGGTGTTCGAGCAGAACTGCACACTCAAATCGCCGTGGCAGCAATCGGCCTCTAGCGCGTCGTTGGGGAAACCGACCATGCGTTGCAGGCGCTTGGGCTTGGCGTCGGCCAGACCAAAGCGCTCATCAAACAAGGACTCGCCCACCGACACGGTGATGGTCAGGTTGTCCGGACTCACCACCGGGCCGAGGATGCCGGAGTCTGGCGGCGGCAGCTTCGGGTCGATCTGCGCGACCGGGCCGCCCTTCATCAGGAAGGCGATACGCTCGTTGAGCGTGCGGAATAGGCGCTCGAGGTCTTCGCGATCACTGGCCAATACGTCGAACGACACCAGCATGCCTGACGCCGGACGCGGGGTGACGATGCCGGTTTGATGCACACCTTGGAAATCGTGGCGGTCTTCGGTTTTATCGCTGCTCGGGGCTTCGGTGACTTGTGCCGGCGCTGCGGCCATGGCCGGACAGCTCAGGGCCGATCCGGCCAGTGCGACACCGGCCGCGCCCATGCCCATCAGGACACGGCGACGTTGCAGGTTGAGTTGTTCTGAATCTTTCATCGGTACTCGTCTTCTGCTTACAGGCCGGAGAGGCCGAGGGCGGGATCAATGCCATCAAGTGCGTCGGCCAGAGCCTGGGCCTTTTCGGCGATCTGTTTGCGTTGTTCGCCGCTGACGCTGTCGTAGCTGGCGAAGCCGTCCTTGACCTTGAAACTGTTCAGTTGGGTGTCGAAGTCCGCCAGCGCCTGATCGATTTTCGGCAACAGCTCGGCGGCGGATTTGCTCAGCATCGGCCGCAGCAGGTCGACGACTTTGTGCGCGGTTTGCAGATTGGCGGCGAAACCGTTGAGGTCGCCGTGGCTGTAGCGTTCTTCTTCACCGCTGGCGGCGCGTACGTCGGCCAGGGTGTTGAGGTTGCGAACGACGATGTTGACCAGTTGCTCCGGTGGCAGCGACTGGGCAAGCAGTTGCTGTTTGAGCGTGGTGACATCGGTCAGCAAGCGCTGAGATACAGGCGCAAGGTCATCGAGTTTGCGTTGCTGGAACAGCGCGTATTCGATCCGGTGGAAGCCGACAAAGGCTGAATCCTGTTCGCGTTTTTCGAAGTAATCGGCGCGGGCATTGATGCGGTTGTCCAGTTCCGCCAGGCGTTGCGCCGCCGGGGCCAGATGTTGATAGGCCGTACGCGCCGGCAGGTACAGCGCCTGAGCCTGGCTCAAGTCGCCGCTCGCAATCGCCTGATCGAGTGCGGTCACGGCTTTGATCAAAGCGCTGCCCTGACTGGCCAGATACACACGGAACTCCGACAACGGCCCGATGAAGGCGACCATCGACGGTTTGGCCTTGGCGGCGGCGTCGGAAGCGGCGGTTGGTGTTACATGCAAAGTGCCGCGCGGATTGCTCAGCAGGCCGCAGGTGATCGCGTAGTCGCCGGGTTGCAGGTTGGCGTTGATCACCTGGCTCAAGCCCGGCGCAATGTTCTCGCGTTCTTCGACCACCAGCACGCCATCGAGGATTTCCCATTCCACTGCCCGCTCGGAGCGGTTGACGATGCGGAAACTGGCGCGGCCGGCCGGTACGGTCAGCGCATTCGGCTCGCAACTGCCCGGGTGAATGTTGACGACCACTTCGTCGTGGTTGTGCTGACGTTTGGCTGCCGCCAGTTGCGAGGCATAGTAGAACAGGCCACCGGCGGCGATCATCACGACCACCGAACCGGCCACTGCCCAGCGCAAGGCGCGGGGAGGCGAGGCCTGTGGGGTATTAGGCTTTGACATGGGTGCCCTTATTGGCTGGAAACGGAATTCGATTGCGCGGCGTTTTTGGCGGGCGCCGCCGGGAGGAAAAACATCACCAGCGCCACTACCAGATAAATCAGATAAGCGCCGAGGGTGCTGACGGTTGGCGCATCCTGGTAACCGAACATGCCGGCCAGCACCGAGCCCAGCGGGCCATCCATCGGCAGCGTCGCACTGACGTCGAAGAGCACGGTTTGCAGGTGATTCCACACCCCGGCTTCATGCAGGGCTTGCACCGAATTGGCGAGAATCCCCGCGGCCACCACAAGGATGAACAGCCCGGTCCATTTGAAAAACACCGAGAGATTGAGACGCATGCTGCCGGTGTAGATCAGGAAACCGACGACAATCGCCAGAAGCAGGCCAAGCAGGGCACCGATCGGCGCGCCCGGGCCTTCGCTTTGCTGGAACACGGCGAGCAGGAAAAACACCGTTTCCAGGCCTTCACGCGCCACGGCAAAGAACACCATAGCGATCAATGCGATGACCTGATGTTTGGAAGAAGTCAGGGCTTCATCCAGCGAGGCGTGCAGCGAATGTTTGATCGACCGTGCGACCTTGCGCATCCAGAACACCATCGAGCTGAGAATCCCCACGGCCATCAGCCCGACGATGCCTTCAAACAGTTCTTGCTGCTTTTGCGGGAATTCGGCGCTCACCAGTTCCAGTCCTCCACCGACCAGCAGGGCGAGGGCGGCGGCGAGAAATACGCCGATCCACACGGCGGGCATCCATTGGCCACGGCCGGTCTGTTGCAGGTAGCTGGCGATGATGCCAACGATCAGCGCGGCTTCAATGCCTTCGCGCAGCATGATCAGGAAAGGAACGAGCATTCGGCATCCAGATAGTCATTCGAAGAGTTACAAGTTGTAACATAATGAAAGTCATTCTCACATGACAATCATTGACATAAACCTGAACGCCAGCTGAACAACCCGGTTTTTGCCCTGCATAGATCTCCTGCACAGGGTTCTGTGGTGAACTCCTGTCGTGCGGTAAGATGCCCGCCAGTCAAAAACAACAAGGTCTGCCTCGCTCCATGTCGGAAAAAGACACCATCGCCGTTCAACTGGTGCGTGAAGCGCTGCTGCAAAGTTGTGCCCCCGGCGTGGCCACGGAAGAAGTCTTGAACAAGGTCGGCATTGCGCCGGCCTTGTTGCAATCCGAAGATGGCCGGGTCCCGGCCTCGCAGTACGCCAGGCTCTGGCGTTTGTTGGCCCGGCGCGGTGATGACGAGTTTTTTGGCATGGACCCGCGCAAGCTCAAGTCCGGTAGTCTGGAGTTCCTTTGTCGCAGTGCGATGGCGCAACCGACACTCGCTGCCGGATTGAGCAGCGGCCTGGGATTTCTGTCGCTGATGCTTGAACGTCTGCCCGCGCAACTGGTGCATCAGCAGAGTCTGGCGGAAATCGTTCTGCTCGAAGACGATCTCGAACCGCGCCGTGCCTTCACCTATTTCACTTACTGGATGATCGTCCATGGCGTAGCCTGCTGGCTGGCCGGGCGGCGGATTCCGATTCTGGCCATTGAGCTGCGTTGCCCGGAACCGGACTTCACCGATGACTACCGGGTGATGTTCTCGGAGAACCTGCGTTTCGACCGGCCGCGCACGCGGATGATTTTCTCGGCGGACTGCCTGGATCTGCCGATCAAGCGCAGTGTTGAAGAGTTGAAACGCTTCCTGGCCCATGCGCCGGCCAACATCCTGGTCAAGTACCGCGATCCGCAAAGCCTCGCCAGCCGGATCAAACAGGATTTGCGCCAGCTCCCTGCTGAGCAGTGGCCGGAAACTGAAGCATTGGCGCAGCAGTTGTGTATGTCCGCTTCGACTTTGCGCCGACGTTTGGCAGAGGAAGGGCAGACGTATCAGGGGCTCAAGGACAGCTTGCGCAAGGAGTTGGCGATTGTCTGGCTCGCGGAGCCTTCGATCAGTTTTGTTGAAATTGCGTCGCGGCTCGGGTTTGCCGATGCAAGTTCGTTCTACAAAGCGTTTCGCAAATGGTCGGGGTCCAATCCCGGCCACTATCGCACGCTGATCCTCAATGACCCCACCTGAAATGCATTCCTCCTGTAGGAGCTGCCGAAGGCTGCGATCTTTTAATCTTGACCTTTAAAAGCAAGATCAAAAGATCGCAGCCTCGTTTCACTCGACAACTCCTACTGAAGGTGTGAGTCATTTTCGAAGGCATGGCCAAACCAGTCAGCCACTTTGATGGCTTTGACCATTGCCCCAAGCCACGCACAGCGCGACTATCACTCTGTTGTTTACGGTTCCCCAACCTAATAAAAAACACAGAGGGATTCTGGCAATGCGCGACTACTTGTCTGCCACCGAACAGTTCAACTATCAGCACACCGTTGACACCGCGCTCAGCGGTACGCTTGAGGCGCTCAACGCCTGCGTCGAATGCTGCGACCGCCATGCATTGCCGGGGCGCATCGCGCTGTTCTGGGAGGGTCGCGACGGCGCCAGTGCGACGTACACCTTCAGCGACTTGCAGGACAAAGCCGCGCGTTTCGCCAATTTCCTACTCGCTCAAGGCGTGCAGAAGGGTGACAAGGTCGCCGGCCTGCTGCCGCGCAACATCGAATTGCTCATCACCGTGTTCGCCACCTGGCGTATCGGCGCGGTCTATCAGCCGCTGTTCACCGCATTCGGCCCCAAGGCCCTTGAGCATCGCCTGAACAGCTCCGGCGCCAAAGTGGTGGTGACCGACGCCGTCAACCGTCCGAAACTCGCTGAAGTCGCCGATTGCCCGACACTGGTCACCGTCGGCGGCGCCAAGGGCCAGGGCATCGTCCGAGGCGACTTCAGTTTCTGGGCTGAACTGGCCAATTACTCCAACGTCTGCGAACCGGTGCTGTTGACCGGCGAAGACCCGTTCCTGCTGATGTTCACCTCGGGCACCACCGGCCCGTCGAAAGCGCTGTCGGTGCCGCTCAAAGCCATCGTCGCGTTCCAGAGCTACACCCGCGATGCCGTTGATCTGCGCCCCGAAGACGCGTTCTGGAACGTCGCCGATCCGGGCTGGGCCTACGGCATCTATTTCGGCGTGACGGGCCCGATGTCGATGGGCCACCCGATCACCTTCTACGGCCCGTTCACCCTCGAAAGCACCTGCCGGGTGATCAACAAATACGGCATCACCAACCTGACCGGTTCGCCCACGGCGTATCGCCTGCTGATTGCCGGCGGTGACGAGTTCGCCAAGTCGATCAAGGGCAAGCTGCGCATCGTCAGCAGCGCCGGCGAGCCGTTGAATCCGGAAGTGATCCGCTGGTTTGCCGACAACCTCGACGTGGTCATTCACGACCATTACGGCCAGACCGAACTGGGTATGGTCCTTTGTAACCACCACGGTATCGAGCACCCGGTTCACGTCGGCGCCGCCGGTTTCGCTTCGCCGGGCCATCGCATCGTGGTGCTCGACGACCAATACAACGAACTCGGCGTCGGCCAGCCCGGCATTCTCGCCATCGACCGGCCTGAATCGCCAATGTGCTGGTTCGGTGGCTACGAAGGCGCGCCAACCAAAGCCTTCGTCGGCGATTATTACCTGAGCGGCGACACCGTGGAATGGAACCCGGATGGCAGCATCAGCTTCGTCGGGCGCAGCGACGACGTGATCACCACCTCCGGCTACCGCGTCGGCCCGTTCGACGTCGAAAGCGCGCTGATTGAACACCCGGCCGTGGTCGAGGCGGCGGTGGTCGGCAAACCGGACCCGGAGCGCACCGAACTGGTCAAAGCCTTTGTCGTGCTCAGCGCGCAATACCGCGCGGAACCTACGCTCGCCGAAGAATTGCGCCAGCACGTGCGCAAGCGTCTGGCAGCGCATTCATACCCGCGTGAAATCGAATTTGTCAGCGAATTGCCCAAGACCCCGAGCGGCAAATTGCAGCGCTTTATCTTGCGCAACCAGGAAATCGCCAAGGCTCAAGAGGCCGCAGCGAAAAACGTTTCAGCTTGAATCCAAGGAAACAGTCATGCAGATCGAGAACAAGGTTTTTATCGTCACCGGCGGCGCGTCCGGCCTGGGTGCGGCCACCGCTGAATTGCTGGTGAATGCCGGCGCCAAGGTGATGCTGGTGGACATGAATGCCGAAGCGGTTGCCGCGCAGGCTCAGCGTCTGGGCGTACACAGCGTCGTCGCCGACATCAGCAATGAAGCCGCTGCCGAAGCCGCTGTGCAGACGACCGTCAAAGCCTTTGGCAGCCTCAACGGTCTGGTCAACTGCGCCGGCATCGTCCGTGGCGAGAAGATCCTCGGCAAGAACGGCCCGCACGCACTGGCCAGTTTTGCTCAGGTGATCAACGTCAATCTGATCGGCAGCTTCAACATGCTGCGTCTGGCCGCTGCGGCGATTGCCGAATCCGAAGCCAATGCCGACGGCGAGCGCGGCGTGATCATCAACACCGCCTCGGTGGCGGCGTTCGACGGTCAGATCGGCCAGGCTGCTTACGCCGCCTCCAAAGGCGCCATCGCCAGCCTGACCCTGCCCGCTGCCCGCGAACTGGCGCGTTTCGGCATCCGCGTGATGACCATCGCCCCGGGCATTTTCGAAACCCCGATGATGGCCGGCATGACCCCGGAAGTTCGCGACTCGCTGGCGGCTGGCGTACCGTTTCCGCCACGTCTGGGCAAGCCTGCCGAGTACGCCGCGCTGGTACGGCATATCATCGAAAACAGCATGCTCAACGGCGAGGTGATCCGTCTCGACGGTGCCTTGCGCATGGCCGCCAAGTAAGGAGGATTTGTCATGACTATTTCCAACGATCCGATTGTCATCGTCAGCGCCGTCCGCACCCCGATGGGCGGTTTCCAGGGCGAACTGAAAAGCCTCACCGCGCCGCAGCTTGGCGCTGCTGCCATCAAAGCGGCGGTTGAACGCGCCGGTGTTGCCAGCGATGCGGTCGACGAAGTGCTGTTCGGTTGCGTCCTGCCCGCGGGCCTCGGCCAGGCGCCTGCGCGGCAAGCGGCACTGGGTGCCGGGCTGGATAAATCGACGCGCTGCACCACGGTCAACAAGATGTGCGGCTCAGGCATGGAAACCACCATTCTGGCCCACGACATGCTGGTCGCCGGCAGCGCCGACGTGGTGATCGCAGGCGGCATGGAAAGCATGTCCAACTCGCCGTATCTGCTGGATCGCGCCCGCGCCGGTTACCGCATGGGCCACGGCCGCGTGCTCGATTCAATGTTCCTCGACGGCCTCGAAGACGCCTACGACAAGGGTCGCCTGATGGGCACCTTCGCCGAGGATTGCGCCGAGACCAATCACTTCAGCCGCGAAGCGCAGGACGCTTTTGCTATCGCCTCGACCACCCGCGCACAACAGGCGACCAAGGACGGTAGCTTCAAGGACGAAATCGTCCCGCTGACCGTGACCGTCGGCAAAGAACAGGTGCTGATCAGCCACGATGAGCAACCGCCGAAAGCCAAACTGGACAAGATCGCCTCGTTGAAACCAGCGTTCCGCGAAGGCGGCACGGTGACGGCGGCGAACTCCAGTTCGATCTCCGACGGCGCGGCGGCGCTGGTGCTGATGCGTCAGTCGCAGGCGCAAAAATTGGGTCTGAATCCGTTGGCGGTGATTCACGGTCATGCGGCATTTGCCGACACTCCGGGCCTGTTCCCGGTGGCGCCAATTGGTGCGATCAAGAAACTGATCAAGAAAACCGGTTGGTCGCTGGGCGACGTTGACCTGTTCGAGGTCAACGAAGCGTTTGCCGTGGTCGGCATGGCGGCGATGACGCATCTGGAAATCCCCCATGACAAGCTCAATGTGCATGGTGGTGCGTGTGCGCTTGGGCATCCGATCGGTGCCTCGGGTGCGCGGATTCTGGTGACCTTGCTCTCGGCATTGCGCCAGAAAAACCTCAAGCGCGGCGTGGCGGCCATTTGCATCGGCGGCGGCGAAGCGACGGCCATGGCCGTGGAATGCCTCTACTGACACGCACAATCCCCCTGTAGGAGCTGCCGCAGGCTGCGATCTTGTTGATCTGTCTCTTATACGCATATCGCGCTG
>NZ_JACSZV010000067.1 GCF_014472415.1 Pseudomonas sp. N40(2020)
GAGCACGAGGCCTGCGGCCTCGCGTTTGAATTCAGTGGAAAAAGAACGACGTTGTTTGGTCATCAGACACCTCTATCTGGCGAGCATTCTCGCCTAAATGGGTGTCCGGTTTCATTAGACCACTACAAAGAGAGATTCAGGACTGGATTTTGACTTCGCTAGCTCATCCTCCAGTATCGCCATCGCAGATTGAAGCTTCAAAATATCGGCGTTTAGCTTGCTGATCGTTTCCTGGCTTTGCTTGTACTCAGCCATGTAGTAGTCGCGTGATTGGGCCGTCTGCTTGGTGGTTGCAGTCAGGGATTTGACACTCACTCGTGCTTCTTCAAGCTGGGTAAACCAGTACACAATCTCCAGCCTACTCTGCTCAAGAAGCTGCTCGGGCGTTTTGGTATTGGCTTTCGCAATCGCCTGGTCCTTCTTCTGCTGCTCACGACCGGCCTTGATCCGTTTCAGCTCTGCTACGGGCCATTCTCGGTGGTAGATGGTGTTCCGGTGCACGCTGGCCAACTTGGCCAAGTTCGTGACATTCACAGGCAACGAAAGGTCCTTCTCTATCTTCTTGAGCGCTTCGTTCAAGCTGTATGTGACTGCGTCAAAGCTTTCGGCATTCTTCGTGTCATACGGTGCTGAACTCATACTGATGCCTCCATTCCCAAGCTTCTCAATACACCCTCAGCTTCAGCTATCGCCAGCTTCAGCTGTGCGACTGACGCTGCTGTCTCATCCGTTGCTCGAAGCTCAACAAAGGGCGCAGACGTAGCACTTTCTATTCTCCTTAAGGCCAGGGTGTTCTGGACGTACACCTCATGCCATTTCGGCGCATTGGCCGGTGTTACTACCGCGTTTTTGCAGCGGTTCGGGTTGCAGCGTAGAGACCCGATGCAAGGCAGCGATGCATCTTGTACATCGGTAGCATTGCCATAGCAGTAGCCTTGGCCGACGTTGATGATCGCAAAGCCCAACTCAGCCATGCGATCAAATATTTCGTCTTTCGAGTACCCCGCTTCGAGATAGCCCTTGAAGTACGCGGCCAATCTGCTGCGATGTGCATCCGCGTTATCGCCCGCGTACCCGCCGTCGGGATCACACGAGTTGATAACAAACTCCCGCTCAGCATCGTAGCGGGAGGGGGCGTCTCTGCCGCCTCCAGACACCAGGGCGTCGCCGATGCCACCGTAGTCGATTGTCACTGTTTTATGTCGACGTTGCTCGACTCTGCTCGCCAAGTGGCCGAAGTGCTTCAGTTGGTACGAAATGAAGGGGAGCCCGACTGCTGCCCGGAACATCTGGTTAGCCAAGGAGTGCCTTAGGGTGTAAGGCGATACCTCCAGCGGCTCAAGCTCTTCCGGCGTCAGGACCTTCGTCAGAAACGCCATGAGCTGATGGCCAAGTCCACTACCGCTTACCGAGTTTGCAGAGTCCTGCATGCCAGGCTTGATCGTGTTCATGCTGGTGATAAGAAACGGGTTTTGCTTGAAACGGTTAAGGATGCGCAGCACTTTCACGGCATCAAGAACAGCGGGGATTGCCACCCACTTGTCTTCGAACAGCTTTCCGTAAGTCTCCCGGCCTTTGAGAACAGTACTGACAATCAAGTCATGGCCGAAGTCATCTTGAGCAATGCAGTCATCAGCCAAGCAGCCTGATAGCTCGGAAGGGCGCATTCCTGTGTACTGAGCGATAATATAGCCTGCACTATTGTTGACGTGCGTTATGTACTCATAAAAGTCATTGTCAAGCTGCGTGTCCGTCAGTTTGACAATCGCTTCCTTGTCTTTGAAAAGGCCTGGTCGTTGTGGAGACCAATATTCGGTGTCCATCTTGTAAAGAAACGGAATAATCTGTTCGCCAGTATAACCGCGCGAGTCCATGCGGATTGCGATATATATGTCATAAGCGCTTCGTGTGAGCTTAACTCCATTGGCTTCATCATAGGCGGCAAGTTTCAAGCGGCTTAAGGTGTCAGTATCCCTAATGTCTTCATCTAAGGCTTTCAGGAAGTCAACTACTGCAAATGATGCAGCACGCGAGCATTTTTCGAAGATTTTATTAGGAAACCATTTTTGCTTAGTCCTCACCTTTTTATCTTTTATGCCATTTGTTTGCCAACCTAAGCCTTCTAGATCTACATGGGCTAGTGGCTTTGCAAGCACGTTTTCGATCATAAAGTTTGATCGTAGAATGGTGAAGCCTTGCAGTGTTACACGGCGAAACGAACGATCAAATACCTTGGCCTCATTTTGATAGTCATCCTCGGTGAAGTCGGATAGGCTGAAGTGCGAGTTCTCAAAGAAATCCTCACCGTGCTCCAAACGCTTGCGTTCAGACATTTGGTCGAAGAATGGAATGGTGGATTTAAAGATATCGAGAATGGTGTGCGGCTTATAGAGCTTGGGCTTGTTTTGGATCCGCAGCGCTCCAGGAATCTCTAATGCACAAAGCATCGCCATTTTAATCTCAAATAAAATGGTGGCGTTGATGCTGTCGTAGTTACTGAAGTCGATCCGGGATTTGGCACCTTGAATATCCCTGGGCAAAATGGCTGTGCCGTCATCGAAATCCCATACCGAGTCTTTTACCCGGCTTTTCTTACTAACGGGCAGTTCCAGCAAGGCATTCATCACGCTCAGAGCGTTCAATCCGCTCTCAGCATTCGCAACTGTAGCTATGATTTCATTGCCAATGTGCCGAAAAAGCTGCTTTCGCACAGGCTTAAATTTGCGTATCAACGTCTCAAAATCCATCACAGCGTTACTCCTTCGATCAGAGGACTGGTGATGATGTGCTCTGACAAGCGTTCTGCGTCTTCCAATTGTTCAGCAGTGAACCCTTGCTCTGACGGTGTTAGAATGCTGTCCAATACCTCCACGTTCTCTAAGAGGATTGCACCGTAGGGTGTTTGAGCAATATCACTCGTTGCCAGCATGTCTTGGTATTCTCGGCGCATGGCGAACAGCTCTGGCAAGTGCGCTAGGTTAATAATCGAGTTGCTGCACGACAGACATTTGTTCAGCAGTGAGCATGCGTTACCTTTCTTGTACGACGCCAGTTTCTTGATGTCCTCGGGTGGGTCGTACACATTTCGGCATTTAATCAAGCCGGTGTTAATTGCAACTGAGGCGTTCGCACCCTCTGGCGAAGCGACATTTTCCGTGGCTGTCTTTTCAGAATGGTCGGTAGCAACGGCTTCTTTGTGAATTTTTGCGAGTGCGCTCTCTAGAATATCGCGTGCAGTCTTACTGAACTCCATACGGTCCAGGTACTGAATCGTCGTAGACAAGGACTTGTGCCCCAGCATCACCTGTATCTCGCGCAGAGACACACCTTGCTCTACGAGTTCAGCCACCAGGCTGGGGCGGAGTCGGGATGCTGAGATATTGATGTCTTCATCATCATCACCTTTCAGTTGGTGATCACGTGCAAATTGATTCATGACCCAATTGATAGTCGTGGCGCTTTCAAAGGACTTAACTTGTCCCTGCTCACTCCAATGTCGAGAGTCAAAAATGAACAGGCGATTCCTCATGACCGCATCTGCGCGGAGGCGAATGTTGCGGGTCAAGAACTCAACTTCAGCGAAGATTGCTTTGACTTCTCTGCTCTGGTTGATAGTCAGCCACGTTAAATCAGCTTCGATCAGGTCTAAATGTAACTGTTTCTCGCCATCTGAGCGCTCCTTCCAATAGCGCAAATATGGCTTTTGAGTGAGCGCATGAGACTCAACAAAGTCGTCAAGGTCTAAAGTTTTGAGAGAATCAGCGTTCAGACCTGTTATTTGGGCGAGTCGGGTGATGTAGGCGGCCATATGACGAGGCGTGAGATGGTAAATGATGCCCCAGCTCTCGTAAGTCTCGACCAAGCCCAGCCCCACGTAACTTAATATCCTTAAGAAGCATTTCTGATACTCATCGCCCTTGTCGGCGGAGCCTGGCCCGATTACTTGGCAGTTCAGCTTGTTCTCGAAAATCCACCGCGCATTGTCCAGCGATACAAATCCTCTTTTAAGTTCACCGTTCCCGTCCACCGGATCGCAGCCGCCCTCGAAAGGAATATAGTCCTTCGCAAGATTGTTGAACTTAAAGCGCTCCGCCTCACAAGCCTGTTTTATCTGAAGTCGAACCGATTTAGGGTAAGGGCGATACTCATCGCCATTTCGATGCTTTTTGATCCCTTCAATATCAATGAAGGTTGTGATGCCTAGCCCTTTTATCTTCGTTGCTCGTTTGTATGTTGAGCGAACAGCAGAGAGTAACGAGTCAGCAGTGTGCGTGGATAGCTCATCACTCTGGACTTTCTCGACCAGAAATTTCCTAAAACTGGCCAGATAGTTGGGTTGAAAAAGATCGCGAACGTCCTGTTTCCCAGAAAAGCCAAGTGACTTGAGGTGCTCAACGGTAAATCTGAAGCCTTCGCTATAGTTGATTGCGGTTGAGTCTGATGGTGCTCCCATTGAGGCTGCTGCGAACACATGGAGCAGCTTCCTGAACGGGATATTTGGGTCATCCTCCACGAGATCTTCGTAGGAGGTGACAGGGATCTTTCTCAACTCAATAAGCAGCATTCTAGGGGACGGCTTGCGAGAGGACTTCAGTTTTTGCTCTTTGTCCGAAATTTTACGTTCGGCAACAGTCTTGTAATTAGATTTAATTACGCCGAGGCTCATTAGGTCTGCAATTATCCAGTCGTATGTTTCAGCGACCAAAGGAAATTTTGCACGAGCCCATTTCAGATTTTTCATACCCTCCATCTTGTAAAGGCTGGCCTTCGATGCGATGACTTGGGCAACAACTGGAATCTCTTTTTTCTCGCTTTCAGAAAGCCCTTCGTACCAGAAAAGCAGCTTGCGACGCCACTCGTTGGCAATCGACGGATGACCGAGAACTACGATGTTCTCGTCAACCATTTTTTGAAGAACGGAATCGAGAATTTCGTCACGTGAGTTAAACACCGACCCTCCACACCCCAGTTCTCTTTTGAGGTAAGTGAACGCTAAACAAGGCTCGCCCTTTTGACCAAGCTGGACAGTAAGCAACGACTGTCGGCTACTCTTAACCTGTTCTGCCCAGTCTTTTATCGACTGCGTGATCACTTCTTCATCACGCTTTTTCGGTTTGATTGCATCTGGCTGCAAGTCTTGGCTTGGTTGGACGCTTGGCTCTTGGCCTTGTTCTTCTGTTGAGTGATCGGTCGGCATCATCATTTCTTATCGCTTGTGCTTATGCGCTTGGTCGTTCTTTCTCGCAGCAGCCTCATCTCGCCTGCCTTTGTCTTCAGTTCGGTGCCAGGCTTGCGCAGCTTCTCGTAGATGTCGTGCGGGATCTTCGTATATCCCTCTGAGGTCGTTGTGCTGTTGTGGCCAAATGCCTTGGCGAGAAGGGCTAGCCTTTCTTCATAGCCCTTCCCGAGATCCGGGCTGCCCAGCATGAGATAGGCTCCGCCGTGGCGAAATTTATGCGGCGAGATCATCCGCTTGATCTGTCCCGCTTTCAGGGCACGCTTACACACCCGGTCAAGCAGCTTCTCTACGCTTTTGGTTTTGAAGGGCGTGCCCTCTGCGTTGAAGAACGCTGGCGTTTCAGATGGGCTCTTGTAACGACGGGCCTTTGCGCGATATAGGGGCGTTTGATGGTATTTTTCGATGCGCTCCAATGACGTCCTGCTAATGATCGTCAATCTCGGTTTGATCTGGTTCTTGCTGCCTTTGCTGCCCTTGACGTTCAAGGGGGAATAATCTGCGTTGATCGGAATGTTCGATTCTGGCGAGACTAGTTGCAGGGTCTGATGTGCCAGAGCGTCACGAATGTCTTGCAGGGTGATCCGGGGGACTTCAGATACGCGTAGACCTGAGTCGTACATCGCTTGCAGCAAGCACCGCTCGCGCTCTGAGTGTGCCTTCAGGATCACAGCCTCAAGCTCCACCATGGTGCCGGGCTGGATGATGCCGCGCGCATGGGCAGTACCCCTTCGGATTGGGCCACTCTCGTATGGGTTGTCTGCACGGAGGGCAGGCTTGCCGCCGAACGATATGCACAAGTGGCTCGTGAAGAAGTGGTTATAGGTTGCGTCGCGAGCCTGGACGGTCTTAGGGGCTAACCCTTCAGAGTCGAGCTTGGAGAGGTACGCTTCAAGGTGACCTAGGCCGACTGTAAGAAGGGCATCATCGCGATCACAGGTCTTGTATTCAGGCCGGGCATTCAAATACGTCAGGAGGTAGGAGATTCGTCTGCCGTATGAGAGGACGCTTGGATCTGCAAGGAGAGTGTTTCTGTAGTGACGGTTAAGGTAGGACGTCACCAGGGGGAGGGCACGTTCATCGTCGGCGATAAGGGCACTGCCTGTTACCTGGACTAGCGGATCAGTGGATTCTGGCTGGGCTAGGAATCTCTCTCGGAATGGGCCATTGGCCAAGACTGATTCGCTGAGGTCTAGCTCCCGACCTCTTACTGCTACTACCTTCATTTTCTGTTGCGTCCCGCGAATCAGTTTTACAGCTACTGATGTTCATTATCCTCTCATTGATAAGGCTTGGGAAGCTTATAGGGCGGGGTTTGTAGAGGGGGTTGTGCAGTTTAGTGTAGGGGGGAGGAAATCACCGCTTCCGCTGCATGGTCGGTGCCGATCACCAGACCGCCCGCCGCGCCAGCAATCGTGTATTGCGCAACCATGCGCATCCGCGCCTTGGTGTTGCCCAGCACGAAATCAACTGACACCGCGTGCTTGCCTTCGAACGCCGCCACTTCACTGGCCAGCGCCTTCACCGCCGGACCGATGTTGACGGTGTGGCGTTCGTCCGGGGCGATGAAATCCACCGAGGCCTGAGCGTCGTGTTCGTCGAACTGGGTTTCATACGGCAGGCGCACGGCGATGAACTTGTAGCTCTGGTCGCCCGTTTGATCGCGCAGTTCACGCATCGCGCGCTGGGCCAGCAGGCCGGCGGTCAGCGAGTCGACGCCGCCGCTGATGCCTAGCACCAGCGTATTGAGCCCGGAATTGACCAGGCAGTCCTGAATGAAGGTAATGCGCCTGGCGACTTCGGCTTGCAGGGCCTTGTAGTCAGCGAACGGCGGTTGCACCTTGAGCTGTTCAGCAATCTCACGCTGTACGGCTTGCATGAATTCACTCCTTGCTAGATAGACTGGAATCGGCAGGAACCTGGAAAACGTGTCGCAAATAGGCAACAAAATTGGGGTCTTTGCAGTGGGTCTTGCCTGGCTCGTCGGAGATCTTCGCCACCGGTTGGCCGTTGCAGGCGGTCATTTTAAGCACGATGCTCATCGGTTCGACACCCGGAATGTCACAGGTGAGGTTGGTGCCGATGCCAAAGCTCACGTTGATCCGCCCGTGCAGCGCGCGGAATATTTCCAGCGACTTGGGCAGGGTCAGGCTGTCGGAGAACACCAGGGTCTTGCTCATCGGGTCGATGCCGAGCTTGTGATAGTGGGCGATGCATTTTTCGCCCCAGGCCACAGGATCCCCGGAATCGTGGCGCAGACCATCGAACAGCTTGGCGAAAAACAGATCAAAATCGCCGAGGAAGGCATCCGTGGTGATGCAGTCGGTGAGGGCGATCCCCAGCAAGCCACGGTATTCGCGCACCCAGCAGTCGAGCGCGGCGATCTGGCTGTCGATCAGGCGTGGGCCGAGTTGTTGGTGCGCCATGATCCACTCGTGGGCCATGGTGCCCAGCGGTTTCATATCCAGTTCGCGCGACAGGTGCACATTGCTGGTGCCGACGAATCGACCCGGGAAGTCGTGCTTGAGCACGTTGACCACTTCTTCCTGCACGCGGTAGGAAAACCTGCGACGGGTGCCGAAATCGGCGACCTGCAACTGCGACAGTTCGTCGGCGGAAGCGTTGGCGGTCAACCAGTCGAACTTGCGGTAAAGCTGCTCACGCGCCTGCTCAAGCACGGTTTCGCGATAGCGGTAACGGTTGCGAACTTCGCTGACGATGGCCAGCAGCGGCACTTCGTAGAGGATCACATGGAGCCACGGCCCGCGCAGGCGGATGAACAGTTCGCCGTTCTCGATGCCGGTGTGCAGGTAGCGCAGGTTGAAACGGAACAGACCGAGGAAACGCAGGAAGTCCGGTTTCAGAAAGCTGATGCGCTCGAGAAAACTCAGTTGATCGGCACTCAGGCTCAACTCGGCAAGGCGCTCGATCTGATAGCGGATCTCGGCCAGATACGGGCGCAAGTCTTCGCTGTTACGGCAACGGAACTCCCATTCGACTTCGACGTTGGGATAGTTGTGCAGCACCGCCTGCATCATCGTCAGTTTGTAAAAGTCGGTGTCGAGCAGGTTCTGCACGATGCGATCGGCAAACACACTCTCGCTCATAACGGGGTCTCCAGGTGCGCCGCGCCGTTGCGCGGTCTCAATCAGTGGCGCTAGTGGCGCATATCAGCGGTGGGGATTGCCAGCGCTTTTTTGATTTCAGGTGAAAGATCCTCTGATGCCATACATCTCAGCCCGCAAAACTTGGCTATTTTCGGTTGCACTTCAAGCGCGGCTTGAATGACTTGTTCAAGTCGTTCCCCGCTTTTTAAATAATCGGCCAATAGCGAGTGTTTTGGTATCAGATTAATTTCGACTGCTTTAATCAAAGCGGCTCTGAGCATCTCGTGGGTTACTATTTTATACATGTATGACACCTCCCTTGAAGGTGATCTGTTCCAGCGTATCTACGCCGTCCTGAAGTAGTACATAGGCCGGAAGTATCAGTCGATAAAAGTCAGAGTCGTTAGTGCCTTTAATAGTGACTGATGTGAACGTCTCCAAGAGGCTGGCGGCGGCACGAATTCTGAAGCAGGCGTCTTCAAACAGTTGGTTGGGTGTGGCGTGCGAATCTATAAAATAGGTCGGGATATTGGTTGCGTTTGCTTTTAGGGGGTAAAACCGATTCATGGAATATAGTCCTTCAAGTTGTTTTAGGCGTGACAGGTCGAAGAATGCATTATTCTTTTAGTTGGAGGGTTGGGGGGTGATGCAAAGCCAGTAATTGTTTTAATGGCTTTGCATCTACTCTATCTAAGCTTGAGCAGGCTGTTTGCTGACGTTCGAGGAAAGAACGGGGTCGCTACGATTAATTGTGCCTGGGCTGCCGTGCTGCGGCGGCCACGCTATAGGATCAAGATCCAGATCAAGGAATTTGCTTGAGTCGAAAACAGGTGTCTTGATTCCAGCACGGCGTTGTTTGTCGTAGTCATGCAAGACACGCATGGCGATTTTGAACAGCATGAACATGGCTACTAAATTGACTAGCGCCAGCAGCGTCATGGTGATGTCTGCAAAAGCCAGAACAGTGGACAGATCTTCGACAGAGCCCCAAAACACTAGTACCAACACCAGAACACGATAGAAAATCAGCATTTTTTGAGGTTCGCCAAACATGAACCGCAAGCTGTTTTCTCCCAGGTAATAGTTGTAAAGCATTGCCGTGAATACGAATAACGCAAGCACCACGCTGATAAACATCCGCCCCCATTCCCCGACGACGGCTGCCAGCGAGTTTTGCGCCAGAGCAATTCCATCCCCTTCAAACCCCGGCGTGTAGAAACCTGATAACAAAATCAGTAACGCAGTACAGGTGCAGATTACGAATGTATCGATGAAAACACTCAGTGCTTGTACGGCACCTTGTGCAACCGGATGGTGGATCTTCGCGACTGAGGCGACATTGGGCGCACTGCCCAGCCCTGCCTCGTTGGAAAACACTCCGCGCCTGACCCCCATGATGATTGCGCTGCCTACCAGTCCGCCAAACGCCTGATCCAGACCGAATGCGCTTTTGATTATGGTCATCAACATCGCCGGGACCTGATCGAACTGCAGAACGATTACATAGGTCGTTACGCCGACGTAGGCGAGTACCTTCAGAGGAACCAGAAGGTCGGCTACTGCAGCTATACGTTTTATCCCGCCAACGAAGACAGCTCCCAGCATCAAAGAAATGGCGAGCCCTGACCACATAGGGGGCAGACCAAACGCATCTTTTAGCGAATGTGATACTGCATGGGACTCGAGACCATTGATTGCAAAACCAAAGGTCACCAGCAACAACACGGCCGCAATCATCCCGAGCCAGCGTTTGTCCAGTCCGTGCTGGATGTACCAGGACGGCCCCCCTTGATACAGGCCTTTGCCATCGCTGCGCTTATAGAGCTGTCCCAACGTACATTCGAAGAAGCTGCTCGACATGCCCAAAAGAGCGGTCATCCACATCCAGAACACCGCGCCGGGACCGCCCATGCTCACTGCAATCCCGACCCCAACGATATTGCCTGTACCGACGCGGCCGGCAAGGCTGAGTGTCAGTGCCTGAAATGAACTCAAGTGGTGGCTGCCAGCGCGCCAACTGCCGTGTAATACACCGAACATATGAGGGAAGTATCTGAACTGGACAAATCCTGAGCGGACAGTGAAATAGACTCCCAGTCCAAGAACCAAAGGTATCAATACCTTGCTCGACAGAAAGTCGTTGATGACGTCTAGCATTCAAAGCTCCTTGCTATTTAGAGTGCTGGCGAATTAATGGTGTTGTCAGTCCTGAAGCTTTTCAGAACTCGTAATATCCAGCCATATTTCACTCGATGCAATTTCGCAAGTTGCTTAAATGTGATGCGAGTTGCTGCTATGGTTGCCCCTTCTTGATTTTCATTGGGTCACTGTATGTGTGAGTTTTTTCCGACTAACTTAAGGCTGCTGAGTGGTCACTACAGATCTGTCGCAGAAGTTTGTAGGAAACTTCGAATTAATCGTGGGCAATTCAATAAATATCTCTGTGGGAAAAGCGTTCCCACACCGTTTAATCTCAAACGTATCTGCGATTTTTTTGGCGTGGAAGAGTTTGAAATAGCGTTGCCATCGGAGCAATTTGTCGCCTTGATTGGTGTTAAGGCCAATAAGAATAAGGCCTCGGGAGAGGTGTGGGCATCACGGATAATGCATGAACACCTGCGCGAACAGTCTTCGCCTGAACTGAAAGCCCATATCGGTTATTACTACGAGTACTACCATGCAATGACTGAACCTGGTTCCATTCTGTGTTCGCTCGTGCATCTGCGGGCGGAGGGTGATGACGTTGTCTATGAGCGAAACGAACGCTTACAGATAGCCGGCGCAGGCGGTGATTTTGAGCAGTATCGATATTTGGGTATCGCCTATTACCTGCGCGATCGCTTGTTTTTCGTCGATTATGAATCGCTGACTTCAAACGAGATCAGCCAAACCATTCTCATCCCAAGTTTCAAAAGCTGCATCACACGGCTCAATGGTTTGAAGCTTGGGGTTTCTGCCGCTGATCATCGTGCTCCTTCTTGTTCAAGGGTTGTCTGGGAGTTTCTCGGGCAGGAAATCAATCGGGTTGATGCCTATCGGCGCGTTCGGCTGTACAAGCCGCATGATTGCGCGATCGATGACGATCTGCGCGCACGTCTAGCTCAAGCTCAGGTTGTGGACGGTCTGTTTGTTATCGCCTGAAAAATTCCCGCACTTCACTCAGGCGCAGGGTTGTCGATTTGTTCGAGCATCCACTTCACAAAATCCCGCACCTTGGGCACTTCCGCCGAATGTTCCGGGTACGCCAGGTAATAGGAGTCGGTGCTGGGCATTGCATGCTGCCAGGGAATGACCAGTTTGCCGTCGGCCAATTCCTCTTCCACCAGAAACCTCGGCAACAGCGCCACGCCGCAGCCGACTTGTGCGGCGCGGATGCACATGTAAAAGGTTTCGAAACGCGGCCCGTGATAACTGTGCTCTGTCTGGTAGCCCTGACTGTCGAACCAGTCGTGCCAGGCCTGTGGGCGCGAGGCATTCTGCAGCAACACCAGATCGGTGAGTTGCGTCGGATCCGTGAACGGCGTTTCAGGCAGGCTGCCCGGCGCGCACACCGGCACCAGCTCTTCGCCGAACAGCTTCAGGCATTCGGTACCGGGGCGCGAACCCTGACCGTAATAGAACGCCAAATCACTGCGACCCTGAAGCAAATCATCCGCTTCTTGCTCGTTGCATAAATCCAGATGGATCGATGGATGGCGCAAGCGCCAGCCTTTCAGGCGTGGCACCAGCCAGCGGGCGCCGAAAGTTGAGGGGGTAGAAACACGCAGGACTTCGGTCTCACCGCCGTAGGAACGCAGGTAATGCGTCGACATCTCAACCTGGGTAAGGATTTTTCTGACCTCCACCAAGTACAAATCCCCGGCGGGGGTCATCTGCAAGCGGCGGCGTACCCGACGGAACAACAAGTGCTGCAACAATTCCTCAAGCTGCGCGACCTGTTTGCTGACCGCACTCTGGGTCAGGTTCAGTTCCTCGGCGGCCCGGGTAAAACTCAGGTGCCGGGTCACGGCCTCGAAGCACTGCAGCGCGGTGATCGATGGCAAGTGGCGTTTGTTCAGCATGGCGGATCCTTTTCTTGTCTTTCTATGCGCAGCATGAATAAACGGAATGATATCTCGCGTAAAGGTCGTTTGTTGCCTTGCCGTACTGACGCTACAACTAAAGGCCTGCCCGGTCGTGAAATGGCGACCGCACACATTCAGTTTTTTGCTTGAGGAGTGACCCATGGTTGCCGCATTGCTTGATCGTCTTGGTGTGAACCCGGCCCTTTATCAGAACGGCAAAGTGCCGGTGCATTCGCCGATCGACGGCAGCCGCATCGCCGCCGTGAACTGGGAAGGCCCGGCCGAAGTCGAGCAGCACATCAGTCGCGCAGATCATGCGTTCGAGGCGTGGCGCAAGGTTCCGGCACCGCGTCGCGGTGAACTGGTGCGTCAATTCGGTGAAGTGCTGCGCGAGTACAAGGCTGATCTCGGCGAACTGGTTTCCTGGGAAGCGGGCAAGATTACTCAGGAAGGCCTGGGTGAAGTGCAGGAGATGATCGACATTTGCGACTTCGCCGTCGGCCTGTCCCGCCAGTTGTACGGCTTGACCATCGCTTCCGAGCGCTCGGGCCACCACATGCGTGAAACCTGGCATCCGCTGGGCGTGGTCGGCGTGATCAGTGCGTTCAACTTCCCGGTCGCGGTGTGGGCGTGGAACACCACGCTGGCGCTGGTCTGCGGCAACCCGGTGGTGTGGAAACCGTCGGAGAAAACCCCGCTGACGGCGCTGGCCTGTCAGGCGCTGTTTGACCGCGTCGTGAAGAATTTTACGGATGCCCCCGCCAGTCTCTGCCAAGTGATTATCGGTGGCCGTGACGCGGGCGAAGCGTTGGTCGATGACCCGCGTGTCGCGTTGATCAGCGCCACTGGCAGCACCCGTATGGGCCGCGAAGTGGCGCCGAAAGTCGCCGCGCGATTTGCCCGCAGCATCCTTGAACTGGGCGGCAACAACGCGATGATCCTCGGCCCAAGCGCCGATCTGGACATGGCCGTGCGCGCGATTCTGTTCAGCGCGGTCGGCACCGCCGGCCAGCGTTGCACCACGTTGCGCCGTTTGATCGCCCATGAATCAGTGAAAGAAGAAATCGTCACCCGCCTCAAGGCTGCGTACGCGAAAGTGCGCATCGGCCATCCGCTGGAAGGCAATCTGGTCGGCCCGCTGATCGACAAACACAGCTTCGAAAACATGCAAGATGCCCTGGAGCAGGCGCTAAGCGAGGGCGGCCGGGTGTTTGGCGGCAAGCGTCAATTGGAAGATCAATTCCCCAACGCTTACTACGTCTCGCCGGCCATTGTTGAAATGCCTGAGCAGAGTGATGTGGTTTGCAGCGAAACCTTCGCACCGATTCTGTATGTGGTCGGCTACAGCGACTTCCAGGAAGCGCTGCGCCTGAACAACGCAGTGCCGCAAGGTCTGTCGTCGTGCATATTCACCACTGACGTGCGCGAGGCCGAGCAGTTCATGTCGGCGGTCGGCAGTGACTGCGGCATCGCCAACGTCAACATCGGCCCGAGCGGTGCGGAAATCGGTGGTGCGTTTGGCGGTGAAAAAGAGACCGGCGGAGGTCGTGAGTCGGGCTCGGATGCATGGCGCGCGTACATGCGTCGGCAGACCAATACCGTGAACTATTCGCTGGAATTGCCGCTGGCGCAGGGCATTACCTTCGACTGATGTCGGGGCGACCCCATACCCTGTGGGAGCGAGCCTGCTCGCGAAGGCGGTGAGTTAGTCAACATCAATGTTGTCTGATATGCCGCTTTCGCGAGCAGGCTCGCTCCCACAGTGTGAACAATGTGTTTGGCAGGTTTCTGTTGGAGTCTGGCAATGCCGTTACGCGAAGAATGTCTGTGGGAAAAACTCACGCCGCAAAGGCCCGATAACACGGCGCTCAAGGGTGAAGTCAAAGTCGATGTGTGCGTGATTGGCGCCGGGTTTACCGGCTTGTCGGCGGCGCTGCATCTGTTGGAAAAAGGCAAGAGCGTCTGCGTGCTGGAAGCCCATCGCGCCGGCCACGGCGGTTCCGGGCGCAACGTCGGGCTGGTCAACGCCGGCATGTGGATTCCGCCGGACGAGATTGAAGCCGGATTCGGCCTGGCGGTCGGCAGCCAGCTCAACCGCATGCTGGGTGCGGCACCAGCGCTGGTGTTCAGCCTTGTGGATAAGTACAACATCGATTGCCAGTTACGCCGCGAAGGCACTCTGCACATGGCGCACAACGCCAAGGGCGAGGCCGATCTGCGCAGTCGTGAGCAGCAATGGAAACGCCGTGGTGCACCGGTCGAATTGCTGACCGGCAAGGCATGCGAGCAAGCCACCGGCACGCAAAAGATTGCTGCTGCATTGCTCGATCGACGCGCCGGGACGCTCAATCCGATGGCTTATGTCACCGGGCTCGCCAATGCGGTGATCGGTCTGGGCGGGCAGATGTTTGATCATTCCCCGGTCACTCGTCTCGAACGCGTGGGACAAAAATGGTCGGTGCAGACCGAGCAGGGTTCAGTGTTGGCCGAGCAGGTTGTCATCGCCTCCAACGCCTACACCGAAGGTGACTGGACCGAACTCAAACGCAACTTTTTCCCCGGTTACTACTACCAGGTCGCTTCGGTGCCGCTGACTGAAGATGCCGCCCAGGAAATCCTCCCGGGCGGGCAGGGCTCATGGGACACCCGTCAGGTATTGAGCAGCATCCGCCGCGACAAAGAAGGGCGGCTATTGCTCGGCAGCCTCGGCAACGGCAATCAGAAGCCGACCTGGTTTCTAAAGGCCTGGGCCGACAGGGTGCAGCAGCATTACTTCCCCAATCTGAAACCCGTCGAGTGGGAATGCACCTGGACCGGGCGCATCGCTTTCACGCCCGATCACTTGATGCGGCTGTTCGAACCGGCACCGGGACTGGTGGCCGTTACCGGCTATAACGGCCGTGGCGTGACCACCGGCACCGTAGTCGGCAAGGCTTTCGCTGATTACCTGTGCAACGGAAACCCTCAAGCCCTGCCGATTCCTTTTGCACCGATGCAGCCCCTGGCGGGCGCAGGTTTGCGCAGTTGCCTTTATGAGGCTGGTTTCTCGCTGTATCACGCAGGCCAGTGCCTGCGCATCGTCATTTGAGTGTTGAAATATGTTGCTGGAAGCGGCGCTTTTCGACGTAACGACTAGCCTGTAATGGTGCGGGTTGTAGCAGTCCCGCACCAGCAGTGTGCAGTTCGGTGACGCGGGCTGTTACAGGCTGGTTGCACGTCGTTTGGCGCCGCGGTTGCAATGATGGCGCGTGCGGGTTGCGCCTGAAAAAATAAATGGTTTCACCTTCCGCGGTTTAGACGGTTGCACGCCCAATGAAAATGGGAACGAAACAGTCGAAATAACAAGAAAGCAGCGACTTTTTGAAGAATAAAAAACCGATGGCACGGCCCTTGCTCTGAGCATTCAGTGAAGTGAAGTCGCAGTGCCAACTAAAAAAAAACCTTGGAGCACCACCTCATGTCCCAGACGTTTTACAAGAAAGGCTTTCTGGCCCTCGCAGTGGCTACTGCGTTGGGTGTTTCTGCGTTTGCTCAAGCTGATGTGAAAATCGGTGTAGCGGGTCCAATGACGGGCGCCAACGCGGCATTTGGCGAGCAGTACATGAAGGGTGCACAGGCGGCGGCCGATGCGGTCAACGCGGCTGGCGGCGTCAACGGGGAAAAAATCGTACTGGTCAAGGGCGATGACGCCTGCGAACCGAAGCAGGCCGTGACGGTCGCCAAGGACCTCACCAACCAGAAAGTCGCCGGCGTGGTCGGTCACTTCTGCTCCTCTTCGACCATTCCAGCGTCGGAGATCTACGACGAAGCCGGCATCATCGCCATCACCCCGGGCTCCACCAACCCGCAAGTGACCGAGCGCGGGCTGAGCGCCATGTTCCGCATGTGCGGGCGTGACGACCAGCAAGGCATCGTCGCCGGCGACTACATCGTCGACGTGCTCAAGGGTAAAAAGGTTGTCGTACTGCACGACAAGGACACCTACGGCCAGGGTCTGGCTGATGCCACCAAGGCCCAACTGGTCAAGCGCGGCGTGACTCCGGTGCTGTACGAAGGCCTGACCCGTGGCGAAAAAGACTTCAGCACCATCGTCACCAAAATCCGTGGTGCCGGCGCCGATGTCGTGTACTTCGGCGGTCTGCACCCGGAAGCCGGTCCGCTGGTTCGCCAACTGCGTGAGCAAGGCCTGAAGGACGTCAAGTTCATGTCCGACGACGGCATTGTGACCGACGAACTGGTGACCACCGCCGGTGGCCCGCAATTCGTCGATGGCGTGCTGATGACCTTCGGCGCCGACCCACGCCTGCTGCCAGACAGCAAGACCGTGGTAGACGCCTTCCGCAAGGCCGGCACCGAACCTGAAGGCTACACCCTGTACGCCTACGCCTCGGTACAGACCCTGGCCGCCGCCTTCAATGGCGCCAAGTCCAACAAGGGCGAAGAAGCGGCTGCCTGGCTGAAGAAAAACCCGGTCAAGACCGTTATGGGCGAGAAGACCTGGGACTCCAAGGGCGACCTGAAAGTCTCCGACTACGTGGTTTACCAGTGGGACAAGGACGGCAAATATCACCAGCTGGAAAAACAGAAGTAAGGGCTGACGCGATCGCCTGAGCCCCACCGAGCCCCTGTGGGAGCGGTGCAGGTCAGGGCTGATCGTGCTTGACATTACTCCGACGTAAATCTGTATTTTCCTTAGAAGAACCGCACACCTCAGGGTGTGCAGGTTCTCACTGCGTGAGATTGCGTTATGGATGGTATTTTCCTGCAGCAACTGGTCAACGGCCTGACCCTCGGGTCGGTCTATGGCCTGATCGCCATCGGCTACACAATGGTCTACGGCATCATCGGCATGATCAACTTCGCCCACGGCGAGGTTTACATGATTTCCGCTTACCTGGCGGCAATCAGTCTGGCTCTGCTGGCGTACTTCGGTATCGAATCCTTCCCGCTGCTGATGCTTGGCACGCTGATCTTCACCATCGTCGTCACGGCAGTGTATGGCTGGGTCATCGAGCGTGTTGCCTACAAACCCCTGCGTAACTCCACCCGACTCGCACCGCTGATCAGCGCCATCGGTATCTCGCTGATCCTGCAAAACTATGCACAGATTGCCCAAGGCGCGAAGCAACAAGGGGTTCCGACGTTGCTCACCGGCGCCTGGCGTGTCGAGATCGGCACTGGCTTCGTGCAACTGACCTACACCAAGGTGTTCATTCTGATCGCGGCGTTTGTGGGCATGGGCCTGCTGACCTACGTGATCAAGTACACCAAGCTCGGCCGCATGTGCCGCGCCACTCAGCAAGACCGCAAGATGGCTTCGATCCTGGGGATCAACACCGACCGGGTGATTTCCTACGTGTTCATCATCGGTGCGGCCATGGCGGCGCTGGCCGGTGTGCTGATCACCATGAACTACGGCACGTTCGACTTCTATGCCGGGTTCATCATCGGCATCAAGGCGTTCACCGCAGCGGTGCTTGGCGGGATCGGTTCATTGCCCGGCGCGATGCTCGGCGGGATCATCCTCGGGATCTCCGAGTCGCTGTTCTCCGGTCTGGTCAACTCCGACTACAAAGACGTGTTCAGCTTCTCGCTGCTCGTACTTGTTCTGGTCTTCCGGCCGCAGGGCCTGTTGGGCCGTCCTCTTGTGTCGAAGGTGTAAGCGATGTCTTCAACCACCCAAAAACCCATCGATATCAAAAAAAGTCTGGTTGAGGCGATTCTTGCCGGCCTTATTGCCTTGATCGTGTTCGGCCCGATTGTCGGCGTCGTGCTCGAAGGCTACAGCTTCAATCTTGAGCCGACCCGCGTGGCGTGGATTATCGGCATTGTCATGATCGGTCGCTTTGCCCTCAGCCTGTTTCTGCAAACGCCCAAGGGCCTGAAAATTCTCGACGGATTCGAGAGCACCGGTTCCGGTGTGCATGTGCTGCCGAGCGATCACAAATCCAGTCTGCGCTGGATCATCCCGCTGTTGATTGTGATTGCTGTGGCGGTGCCGTTTGTCTCCAATTCCTATCTGCTGGGCGTGGTCATCCTCGGCTTGATCTACGTGCTGCTGGGCCTGGGGCTGAACATCGTGGTCGGTCTGGCCGGTCTGCTTGACCTAGGCTACGTGGCGTTCTACGCCATCGGTGCTTATGGTCTGGCGCTCGGTTATCAGTACCTCGGCCTGGGCTTCTGGACGGTGCTGCCGTTGGCGGCGATCACCGCCGGTCTTGCCGGCTGCATCCTCGGTTTTCCGGTGCTGCGCCTGCACGGCGACTACCTGGCGATCGTGACCCTGGGCTTTGGTGAAATCATTCGCCTGGTCCTCAACAACTGGCTGTCCCTGACCGGCGGCCCGAACGGCATGCCGGCGCCGCTGCCGACGTTCTTCGGTCTGGAGTTCGGCAAACGAGCGAAGGATGGCGGGGTGCCGTTTCACGAGTTCTTCGGCATCGCCTACAACCCGGACGTGAAGTACTACTTCATCTACGCAGTGTTGTTCCTCGTGGTATTGGCCGTGCTGTACATCAAGCATCGTCTGGTGAAGATGCCCGTGGGCCGTGCCTGGGAAGCGTTGCGTGAAGACGAGATCGCTTGCCGTTCGATGGGCCTGAACCACGTACTGGTCAAACTCTCGGCGTTCACCATCGGTGCCTCGACTGCCGGTCTGGCCGGGGTGTTCTTCGCCACTTATCAAGGCTTCGTCAACCCGACCTCGTTCACCTTCTTCGAGTCGGCGCTGATCCTCGCCATCGTCGTGCTCGGCGGCATGGGCTCGACCATCGGTGTGGTAATCGCAGCGTTCGTATTGACCGTCGCCCCGGAACTGCTGCGTGGCTTCGCTGAATATCGCGTGCTGCTGTTCGGCATCCTGATGGTGTTGATGATGATCTGGCGACCACGCGGGCTGATTCGCATCAGCCGTACCGGGGTCAAACCACGCAAAGGTGCCATTCACTATGAGAGGACTGCGCCATGAGTGAAGTCGTACTCTCTGTTGAAAAACTGATGATGCATTTCGGCGGCATCAAGGCGTTGAGCGATGTCAGCCTGAAGGTCAAACGCAACTCGATCTTCGCCCTGATCGGCCCCAACGGTGCCGGCAAGACCACGGTGTTCAACTGCCTGACCGGCTTCTACAAGGCCTCCGGCGGCAAGATCGAACTCAACGTGCGCGGCCAGCAGACCAACGTCATCCAGTTGCTGGGCGAGTCGTTCAAACCGACCGATTTCGTTTCGCCGAAAAGCTTCCTCAGTCGCCTGTACTACAAGATGTTCGGCGGTACTCACTTGGTGAACCGTGCAGGCCTGGCCCGGACTTTCCAGAACATTCGCCTGTTCAAGGAAATGTCCGTGCTGGAAAACCTGCTGGTGGCCCAGCACATGTGGGTCAACCGCAACATGCTCGCCGGCATCCTCAACACCAAGGGCTACCGCAAGGCTGAAAGCGACGCGCTGGATTGCGCGTTCTACTGGCTGGAAGTGGTCGATCTGGTGGACTGCGCCAACCGTCTGGCCGGTGAACTCTCCTACGGCCAGCAACGCCGTCTGGAGATTGCCCGGGCCATGTGCACGCGGCCGCAGATCATCTGCCTCGACGAACCGGCCGCCGGCCTCAACCCTCAGGAAACCGAAGCGCTGAGCGCGATGATCCGGCTGCTGCGCGATGAGCATGATCTGACCGTGGTGCTGATCGAACACGACATGGGCATGGTAATGAGCATTTCCGACCACATCGTGGTGCTGGACCACGGCATCGTTATCGCCGAAGGGGGCCCTGAAGCCATCCGTAACGATCCGAAAGTGATCGCCGCCTACCTGGGCGCTGACGAAGAGGAGCTGGTATGAGCCAACCGATCCTCGAACTCAAAAACCTGGACGTGTTCTACGGCCCGATCCAGGCCCTCAAGGGTGTTTCGCTGGAGATCAACGAAGGCGAAACCGTCAGCCTGATCGGCTCCAACGGTGCCGGCAAGTCGACGTTGCTGATGTCGATCTTCGGCCAGCCACGGGCGGCGAGTGGGCAGATCCTTTATCAAGGCGTCGACATTACCCACAAGTCATCGCACTACATCGCGTCCAACGGCATCGCCCAGTCGCCGGAAGGCCGGCGGGTGTTCCCCGACATGACCGTCGAGGAAAACCTGCTGATGGGCACCATTCCGATTGGCGACAAGTACGCCAAAGAGGATATGCAGCGGATGTTCGCGCTGTTCCCGCGGCTGGAGGAGCGGCGTAACCAGCGGGCGATGACCATGTCCGGCGGCGAGCAGCAAATGCTCGCCATCGCCCGGGCGTTGATGAGCCGGCCGAAGCTGTTGCTGCTCGATGAGCCGAGCCTGGGTTTGGCGCCGATCGTGGTGAAGCAGATTTTCGCCACCCTGCGTGAACTGGCGAAAACCGGCATGACGATTTTCCTCGTCGAGCAGAACGCCAACCATGCGCTGAAGCTGTCGGATCGGGCGTATGTGATGGTCAACGGCGAGATTCGTTTGACCGGCACCGGGAAAGAGTTGTTGGTGAATGAAGAGGTGCGTAACGCCTATCTGGGCGGGCACTGAGTTATCCCCGGATACGCACAGCCCCGGCGACGCGAGTCCCGGGGCTTTTTTATATCTCCAAAACACCGAAAAACCCTGTAGGAGCTGCCGAAGGCTGCGATCTTTTGACTTTGGAAA
>NZ_JACSZV010000006.1 GCF_014472415.1 Pseudomonas sp. N40(2020)
GGTCAAAAGATCGCAGCCTTCGGCAGCTCCTACATTGGTTCTGTGTCGTATACAAAACCAATGTGGGAGCGGGCTTGCCCGCGATGGCGTCAGATCAGTCACAGCCGATCTGAGCCAATGCCGCCCGCAACCGCCCCGCACTCTCGCGCTGGCAATTAAGCTGCACCCTCTCCAACCCCAGCCAGTCCGCCATGCGCCGCAAATTCACCGCCAGCGCCAGCATCCCCTCCTCATCCAGCCCTGATTCCTCTTCATGCACCGCATGCACCGCCAGCCGCCCCGCCGCCCGCTCGGCACGCAGATCCACCCGTGCGGCTATCCGCTCATTGTGTAAAAACGGCAACACGTAATAGCCGTAAACCCGCTTGTCCTGCGGCGTGTAGATCTCCAGGCGATAGCGAAAATCAAACAACCGCTCGGTGCGGCTGCGCTCCCAGATCAACGAATCGAACGGTGACAACAGCGCACTGGCCGGCACTTTGCGCGGGATTTTCGGCTCCGGCAGGCAATAGGCGATTTGCCGCCAATCAGCGACTTCGCAGGACTGCAATTGTCCGGCCTCAACCAGCTCGGCCAGACGCGGACGCGCATCAGCCGGATTCAGACGAAAGTAATCACGCAGATCCTTTTCAGTGCCTACGCCCAGCGCCTGCGCCGCATGCAGTAATAACCCGCGCTGAGCCTCAGCCTCACCAGGCAAAGGCTGCTGCAGGATCGCCGAAGGAATCACCCGCTCCGGCAAATCATACAAACGCTCAAAGCCCCGTCGCCCGGCCACCGTCACTTCACCCGCGGCGAACAACCATTCCAGCGCATGCTTTTCAGCACTCCAGTCCCACCACTGTCCGGGCTTGTCTTCACGGGTCGACAAACTGCCTGCGCCCAATGCCCCACGCTCTTGGACCGCATTCAGAACCCGGCGAATGACATCCTGCTGCTCAAGACCAAACTTCGCCAGTTGCTGATAGATGTCCTTACCTTGCCTGGCCCGCTGCATGCGCCAACCCAGCAACGGATACATCGACAGCGGTAGTAACGACGCCTCATGCCCCCAGTATTCAAAAAGCGTACGACGACGCCCCGAACTCCAGGCGGCCTGGTCGAGCAAGTCAGAAGAATAGGAACCCAGACGGGAAAACAGCGGCAGGTAGTGCGAGCGCACCACGGCATTGACGGAATCGATTTGCAGCAGGCCCAGCCGTTCGATCAGCCGGTTGACGTGCGGCGCCTTGACGGTCGGCGGCTGGCGCCCGTTGAACCCTTGGGCAGCCAGCGCCAGACGTCGCGCCTGTTTAAGGGAAAAGGACAGTGTCGCGGGCATGAGCATCTCCTTGTCTGCTCGCAACCTACCTCAGTCCAGAAGTGTTTGTGTAGCGATGGCCTCATCATTTATGCATCGGATCGTCCCAGAACGGCCGCACTGACTCGTGCTCGACGTCGGCACGACTGACCCCGATGTCTTTCAGCGCTTCGTCGCTCAGACTGGCAAGCAACTCTCGTTCACGGTGCAGTTCGTACCAGCGGCTAAACTTGTGCAGCAGGTCCGAAACCATATGGCCATGGCCGGAAAACGCTTCTTCGCCTACAGACTCTCTTTGACCTTTCATCGTCTTGACCTCCGTTGTGGATGGCTCAAGTCTCGCGCCGGCGCTAAGATCAATCCAACGAATGTTTCTGATGGCATGCATCACGGAGATTCATCAATTGTCGGCCTACCCCAGTATCGATACCGATGTACTGCGCACCTTTGTCGCAATTGCCGATCAGGGCGGTTTCACCCGCGCTGGAGAGATGGTCAACCGCACGCAATCGGCGGTGAGCATGCAGATGAAACGTCTGGAAGAAGACGTGCTGCAGCGCCAGTTGTTCGAGCGTGATGGCCGGCAGGTTCGCCTGACCGCCGAAGGCCAGGTGCTGCTCGGTTACGCGCGGCGCATTCTCAAGCTGCACAGCGAAGTGTTCAACACTCTGCGCGAGCCGCACATGGTCGGCACCGTGCGCATCGGCACGCCGGATGATTACGTGATGCGTTTTCTGCCGGGGATCCTGTCGCGATTTGCGCAGTTCTATCCGCTGATCCAGATCGAAGTGCATTGCGAATCGACCAAACAGTTGTTGCAGCGAACCGATCTTGATCTGTCGATCGTCACCCGCGAGCCGGGCAACGAGATCGGCCAGTTACTGCGCAAAGAACGGTTTGTCTGGGCCGAGGCGCAAAACTTCAGCGCCCATGAACAGACGCCGCTGCCGCTAGCGATGTTCAACAGTGATTGTTTCTGCCGCTTGTGGGCCTGCAATGCGCTGGACGCGATGGGTCGCGATTATCGCATCGCTTACAACAGCACCAGCCTGTCGGCGCTGATGGCGGTGGTGAGCGCGGGTCTGGCGATCACCGCGCAACTGGAAAGCCTGATCACCCCGGACATGCGCATTCTGGGAGCCAACGAGGATCTGCCGCTGTTGCCCGAGGCCAGCATCATGCTGATCCGCAACTTGAACAATCCGTCGCCGATCACTGAATGCCTCGCCGAGCACATCGTCGAAGGCTTCAAACTTTAAAGGCAAGCATCACTGCGCACAGCACCAGAAACCCGCAGAACAGCCCACGCAGGAGTTTTTCCGGCATCGCGTGGGCAACTTTCACGCCCCAACTGATGCTGGCCAGTCCACCAATGGCCAGCGGCAGACCAATCATCCAGTCCACTTCGTGGTGCACCGCGTAGGTCACCAGCGTCACGCCTGTGCTCGGCAGTGCCAGCGCCAGCGACAAGCCTTGGGCGACCACCTGAGTAGTACCGAACAGGCTGGTGAGTACGGGCGTCGCCACGACTGCCCCGCCGACACCAAACAAACCGCCCATGGTCCCGGACGCCGCGCCGAGTACACCCAGCCACGGCCAGGAATAACGCATCTCGGACGTTGGCGCCGGGCGCTTGCCGAACATCTTCAGCAAGTTATAGGCGGACAATGCGACCAGGAACGCGACAAAACCGATACGCATGGTTTGCGCATCGATGCCCACGGCCCAGATCGAACCGATCCACGCGAAGCAGAACCCCATCACCGCCAGCGGCAACGCATGACGCAGTTCGATGCGATTGCGCTGGTGATAACGCCACAGCGCCAGCATCACGTTCGGCACGACCATCACCAGCGCTGTGCCTTGAGCGATCTGCTGATCAAGGCCAAACCAGACGCCGAGCAATGGAATCGCGATCAAGCCACCGCCGATGCCGAAGATGCCACCGAGCGTGCCGAGGGCGGCGCCGAACAGCAGGTACAACAAAAACTCCATCACAGTCGAATTCCTCTTACGTCAGGCGAAACATCCTACGCAGTCTCGGCTGGCGGGGAAACGCATAGCAACGCACAATGGCTATGCCGAATTCGCACAAGCATTGAACCGACATGAATCCCAACCAATTGACCGATCAACTCGGGCTGTTTCTCGATGTGCTGGAGAGTGGCAGCTTTTCCGCCGCCTCACGCCGTCATCCGCTGACGCCGTCGGCGGTTGCCCGGCGCATCGATAGCCTGGAAAGCGCGGTGGGCAGCCAGTTGTTCATTCGCAGCACGCATGCCGTACGCGCCACGCCGGCAGGTCTGGCCTTTGCCGAACGGGCGCGGCGGATCGTTGCCGAACTGCAACTGGCCCGCGCCGAAGCGGTGTCGCTGAGCAGTGCGCCGGAAGGTTTGATTCGCATCGATGCGCCGGCTGCATTCGGGCGCCGACACTTGGCACCGGTGATTGCCGACTTTCTGGTGTTGTATCCGGGGCTCGACGTGCAGTTGCACCTGATCGACAGTTTCGTCGACATGCACGGCTCGAATCTGGGCAAAGTCGATCTGGTGCTGCGTGCCGGACAAATGGCCGATACCCGACTGGTCGCCACCCCGTTGGCGAGCATGGTGCGCATCGCTTGCGCCAGTCCCGACTACCTCAAGCGTCGCGGTGTACCGAATCATCCTGCACAGTTGAGCGAACATGACGGTCTGGATTGGGACGGTCTCGCCCCACCCTTTGCGTGGCGTTTCGAACAGGACGGGCAGATGCAATTACACCGCCCGGCGCGCATCCGCATGAGCGCCAATAACGCCGAGGCTCTGGTGTGCGGTGCTTTGGCGGGGCTGGGCATCGCGCACCTGCCAACCTGGTTGGCCAGCGAATACCTGCTGCGCGGCGAATTGTTGCCGCTGTTTTGTGAAAATGGCCTGCCACGACCCGAATCCACCGGCATCTACGCCTTGCGGATGGAGCAGCAGACCCACTCGCGCAGCCGTTTATTGCTGGAGTATCTCAAGACCCGCTTCAGCCCGGTGCCACCCTGGGATCTGGCGTTGCAACGGGACTTGGGCCGGCACTAGGTTTCAGAGAATTATCTGGCGCATTAAAGATTCGAGCGCTAGATTCATGAGCATCATTGATCAAGGTTTACACATGAGCACCGAACGCAACACCCAAGACCACTGCGAAGACCTGTTGCTGGATAATCAGGCCTGCTTCGCATTGCATTCCACTTCGCTGATGCTGACCAAGGTCTACAAGCCGCTTTTGCAAGCGCTGGGCCTGACCTATCCGCAGTATCTGGCGATGATGGTGTTGTGGGAGAAGGATGGTTTGACGGTGGGAGAAATCAGCACGCGACTGTTGACTGATCCCGGCTCCCTAACGCCGTTGCTCAAACGTCTGGAAGGTGAAGGCTTGTTGAGCCGGACCCGCAGTCGTGAGGATGAGCGCGTGGTGATTGTTGAATTGACTGCGAAAGGCCGAGCACTCAAGGAAAAAGCCAAAACCGTTCCGCAATGCATTCTCGGTGCCAGCGGCTTTACCCTCGAGCGCCTGCAAAATCTGCAGGCTGAGCTGCAAGTGCTGCGCAGTCATCTGCAAGACAGCCTTATCTAGAACCCAAGGGATCTCGTTGTCTGCCGAGATTTCGCCCGACCTGAACATTTTTTGCCGTCGGCTTTTGCCCCATCAACCGCTCTAGATCAATACATCCAGCGCGCTGAACCCCTCCCCTTCGGCGCGCTCCTTCACTTTCCTTAAAAATTTATCTTGCGCACTAAATATTGGCGGACTATATTCACCTCGAACTTACTTAGCGCGCAAACAGTTAGCGCAATCAATGACACTAAACGAGGCCCACACCATGCAAACTCTCTACACCGCAATCGCAACCTCCACCGGCGGCCGTGACGGTCGTGCGATCTCCAGTGACAACGTCCTCGACGTCAAACTCGCCACCCCGAAAGAACTCGGTGGTGCTGGCGGCGCAGCGACCAACCCTGAGCAACTGTTTGCGGCCGGTTATTCGGCCTGCTTCATCGGCGCGCTGAAATTCGTAGCCAGCCAGACCAAGCGCAAAATCCCGGACGACGCGGCGATCACCGCTCACGTTGGTATCGGCCAGATCCCTGGTGGTTTCGGTCTGGACATCGACCTGCACATCAGCCTGCCTGGTCTTGAACAAGCCGACGCGCAAAGCCTGGTCGACGCTGCCCACCAGGTCTGCCCGTACTCCAACGCCACCCGTGGCAATGTCGATGTACGTCTGCACGTCACCGTGTAAATAAAGCAAAAAATCGCAGGCACAAAAAAGCCCGACTCAATGGTCGGGCTTTTTCTTTCCGCAAAAAGCAGTGCTTATTTGGCACGGCCTTTGTAGGAACCGCCTTCGCGGGTGTCGATTTCGATCTTGTCACCGATTTCGATGAAGTCAGCAACTTGCAGCTCGGTACCGTTGCTCAGCTTGGCTGGCTTCATGACCTTGCCGGAAGTGTCGCCGCGAGCCGAACCTTCGGTGTAGTCAACTACGCGCACGATGGTGGTCGGCAGCTCTACGGAAACCAGACGCTCTTCGAAGAAGATCGCTTCGCAAACATCGGTCATGCCTTCTTCAACGAAAGGCAGAACAGCTTCGATGTCTTCAGCGTTCAGCTCGTACATGGTGTAGTCAGTGGTGTCCATGAACGTGTAGGTGTCGCCGCTGATGAAGGACAGGGTCGCTTCTTTGCGGTCGAGGATTACGTCGTCCAGTTTGTCGTCGGCGCTGTAAACGATCTCGGTCTTGTAACCGGTCAGCAGGTTTTTCAGCTTGGTCTTCATGATCGCGCTGTTACGGCCCGACTTGGTGAATTCAGCTTTCTGAACCAGCCAAGGATCGTTTTCGAGACGGATCACGGTACCGGGTTTCAGTTCTTTACCAGTTTTCATTGCGAATATCCGAATTTGGATGGGATTTACAAAAATCTAGGCCGCGTATCATATCCAATTTAGGTAAAACTGTACCAGCGCCGCGGCAAGATCGGCTTGCAAGCCCTGTTCCAGACACCATGCTTCTGCATTTTCCTGCAGTTCCGGCCAGTGCTTGCGGGCCGCTAGCCAGTGCTCGCCGATCGGCTGGCCGGCACTCCAGGCGCGCCACAGACCGTTCATCGCCTCGGCAGCAGCCGGCGAAAGTCCCTTGGTATAGAGCGCGAGGAAGGCATCGAGCTTGTCCAGATGAATGTCTTCGTCCTGCTGATAGATGTGCCAGAGCATCGGCCGACCGGCCCACTGCGCCCGGACAAACGAATCCTCGCCGCGCACCGCGTTGAAATCGCAGCACCAGAGCAAATGATCGTATTGATCCTGACGGACGAACGGCAACACCTGCACGGTCAGCGCCTGACGGACATGGATCGCCCCGACAGAGAGGGTCTCAACACCGAGCCATCGCGCGACGTCGCCGAGAATCCGCCCTTCCGGCACCAGCAACTGAGTCGGTGTGGCGTCTGCTGCCAACACGTCCAGCCAACTGGCCAGCCCGGCGTTCTCGTAGGCAAACAGGGAAATCAACTGGGCGTCAGGCGCGCGTTCAATCCCCAGACCTTGCAGGAAGTGTCGCTGCGCTGCGGCATCCTGTTGAAACTGCTGACGCTGTGCAAGCAATCCTCGTTCACGCAATAGCCCACCGGTGCCTGGCTGGAAGCCCGGAAAGAAGAAGATTTTCTGCACCGATTTGTACTTCACCGACGGCAGGCCGTGGCAGCCGGTGACCCAGTCTTCGGCGCTCAGATAGTCGAGGTTCATCCATAGCGGCGGCTTCTCGCGCTCGGCCATGGCGTCCATGTAAGCACTCGGCAGTTGGCAGGCAAACGCGGCAATCACCACGTCGGCAGCGTCAGCATGGAGCCACTCGTTCGGCCAGTGGCGTACCTCGACGCCCTGCTGCCATTGCTGCGCTGCGCTGACGTCGATTTCCGGACAAATGCGCTCGAACGCGCGCAGATCATCGACCCACAGCCGCACCGTCAGCGAATGCTCGGCCACCAGTTGCCGGGCCAGACGCCAGGTCACGCCGATGTCGCCATAGTTGTCGACCACAGTGCAAAAAATATCCCAGCGGGTTTTCAGTGGCGGCATTCAAGACTCCCCGTTGGCAAAAGCAGCGATTGTCCGCATAAATGACGTCGTGCAGAAGAGCCGACGGCGATTAATCTTCGTGCGACAATCGCCACTTGCCCGTACCCATCCGCCAGGAGGCAGCCATGCCCTACCGTCCTAACCCGCGTCGCCCCCTGCCTGTTCAGCTTAGCGCGTTGCATTTGACCGGCAGCATTGCCCTGGGCATGTGGCTGGGCTTCCTCGCGATTGCGCTGACATGCTGGCTACTCTCGCGTTTTATGTTCAACGAACAACTCGCGCCGGTTGCCCAGGCGGTGCAGCAACTGGCCAATCCGCCAGCAGTGCAAGCCGTTCCAGAGATACCGCCGCAGAGCCCTCTGTTCGATCAGTACGAAGAAAACCTGCGCAAGAACGAGCAGCAGAATCGTCTGGATCAGGCGCGTAGCAGCAACCGCAATCAGTCGAACCCGAAATGCCAGTTCTGGCTGCAACAGGACCAAACCGCGCCAAGCGAAAAGAGCCGCGCCAACGTTTTACAATTCTGCGATTGATCATGAACAAGCACAGCGTCCACCAATTGATTCTCGACAAATTGCGCATCGACCTCGATATCGCCGAACGTGCGGCACAAACCGCTTACGAAACCGCGACCCACGAAGAGAACATCGCCGAAAACAAGTACGACACCCTTGGGCTGGAAGCGTCGTATCTGGCGGCCGGGCAAGCGAAACGCGTCGAGGAAATTCGTCAGTCGCTGGCGCTGTGCCAGAACCTGACACTGCGTGCCTATGACGAAAACCGTGGAATTGAGGTCGGCGCCCTGCTCGGTCTGGAAGACGAAAAGGGTCGTGAGCAATGGCTGTTTCTGGCGCCGGATGCGGCGGGCCTGAAGGTCGACGTGGTCGGCCAGCCGATTACCGTCATCACCCCGCGCTCGCCGCTGGGCAAAAGTCTGCTGGGCAAGTTCGAAGGTGATGAGGTGGAGATTCTGGTGGCGGGCACCCGGCAACAGTTTGCTGTCACCGAGGTGCTCTGAAGCAGGGACTTAGTGGACTGGCAGTTCGACGCCGTCGAACAGTTCTTCCAGCTCTTGCTTGTTGTGGCACTGAATGGCTTTGGCCATCACTTCGCGGGTCAGGTGCGGCGCGAACTTCTCAATGAAGTCGCACATGAAACCACGCAGGAAGGTGCCACGACGGAAACCGATCTTGGTGATGCTCGATTCGAACAGCTCGCTGGCATCCAGTACCACCAGATCGTTGTCGAGTTTGGTATCGACGGCCATTTTCGCCACGATGCCCACACCCAGACCCAAGCGCACATAGGTTTTGATCACGTCGGCGTCGGCAGCGGTGAACACCACTTTCGGCGTCAGGCCACGGTGGCTGAATGCTTCGTCGAGTTTCGAGCGGCCGGTGAAACCGAACACGTAAGTCACGATCGGGTATTCGGCCAGTGCTTCGAGGGTCAGCTTCGGCAGCTTGGTCAGCGGGTGGCCCTGGGGCACAACCACGCAGCGGTTCCAGCGGTAGCATGGCATCATCACCAGATCGCCGAACAGCTCAAGCGCTTCGGTGGCGATGGCGAAATCGACGGTGCCGTCAGCGGCCATTTCGGCGATCTGCATCGGCGAACCCTGGTGCATGTGCAGCGCCACGTCAGGGTATTGCTTGATGAAATTGCTGATCACCGGCGGCAACGCATAACGCGCCTGGGTGTGAGTCGTGGCGATCGACAGCGTACCTTTCTTCTCGTTGGAGAATTCCTGGGCGATCTGCTTGATGCTTTCGACCTTGCGCAGAATCTCGCCGGCAGTGGTGATGATGCGCTCGCCGGCGGGCGTGACGCGGGTCAGGTGCTTGCCACTGCGGGCAAACACTTCAACGCCGAGTTCATCTTCCAACAGACGGATTTGTTTACTGATGCCCGGTTGCGAGGTGTAAAGGCTTTGGGCTGTAGCGGAAACGTTGAGGTCGTGGTGCGCCACTTCCCAGATGTAGCGCAATTGTTGAAGCTTCATATGTATCCCTCAAAGCAGGTAGACGCCACGGGCATCAGCGACGGTATATAACTATATTAATGGTTTGAAGAATAAATCTAGAACTTTTTTGTCAAAGCGCCATTATTCCTGCCTCAGCGATCCTCCCGGCGCCGACGCTCCACCAGCGGCACCAGATAAACCGGCACCTTGGCCAATTGCAGTACCCGCGCCGCCGTGCGCCCCAAGGGTGTTTCCGCGCCTACCCCGTGGCTGTGACTTCCTACGATCAGCAAATCGACAGAGAGTTTCTGCGCCTGGTCGAGAATCACCTGCGAAGGATCGCCCTGTAGCACGCGTACCGCGCAAATCCGCTGCAGATCCTGCTCGCCCTCCTCGCCCAGCTCTTCACGAAAACTGTCGAGCACCCGTTGCTCGATATTGGCGATGACTGTTTTCAGACCCTGGCTGTGGAATTCGTTCAACGCCTGCTCGTCGAGATAACTCTGCAACACAGATTCGGCAAACAGCCCCATCGGTTCCACCGCATGCACTACATATAAGTCGGCATCGAACGTTCGCGCCAAGGCCAGGGCATGCTGCATCACAAACGGCGCGTACAGACCGAGGTCAGTGGCATACAGCATCGAACGAATCATATGACCTCCTCGCAAGCCAACATGGCGGACATTTGATTCAGCTTAGCAGTGCCTTGGCGAGTACGACGTGTGACGCAACGTCTTGAAGCACAGGGCCTTTAGATCGATGGTTCGTTGCTGATGCCGTGTGGCACATGGCCGGTTGCAACCACTTCGCGGGCAAGCTCGCAGTGGCCGGCCTGATCGTCAAAGAACACGTCGGCGGCAAACGCTTCGAGAAACGCCGATTTGGTCAGGCCGCCGAGAAACAGGGATTCATCGAGACGAATGTCCCACTCGCGCAGCGTGCGGATGACTCGCTCATGGGCCGGAGCCGAACGAGCGGTCACCAGCGCGGTACGGATCGGGCAGTCATCGTCGGGGAATTCGCGTTGCAGCAGATTGAGCGCCGCCAGGAAGCCCTTGAATGGCCCACCGCGCAATGGCTCACGCGCCGATTCGCGCTCCTTGGCCTGGAACGCTTCCAACCCGCCTGACTGATAGACGCGCTCCGACTCGTCGGAAAAAATCACCGCGTCACCGTCGAAGGCGATGCGCAGTTCGTCGCTGGCCGCACGGCTGGCGCCCCCGGACAAAATGGTCGCGGCGGCGAAGCCGGCATCCAGCGCCGCGCGAACGTCCTCGGCATGGGTGGAGAGAAACAGGTCGCAACCAAACGCCTTCAGATAGGGATAAGGACTGCGCCCGCCGACAAACGCCGCGCGGGAAATCGCCAGGCCGTAATGATGAATCGAATTGAACACGCGCAACCCGGTGTCGGCGCTGTTGCGTGACACCAGAATCACCTCGACCCGCGCGCGGCCGAGGCGACTGTTCAGGCTCAAGAGTTTTTCCACCAGTGGAAAGGCGTCACCGGGCGCGAGGATCTCGTCTTCGTGCTCGATCTGGTATTGCCGGTAGGCTTCGACGCCGCTCGACAGGTAGACCTTGTGGCTCTCGCTCAGGTCGAACAAGGCGCGCGACGAAATCGCCAGCACCAGTTTGTCATCGATGTTCTTGGCCATGCCTTCCCCCGCCCCCACAACAAAAAACCGACTTAAACGTTACGTCGGTCGATAAAACTCAAATTGCGATACAGCGCCTCGATGCGCGGCAGCTCACAGCCTGCCGCTCTCGCCGCCACCAGTGGTCGGGCATAAATCGCCTCCAGCTCCAGCGGTCGCTTATGCAAAAAGTCGTGGTACATGCTCGGCCAGTAGTCGGGCATTTTCTCGGTCATCATGAACAGGTACTCGGCATAACCGGGCGGGATCTCGTGACCGCAAGCCCGCGCGCCCAGCACCACTTCGGCCATAAGCGCCTGGATCAATGCGCGGCTGTCGTCGTCGGCCATCAGTGGCGTAGTGCTGGCGCCGAGTAACACCGAGAGACCGTTGTAGGGAATATTCCAGACCAGTTTCTGCCAGCGTGCCTGATGTAGATTGGGCATTGCCTGGGAGTCGATACCCGCGGCACGGAACAGTCCGGCGCCTTCTTCGACCAACGCCATGCGCGCCGCGTCATCGACTGCCGGGCCGCTGTGATAACCGACGTTTACTGCGCCGAGGGCTTGGTGGGTAATCTGCCCCGGCCCGTCGCGATGCACGCAGACCAGGCACAGACCACCCAACACATGCAGGGACTCAGGCAACAACTCACGCAAACTGTCCTCGACGTCCAGACCATTTTGCAGCACCAGCACTTTCGCATCGGGCTTGGCCGCTTGAATGATCGCCGGAGCAAGGCCTGCCGAACTGGTGGTCTTGGCACCGACCAGCAGCCAGTCGCACTTGGGCATGTCTTCAGCAGCAGAATAGGCCTGCACCGGATTCAGCGTCAGCTTGCCGTGCACCGCGCTGTCCACCTGCAAGCCGCGCTCGGCCACAGCCGAAAACTCACTGCGCAACAGAAAGTGCACATCGAATCCGGCTCGTGCCAGCATCAATCCGTAGAACCCGCCGATGGCGCCAGTACCGATGATCCCCACTACCGGTTTGTTGATTGCCCCCATTTATGGCAACTCCTCTGCAATTCGACCCAGCGCCTGCGCCAGCGACGCGTTCAGCTCTTCGGCCGTAAGGCGCGTATGCAATGCCCCAAAGAACTCACCGTCGCGCACCACAAACAGCGCCGGCAAATGAAAGACCTGGTAACGCTCCACCAGCCCGCCGTTGTCACTGGCGTCTATCCAGCACAGCCGATCCACCGCCAAGTCAAAACCGGGCAATACCTCACGGGCATAGCGGCAACTGGCGCAGCCGACGCTGGTGAAAATCACCAGAGAAACGCCACTCATTGCCAGCAGCCGCTGGTCGGCGTCGAAATCGGTCAGTTCGGATTCGACCACTATACTGGGGGAAACAATGTCAAATGGCCGACACAGGGAGTCTGTGCTCATGGGACGTTTCATTCCTCATCCGGACGAAGTGCCGGTTGAATTAACCTTACTCAAGCCTGAGTGTATTTCCAGGCAACAGCTGCACACTATCAGCCTCGGCGGGATCGCTTGCAATTATCACCGTGCCTGGCGCCACGGTACGGCCCTGCAAGTGCGCATGCCGACGCTCAATGCCGACATCTGTTTTCCAGGGTACGTGGCGTGGTGTTTGCGCCGCAAAAAAGGCTATCTGCTGGGCATCGCCTTCACCGACGAACAAACGCTGTTCAGCGCGCGAATGGGTGAGCAGGTGTGTCAGATCGAACGCTACTGCCGCATGAACGACACCCACGATGACCTGCAGAATATTCAGGCGCTGGCCCTGCAATGGGTCGAACAGCACGCCGACGAGTTCTCCCAGGACAGCGTTCGCAAGGCTTTTGCCCAGCCAGTGCTGGATTAAAGCGGCGTTTGCCCATTGTCGAGCAGCGCCTGACGCGCTAAGGTTCCGTTCCCCCGACGCGCTTAAATCTGCTGTGCTCCGCCGCGCGGGGATCGCTGGCGGCCGGCACCCGTGACCTGACGAGTAAACGATGGCTGATTTACCGATCAACGACCTAAACGTCGCCTCTAACGAGACCCTGATCACTCCCGATCAGCTCAAGCGTGATATCCCTCTGAGCGAAGCTGCCCTGCGCACCGTCACCAAGGGCCGCGAAGTCATTCGCAACATTCTTGATGGCACCGACCACCGTCTGTTCGTAGTGATCGGTCCGTGCTCGATCCACGACATCAAGGCTGCCCACGAATACGCCGAGCGCCTGAAGGTGCTGGCTGCGGAAGTCTCCGATACCTTGTATCTGGTCATGCGCGTGTATTTCGAAAAGCCGCGCACCACTGTCGGCTGGAAAGGTCTGATCAACGATCCGTATCTGGACGACTCTTTCAAAATTCAGGACGGTCTGCACATCGGTCGCCAGTTGCTGCTGGACCTGGCCGAAAAAGGCCTGCCGACTGCCACCGAAGCCCTGGACCCGATTTCCCCGCAGTATCTGCAGGACCTGATCAGCTGGTCGGCCATCGGCGCGCGTACCACAGAATCCCAGACTCACCGTGAGATGGCTTCCGGCCTGTCCTCGGCAGTCGGTTTCAAGAACGGCACCGATGGCGGTCTGACTGTGGCGATCAACGCCTTGCAGTCGGTTTCCAGCCCGCACCGTTTCCTCGGCATCAACCAGGAAGGTGGCGTGTCGATCGTCACCACCAAAGGCAACGCCTACGGTCACGTAGTGCTGCGCGGTGGCAATGGCAAGCCGAACTACGATTCGGTCAGCGTTGCCCTGTGCGAGCAGGCGTTGAACAAGGCGAAGATCAAGCCGAACATCATGGTCGATTGCAGCCACGCCAACTCCAACAAGGACCCGGCCCTGCAACCGCTGGTGATGGAGAACGTCGCCAACCAGATCCTCGAAGGCAACCAGTCGATCATCGGCCTGATGGTCGAGAGCCACTTGAACTGGGGCTGCCAGGCGATTCCAAAAGACCTCGCCGATCTGCAATACGGCGTGTCGATCACCGATGCTTGCATTGACTGGTCCGCCACCGAAAACACCTTGCGCAGCATGCATGCCAAGCTCAAGGATGTTCTGCCAAAACGCCAGCGCAGTTGATACGCGGTTTACGGGCATAAAAAAACGCCGGGCATTGCCCGGCGTTTTTGTGTGTGGCGTATGGCTCAGATCTTCGCGGCGCGACGCTGATGACGCTCCATGTAGCGCTCGACGTAGGAGCACGATGGAATCACCGTGTAGCCCATTTCTTCGGCGTATTGCAGCGCGCTTTCGGTCAGCGCTGCGGCAATGCCACGGCCGCGCAGGGCGTTGGGCACAAACGTACGATAGATATCCAGGGTCTGTTTCCCCAGATCCATATAGGTCAGGTAGGCACGATGACCGTCCACATTGGTCTCGAACTGATGACCAGCCTGGTCATGGTGGATGGACAACGCCTCGCTCATCACTACTCCTCGCGGGTCTTGAATTCTGACCCCTACCTTACCGATGTTTTTCCGGCGAAGGAACATCTACGCCACCCCGTGCCTGTCGGACACCGAGAAGAGACACACCGATCTCGCACAACCGAGCACGTAATAAATAGTAGGCACCATTGGCGAAATTGCTCAAGGTGCGCTCGTCATCACGCTCAAAGACCGGGGTTGCTCCGATGGACGCAGGGTGGCTGGGGGAGAAGATCTCCCCGGCCGACTACCTGAACATTGCCGGATGTTGAGACTTAAGACGTGCGACCTTTTTTAAAGTCACCTCAACATGGACAAAGATAAGCGAAGCAGCACACAAATCCGGAACAAAAGTATGGACGAAGTCATATAGACAGACTTTAGCCACTACCTGCAATACAGCACGAGACACCGGGAACTTTTTCTCAATAACTCGCTATGCGCGGGGCTTGCAGCTGGATACTTTTTAAACAGCTCAGTTAAAAGTTGCTCGAAAAAGAATCAACGCCTACAATTTTTTTTGCTTCTTGCCTTACGTCAGTTTACTTACTACAAGTAATGGGTAGTATGTACGCCGGCTATTTCCTCAATCGGAGGAGACAGCCACTTAATTGAAAGTCCTTGAAGGGGAACACGATGAACAACGTTCTGAAATTCTCTGCTCTGGCTCTGGCCGCAGTTCTGGCTACCGGTTGCAGCAGCGCATCGAAAGAAACCGAAGCACGTCTGACCGCTACTGAAGACGCAGCTGCTCGCTCCCAGGCTCGTGCAGACGAAGCTTACCGTAAAGCTGATGAAGCTCTGGCTGCTGCTCAAAAAGCACAACAGACTGCTGACGAAGCTAACGAGCGTGCTCTGCGCATGCTGGACAAAGCTAGCCGCAAGTAATAATCCCTCGGGATTGTTATCAAGCCGACCCATTTTTTGGGTCGGCTTTTTTGTGCCCGACGCTTTTGTCCGGGCATAAAAAAACCCGCCGATGCTGACATCGGCGGGTTTTGTTTTTCAGCTTACTGTTGCAGGTCGATCGGCGCAGTCGAAACAATCGGTGCCGAAGTACTCGGCGTACCGATTTCCGTCGGCAGGCCGTCTTCGGCCGCGACCACATCACGCACCACATCCCAGTTCATGCGCAGGTTGTTGGTGACGTCTTCACGCTTGAGCATCGCGTTGATCACCGCAGTGTGCTTGTCGACCACCGACGGGTTGCCCTTGTCGTCGATCGGCGTGTGCGCTTCCAGATAGACCTTGCCGCCACTGCGACCGAACTTGTACGCATCGTTGATGATACGCACCGAGGTACCGACCGGAACCATGCCGGCCATCTCCAGCACGTTGTTGTTGAACATGCGGAAACAGCCATGGCTGGTGCGCATACCGATACCAAACTTCTTGTTCGAACCGTGAATCAGGTAGCCCGGAGTACCCAGGGTGAACTTGAACGGCCCCAGAGGATTGTCTGGACCTGCCGGCACCACGTTTGGCAGCGGATCACCATCAGCGGCGTGTTCGGCCTTGATCGACGCTGGAGGCGTCCAGGTAGGGTTCGGCGTCTTCGCCGTGATCGAGGTGTGCGCGATGGGCGAACCCCAGCCCTCACGACCGATACCCAGCGGGAAGGTGTACACCACGTTCCGGCCTTTCGGGAAGTAGTAGAGACGGTATTCGGCAAGGTTGATGACGATGCCTTCACGCGGGCCTGGCGGCAGAATGAAACGCGTCGGCAGGACGATTTCGGTACCGGCGCCCGGCAACCAGGCATCGACGCCCGGGTTGGCCGCAACCATTTCCGAATAACCCAGATCGTAGGTTGTGCCCAGATCGGCGAAAGTGTCTTCGTACTTGGCTTTGATCACCTGCACCTGGCCGATGATGTCCTCACCGGGAGGTGGCAGGGGAAGCTCCAATGCAGCAACGGGACCGGCCACACACAGGGCGGCAAGTGACAGGCAGCGGGTGACGGCAGGAAAGCGCGGCAACATCCGGAAAATCCTTCGCATGATCAACAAGGGTATAAGTGCGCGATTGTACACCGCGCCTCGGGAATTCGGGGAGATGCGCCGATAGACCGTGCAAAGCGGCCTGAATGGCTTTAAAGCTCGAAGCGCAACTCAGGCCAGATCGGCGAAGTGCCGCGCTTCTGCGACTCCAGGATTGCCCGGCACAGCGAACACAGACGCTGGTCCTGGAACACCCGGCGATCCACGCTCGACCAGCGCGGCTGTGCCGGCAGCAGGCTGCCGCACAGGGTGCGATCGGCCGAGCCGCCCAATTCGAGTTGACGGGTCACCAGATGCACCCGCACTTCCTGGCAGGCGAACAGATCCAACTGCTCGTCAGGCTCGATCAGTTGGTAGGCAAACAGGGACCAGGCAGAACGCGGCATTGGGGGCTCCAAATAAGGGGGCGCCACATTAGCCGAAAGCCTGCCGCTAGAAAAGCCTCATAACAGGGGTTTTAGCGTAGGCCAGACATTTTCCAGCAACTTGCCCTGAGCCCCGGCCGCCGGGTGCAGACCATCGGCCTGCATCAGGTCTGGATGACCGCCTACACCGTCGAGAAAAAACGGCACCAGCGGGATCTTTTTATCCTCGGCGAGATTGCCGTAGACCTCGGCGAAGGCATCGGTGTAGCGCTTACCGTAGTTAGGCGGCAATTGCATACCGAGCAACAGCACCTTGGCGCCGCTTTGGCGAGAGCTGTCGATCATCGAGGCAAGATTTTGTTGCAATTGCGTTGGCGGCATTCCGCGCAAGCCGTCATTGCCTCCCAACTCGAGAATCACCAGCTCAGGCTTATGCTCTGCAAGCAGCGCTGGCAGGCGCGCCTGGCCTCCGGCACTGGTGTCGCCGCTGATGGAGGCATTCACTACTTTGTCGTCGAAACCCTCCTGTTTGAGCCGTTGCTCAAGCAACGATACCCATCCCAAGCGGGTATCCAGTCCGAAACCGGCGCTGATACTATCGCCAACGATCAGGACAGTACCCGCCGCTGCGTTCTGGGCCATGCACATCAAGGCCAGGCCAGCACTCAAAAACCACACACGCATCGGATTCTCCATGGGCGCAAGCATTCTCACCGCGAAGAACCTCAGCAAAGTGGTTCCCAGCGCGGAAGGTGAACTGACTATCCTGCACGAACTCAGCCTGGAACTGAACAAGGGCGACAGCCTGGCCATCGTCGGCGCGTCCGGTTCCGGCAAATCCACCCTCCTCGGCCTGCTCGCCGGACTCGATTTGCCTAGCAGCGGCGAAGTCATTCTCGCCGGCCAGGCGTTAAGCAATCTCGATGAAGACCAGCGCGCGCGCATCCGCGCCGAGCATGTGGGTTTCGTTTTTCAATCGTTCCAGTTGCTCGACAGTCTCAACGCGCTGGAAAACGTCATGCTGCCGCTGGAACTCGATGGCCGCAAAGACGCCCGCGAGCGCGCCACCGAGTTGCTTAAGCGGGTTGGCCTCGGCCAGCGTCTGACGCATTCACCGCGCCAGCTCTCCGGTGGCGAGCAACAACGCGTGGCGATTGCCCGGGCGTTTGCCGCCGAGCCTGACGTGCTGTTCGCCGACGAACCCACCGGCAACCTCGACAGCCACACCGGCGAGCGCATCAGCGACCTGCTGTTCGAATTGAACAAGGAACGCGGCACCACTCTGGTGCTGGTGACCCACGACGAACGCCTGGCGCATCGCTGCCGGCGCCTGATCCGTCTTGAAGCCGGGCTGTTGGTCGCCCCTCTGGAGCCTTGATGGCACGCCTGCCGCTGTTGCGTCTGTTCAGTCTCGCCATTCGCCAACTCATGCGCGATGCCCGCGCCGGAGAATTGCGGGTGTTGTTCTTCGCTCTGGTGGTAGCGGTGGCGGCGAGTACCGCCATCGGTTATTTCGGGGCCCGCCTCAACGGCGCGATGATGTTGCGCGCCACTGAGTTTCTTGGCGCCGATCTGGTTCTGGAAGGCAGTTCGCCGGCCCGAGAGGAACAGATCAGGAGCGGTACCGAGTTGCGCCTGAACCACGCGCAAGTGGTGGAATTTTCCAGCGTCATCGCCACCGACAACGCCATTCAGTTGTCGAGTATCAAAGCGGTCGATCGCGCCTACCCATTGCGTGGCGAACTGAAGAGCGCTCCGGCGCCATTCGCCACTGAGGAGCCCGGCGGCGAACCACAACCCGGTGAAGCCTGGGTCGAGGCACGTCTGCTGACTGCGCTGGATCTGAAGATCGGCGACAGCATCGATGTCGGCATGAAGACGTTGAAGCTGACACGGGTGCTGACCTATGAACCGGATCGCGCCGGCAACTTTTATAGCCTCACTCCCCGAGTGATGATCAACCTCGACGACCTCGTCGCGACCGGCGTGGTGCAGCCCGGCAGCCGGGTGAGCTATCGCGAACTGTGGCGCGGCGAACCGCAAGCGCTGGAAACCTATCGGCAGTTGATCAAACCCGGACTCGCGGCGAATCAGCGAATTCAAGATGCGCGCGATGGCAACCGGCAGATTGGCGGGGCGCTGGGCAAAGCCGAGCGCTATCTGAACATGGCCAGTCTGGTCGCGGTGTTGTTGGCCGGGGTCGCGGTCGCGCTTTCGGCAAACCGCTTCGCCAGCCGCCGCTTCGATGCCAGCGCTTTGCTGCGCTGCCTCGGTTTGTCACGCCGGGAAACCATGGTGCTGTTCAGTTTGCAGCTGACTGTCCTCGGATTGCTCGCCAGCCTCAGCGGTGCCTTGCTGGGCTGGCTGGCGCAACTGGGTTTGTTTGCATTGCTGAACGACCTGCTGCCGAGTGATGTGCCACCGGGCGGTCTGTTTCCAGCGATCGCCGGGATCGGCACCGGACTGGTAGCGCTGGCAGGGTTCGCCCTGCCGCCACTTGCCGCGCTGGGTCGAGTGCCGCCGCTGCGAGTATTGCGCCGCGACATGCTGCCAATCCCGTCGAGCACCTGGATGGTTTACGGTGCCGCATTGGGCGCGCTCGGCCTGATCATGTGGCGTCTGAGTCTGGATCTGCTGCTGACGTTTGCCCTGCTGGGCGGCGGTGTCGTGGCGGCAGTCATTCTTGGTGGATTGCTGCTGTTGCTGCTGAACAGCTTGCGCCGCCTGTTGGCCCGGGCTTCCTTGCCGTGGCGTCTTGGCCTCGGCCAATTGTTGCGCCATCCGTTGGCGGCTGCCGGCCAAGCGTTGGCGTTCGGTCTGATCCTGCTGTCCATGGCATTGATCGCGCTGTTGCGTGGCGAACTGCTCGACACCTGGCAGAACCAATTGCCGAAAAACGCACCGAACTACTTCGCTCTGAACATCCTGCCCGCGGACAAACAGGCCTTTACGGATCACCTGATCAAAGTCTCGGCGCAAGCGGCGCCGTTGTACCCGGTAGTGCCGGGCCGGTTGATCAGCATCAACGGCGACCCCGTACAGCAAATCGTCAGTAAGGATTCGGCAGGGGATCGCGCAGTTCAACGGGATCTGAGCCTGACTTGGGCCGCTGACTTGCCCGCTGGCAATAAACTGACTGCCGGCTCATGGTGGAGCTCGCAACCGTCGGACGAAGTACCGGGCGTGTCGGTGGAAGGCAAAGTCGCCGAGAGCCTCAAACTCAAACTCGGCGATCACATGGTGTTCAACGTCGGTGGAGTCAATCGTGAAGCGAAGGTCACCAGCCTGCGAGAGATCAACTGGGACAACTTCCAGCCGAACTTCTTCATGATCTTCCAGCCCGGCACACTGAAGGATCTGCCGGCTACCTACCTGACCAGCTTCTATCTGGCCCCCGGACACGACCAGCAGATAGTCGAACTGTCGCGCACCTTCCCGGCTGTGACCATCCTTCAAGTCGAAGCCCTGCTTGAACAGCTGCGTAGCATCCTCGCCCAGGTCACCCTGGCCGTGGAATATGTGTTGTTGTTTGTTTTGGCGGCGGGGATGGCCGTGTTGTTTTCCGGATTGCAGGCGACGCTGGATGAGCGCATTCGCCAAGGCGCGCTCTTGCGTGCGCTGGGGGCGGAGCGGCAATTGCTGATCAAGGCACGGCGCATCGAGTTCGGCCTGCTTGGCGCGGTCAGCGGTTTGCTCGCGGCCATTGGTTCGGAAGTGGTAAGTCTGGTGCTGTATCGCTACGCATTCGATCTGCCGTGGCACCCGCATCCTTGGCTGCTGGTGCTGCCACTGATTGGCGCAGCGCTGATTGGCGGCGCCGGCGTGTTCGGCACGCGCAGGGCGCTCAATGCAAGTCCGCTGACAGTGTTGCGCGAGGGTTGATAGACTCCAGCCGTCTCTCTCACAAGAAGTTGCCATGAGCCGTTATCGCCCTCCCCGCACCGCCGGCACCGCGCTGATCACCCCAGAAGGTGAAGCGCGGATGCGCGCCGAATTCCATGAGCTGTGGCATGTGCGCCGTCCGCAGGTGACGCAATCGGTAAGCGAGGCGGCGGCGCAGGGTGATCGGTCGGAGAACGCCGAGTACACCTACGGCAAAAAGATGCTGCGCGAAATCGACAGTCGCGTGCGCTTTCTCACCAAACGCCTGGAAGCGCTCAAGGTTGTCAGCGAAAAACCCAGCGATCCGAACAAGATTTACTTCGGCGCGTGGGTGACCATCGAAAACGAGGAAGGCAAGCAGTCGCGCTACCGCATCGTCGGCCCGGATGAACTGGATCTGAAGCTGGGCCTGATCAGCATCGATTCACCTCTGGCGCGCGCCTTGATCGGCAAGGCGCTGGATGCCGAAGTGCGCGTGCAGACGCCGACCGGCGAGCAATTCGTGTACATCGTGGCGATCGATTATCCGTAATCGGGATCAGCGACGAGTGATCAATCCCTGCCGCGCGACGCGGATCAGTTGCTTGATCATTTGCGGGGCGTCTTCTTGGCTGGGCGCCTGAATCACGGCCAGATCGAAACTGTCACTGGCAAAACGCGCCAGCGACTCACCGTCTTCAACAAACTGGATCAGAAACGCGGCAGTACCGCCGCTGCGCCGTGGCCAGCCATCGAGATAACGCAACAGCGTCGGCTGATGTTTACCGCCAAGGAGGATTTTTGGATTGCGCTGGGTGATATGTGCCGTGATCGGCGCGGGACGTGCTGGAGGGCGTAGTGCATTCATCGTGTCGTGTCTCAGCCTCAAAAAGTCTGCATGGCAGGTGAGAGGCAACACCGAACCAGCGCTTTAGCGGTATTTCGAAGCCCTGTTCCGGCTTCTGACGGCAACTGTTGAAGTCACCTGGCGCCCCGCAAGTAGCTGTTTAAATCGGCGCATGAGCAACATCCTAGAGAACGTGACCGATCAGTGTCAAGAATCGGCCACAACAAAAAGGCCCGCACAATGCGGGCCTTTTGCTTGAGCCAGAGCGGTCAACCGGCGATGGCGCGGTCCACCGAGAGCTTGCCGGCACCTTCGATCAATACCGCGAGGCTGCCACCGAGCAGTGCCAGGGCGAACTCGTAACCGTTGTTGGCCATGAACAGACCGTTGCTGATGTGCACGGTGAAGATCGCCACCAGCGACAGGAAGGTCAGACCCAATGCCGCCGGGCGAACCAGCAGGCCGATGATCAAGGCCAGACCGGCGAAGAACTCGGTACCACCGGCCAGTGTGGCCATCAGATAGCCCGGGGTCAGACCGATGCTTTCCATGTACTGCGCGGTGCCGGCCAGACCGTAGCCACCGAACATGCCGAAGAGTTTCTGCGCACCGTGAGCGGCGAAGATCACGCCGACCGCAATGCGCAGAATGGTCAGGCCGTAACCGGCGCGGGTAAACAGTACCTTGTTGATCAGAGTGCTCATTGTGTATTCCTTGTTTTGCGAGAAGTGTGTGTTGGTTGGCCGCTATATTAATCAGTTAATTTTATGTTAAAAGCGCAAATAATGCGCCATAACAATCAATTTATTTGATCATTTGCGTGAGACAACTTTCTGTCCCCGGGGCTCCAACGACTCTCGCTCCCGGTCGAACGCCAAGTAATACTTGTTCACGCTATTAACATAGCTGACGGCGCCCATTCCCACCTGCTCCATGGCAATGCGCTCGACCTGGAAAAACCACTGATTGGGATTCAGCCCCCGCCGCCGCGCTTCGGCACGCATGCCTTGCACCCGCTCCGGGCCGATGTTGTAGGCCGCCAGCGTGAAGGCCATGCGTTCGCGCTCATTGAGCTTGGGACTGCTGAAAAACTTGCGACGGATCATTGCCAGGTACTTGGCCCCGGCCTGCACGTTCGCATCGAGATTCTGGATGTTATTCACGCCGACCCGTTGCGCCGCGGATGGGGTGATTTGCATCAGCCCGGTCGGGCCGCTGCCACTGCGGGCATTGGGTTGCAGGGCCGATTCCTTGAACGCCAGTGCGGCCAGGTTCAGCCAGTCCATGTTTTGCGCTTCGGCATGTTTCTGCAGGGTTGGCCGCAGCTTCTCCAGACGCTGGCGGTCGGCCTTGGCCAATGGATAATGGACTTGATAGAGACGGCGATAGATGCGCAGAAACGCCGCGTCTTCGTTCGAAGGTTTCTTGTACCCCGTCAGGAAGCGATCAATGCTCGCCCGCAGCATCGACGCATCACGGCGCACAAACCAGTACTCCTCGCCGGGTTCGCTGATCATCAACTGCCGATCAAAGCGCAGCTTGGGAAGGATCTTGCCCCAGCGTTCGGCAATCGGTTGCTCGACGATGGTCAGGTGGAAGATCCCGCCCTGGACCATTTCCAGTACATCTTCGACGGCGAGCGTCGGATCGACCCATTCGATGTTGATCGGTGCCAGTTTGTGCAGCGCCAGTTTCTGGTTGATCTGACTGACCGCGTCCCCTGCTGCACTGCCGGTTGGCAACGCGAGGGTTTTCCCGGAAAGTTGCTCAACCTTCGTGTAGCGCCGCTCGCCCTTGATCCCGACCAGCACTAACGGAACATTGCTGGCAATCGGCTCACTGCTGACCACCGCATAACCCGGTTGCAGTTGCAGTAATTCGCCAGGCGCGACCAGATCCCCCTCGCCGCGCTGCAGGGCGCCGAGCAGTTGATCCTTGGCTTTGGGAATGATCTTGAGGGTGACTTCCTGACCGTCACGGGCGTGGCCATTGAGGTATTGCTCGAAGGCGCGCAGGCGATGGTATTCGACGCCGATGGCCTGGCCCTGGACTTCGCCGGAGCTATTGCGGCTCTGGTTGACCAGCACGCGCAACACCCGGCTGCTGCGAATCTCCGACAGGTCGCGCACTTTCGCCGCCGGCACGGCTTGCAAAGGCCCGGGCAAGCGCGCAACCGCCGTCATCGGCAGCAGCAACGATCCACACAACAGCAACAAAACCGAGGGACGAATCATCCACTCTCCGGAAAGAATGCGGGGTGAATTCACCATTGAACGGTCGAAATCACCGACGAAAACAGAGCGCCTGAGCGCTGATAAAGTGCGAGAGACTGGCACAGTGATGGCCATTACGCCAACACGAGCGGTCTCGCGGCCTCAACAGACAGTCATAAGCCGTTGTAGTTCTTGGCTTTTCTTATGAATCTACAGCTCTGGTATGCTTCCCGGCCTTCGGCCCGAGGTAGCAACCATGCAACTCATCGATATCGGCGTCAACCTGACCAACCCAAGTTTCGCCGACAAACACCAGGCCGTGCTCGACCGCGCCTACGCCGCCGGGGTCTGCCAACTGGTGCTGACTGGCACCAGCGTCGATGGCAGCGAGCAGGCTCTGGAGTTGTGCCAGCAACTGGATGAGAGCGGCCAACGACTGTTCGCCAGTGCCGGAATTCACCCGCATTCGGCCAGTGACTGGAACGCTGACAGCGCCAGACGTCTGCGCAGTTTGCTGAGCGAATCGAATGTGGTCGCGGTGGGTGAATGCGGACTGGATTTCAACCGTGATTTCTCGCCGCGCCCGCAGCAGGAAAAAGTCCTCGAAGAACATCTGGCGCTGGCCGTTGAGTTGCAATTGCCTGTGTTTCTGCATGAGCGCGATGCCAGTCAGCGCCTGCTGGAGATTTTAAAGGACTTCCGCGATCAACTGCCCGCCGCCGTGGTGCATTGCTTTACGGGTGAGCAAAAGGCGTTGTTCAGCTACCTCGATCTTGATCTGCACATCGGTATTACCGGCTGGATCTGCGACGAGCGCCGGGGCACGCATTTGCATCCGCTGGTCAAGGAAATCAAACGCGGACGACTGATGCTGGAAAGCGATGCGCCGTATCTGCTGCCACGCACGCTGAGGCCGAAGCCGAAGAACGGGCGCAATGAGCCGGCGTACCTGACTGAAGTGCTGCGCGAAGTGGCGTTGCATCGGGGCGAGACCGAGGAAGATCTGGCGGCGCATACCACCGCGTGCGCCCGCGCGTTCTATGGCCTCCCCGATCTTCCAGTGTAGGACTACGTTGCCTGTTGACCCATATCAAGTTCTTCCTCGTTGCATAGCGGCACAATGCTGGCACCTTGCCAATGCTGTTTCCGCTATCAGAGAAAACCTCCATGGGTGCCTGGCTTAGCAATATCTCGCTGAAATACAAATTCTGGGCGGTCAATGCGGTCGCCTTCGTCACCACCCTGCTGCTGGTGTTGTACGCCGTGCAACTCGAACAGCAGGCTCGCAGCCACGCCGCACAAGCCTCGGCGCATGCCCAGGCGCAATTGCTCAAGGTGTGGCCGGCCGGGGCGGTGCTGCCCAAGACTGATCAGGTGCTGACGTTTAAACGCGGCGAAGCCCCACGCCTCAATGACCAACCTCTGCTGGAGATCACCGACAGCAACGGCTGGAACGAGATCAATCACCTGCCGCTGTTCGGCGATAACCCGCTGATGGGCGCCGAAGTGTTCAGCCGTGCCGACGGCCAACAAGTCGCGGTCATCGCTTATGGACCAAGCCTGACGCAAGTGTTCGGCGAACGTTTTGCCAATTACGCGGTGGCGGTATTTATCCTGATGCTGGCGATGCTCGGCGCCTCGCAACTGCTGATCCGCTTCCTGCTCAGCCAACTCAACACGCTCAAGGACGTAATGCTGCACGTCGAGAAAAGCGGCGACTTGTCGGCCCGTGTGCCACTGGCCGGCAAGGACGAAGTCGGGCAGATGGCCAATGCGTTCAATGCCATGCAAGCGGGTTATCAGCGAGTGGTGACTACCGTCGCCAACACCGCACGGCAACTGGATATCGGTGCGGCGCGCCTGGCGAAGGGCATGAACGAAGTGCGTCACGGCATGCTCGGCCAGCAAAGCGAAACCGATCAGGCCGCCACCGCGATCAACGAAATGACCGCCACCGTTTACCACATCGCCCAACACGCTGGCGCCACGCGCGATTTATCACAGACCGCCGACGGCCTGGCCGGCAGCGGTCAGCAGGTAGTTGCGCGGGTGCAGCATTCGATTGCCGGACTGTCCAGCGGCGTGCAGCAGACCGCCGAGATGATTCAACGGCTGGCCGAAGACAGTCAGAAGATCAACGGTGTGGTCAACGTGATTCACAGCATCGCCGAGCAAACCAATCTGCTGGCACTCAACGCCGCCATTGAAGCCGCGCGGGCCGGCGAGATGGGCCGGGGTTTTGCGGTGGTCGCCGATGAAGTGCGCAATCTTGCCAAGCGAGTGCAGACGTCGACCGATGAGATAACCACCATGGTCTCGGCGCTGCAGGCCGGCACGCGCGATGCGGTGGATTTCATGCAGGAGAGTTCGTACAAGGCCGACGACTGCGTGCAGCAGGCGCAGGAGGCTGGTGAGGCGCTGGCGGAAATCACCGGAGCGGTGGCGCAGATGCGCGAGAGCAACACACAGATTGCCGTGGCGGCGGAGCAACAGAGTCAGGTGGCCGAGGAAATGAATCGCGCAGTGGTGAGTATTCGCGATGTGACCGAGAACACCGTGCAGCAGACGGTGGATTCGGCGACGACCAGTAATGAGCTGGCGACGTTGGCTGGGGAGTTGAGCAAGGCCATTGGACAGCTGAAACTGTGAAGATCAAAAGATCGCAGCCTTCGGTAGCTCCTACATTGGAATGCGAACCTGGAGCTGCCGAAGGCTGCGATCTTTTTGGACAATCACACCTATCACACCTATAGCCAACCTTGATTCGCCGCCCTCCCCGCCCCGGCCTATTCTTCAACCCATGTGTTCAACATGGATCAAGGAGTAGTCAACATGGGCAAACGTCACCCCAACCTTCCCGCGTGGCAATGGCGCGCGTACCCGAACAATCACCAGCATCCGACCAATCTGGTATTGCACCTGATTGCCGTGCCGCTGTTTATCGTCGCGTTTCTGCTGATCGTGTCCGGGGTGTTCAGCCTGAGCCTGGCCAGTGTGGCCATCGGTGTGATCGGTATCGTCGCGGCGCTGGGGTTGCAGCGCCGGCATGAGCATTGACTCAGGCAAAGATCGTGACAGTCTGGCGACTCATGGCGATCAGTTCTCCGTCTGCGCTCCACAGCTTGGCGGCGGCATGGCCGTAGCCGTCGGCGGCGTACTCGGTTTCAACCCGGTATTTGCACCAGTCCAGCGTGCTCACATTGCGTAACGGCTGAACGAATTCGATGGTCCAGGTCAGCGTGCTGCCCGCAGCGACTTTCTTCAGGTGCGGCAACAGTGACGGCGGCCAGGCATCCACCAGTGCCAGAATGTGCGACTCAGTGACCGGCTCTTCTTTCACGTCCCCACGCAAACGCACCCAACCCCCCATATCGCGCGACGTGTTGCCCGTAAATGGCAGACCGCCCACACTCCAGCGCATTGCCAAATGGCGCATGAACTCCGGGGTCACACCTTTGATATACGGCAGTTCCTGACAATCGTCCCAAGGCTTCATCTCGGGAGCAGGAAGCGCTGGCACAGCCACTTCTGATGGGCGCGAGGCGCCGAAGCTGCCTTGCACCAGTGTCACCACCTGACCGTTCTGCATCGCCCGGCCCAGCACTTGGCTGACGGCTTTACCTTCACGCAACACATCGACCTCAAAACTCACCGGTACTTCTGGCTCGACCGGGCCGACAAAGGTGATCGCCAGCGAACGCACCGGGCGATCCGCCGGCACCCTGGCGCGCATGGCTTCGTATTGCAGCGCGGCGACCAGGCCACCGAAACTGGCGCGGCCCTGCGCCCATTCGGCGGGAATGGTCAGCTCCGGTTGGCGGCGGACGGCATCGAGCAAATCGCAAAAGCGCATGGCAACCTCAAAAAGCGAAAAGTGAATGCGAGGATCTTAACCAGCCCTGCGAAGCGCCGCAGCGTCTATTCCGGTCAAATGGGCTGACAGATAGGCCTTACGCCCATTTCAAACCAAATGAAAACCACTGTGGGAGCGAGCCTGCTCGCGAATGCGGTGGGTCAGACAACAATGATGTCGACTGACATGACCTCTTCGCGAGCAGGCTCGCTCCCACAGGGATTCAGGGCGATTCGAGATTATTTGAAGCAACTGGAACTGAGCTTTTCCAAGACCCGATCCGCTTTGGTTTCAGCCTTGACCATGGTCGCCTGCCACGTCGCGACACACGGCTGCAGATCTGTTTCCAGCTCAGCCCGAGCCAGCCACTGCCAGCAATCGTGCCAGTCGCCCAACGCACCTTGTGCCGACTTCAAGCGCTCCAGCGCCGGCTTCGGCAAGCGATCCAGTTCGGGATAGGCCTCGATGCCGTAACGCACACGCTTGATCAGCAGACGCAGGCGATGCCGGTCGTGGGCTGGATCGTGCAGTGCCTCATCAAGTTTCTGCCATTGCTTGCCGAGGCGTTTTTCGATGCGCTTATCCAGCCCTTTGAGCAAACCTTGACGCTGGGACGCACGCAGGAAACGCGGGAAGGCGTCGAGGATCATCAGCAGCGAAACCACCTCGTGACTCGCCGCCAGCGCCGGATAGGCTTCGGCCATTTGCGCCATGCGTTTTTGCGCAGCTTCGGGTTGAGCGTGCTGGAGCAGATACGCCGCCAGCACTTCGCGATCGCGCCACGGCGTAGTCAGTTGGCCGACCGCCGACGCAGCGCCTTCCAGTTGCTCGACACCCGGCAAACCGCGCAACGGCCGCAACAGACTGCGCAGCCGCCGCACCGTGGTGCGCAGATCATGCAGCGCCTCGGGATCGGTGCGCGCTGTCATTCGCGCCTGACAGGCCAGCAGCCGCACTTCCAGGCTCAGGACATGAGCCACCAACCGGTCAACCAACGCAGACATCACTTGCTCCTGATTCAAATGGCTTCAGAGATGAGTCTGCAACTTCGCAGCCTCAACCCGCTTGCGCTATGTCAGCAGCTTAGCGACCGGCGCGGGATTCGCGAATGTAGAAACGCGCCTTCTCGGCCTTGCTCGCGCACCCTTCGAAACCTTCGAATTGCTGCTGGGTCTTGGCTGCCGTCAGCAACGACAAGGCTTTGGAATAACTGACAGTGCCGGCAAAGCCTTCGGCCTTGGCCAGGTCCAGCTCATGCCACGCGGTGTCGAGCTGGCTGCCGCAGCTGTCACGGTAGGCGGTTTTACCGGCGCAACCGGCCAATGCCAGGGCCATCAACGGCACACAGATCAAGGCTTTCATCACTTACACCTCAAAATAGGTCAACAGTCGTGCAGGTAAGACGGTCAGGCGGCGAAAAAGTGCCTTGCCCCAGCCTGAATCTGCGGTGGCAAGAGGATAGCGCCGAGAGACCATGGAGTATCGAAAAAACGACGTCACCGGCGCACAGGGCGACCTTGGCGATTGAGCCGTCCGCTCGATGGGTGCATTGTGCAACCTTGTCGGGAGGAAGTTTGATGAAAAAGCGTGTCGCACTGGTGCTGGGTTCCGGAGGTGCCCGGGGCTACGCCCATATCGGCGTCATTGAAGAACTGGAACGCCGCGGTTACGACATCGCCTGTATTGCCGGTTGTTCGATGGGCGCGGTAGTCGGCGGAATCTATGCCGCCGGCAAGCTCGATGAATACCGCAACTGGATCGAAAGCCTGGATTATCTCGACGTGCTGCGCCTGGTGGACGTGAGTTTCCGTCTCGGCGCCATTCGGGGCGAAAAGGTCTTCGGGCAGATCCGCAAGATCGTTGGCGATATCAACATTGAGGATCTGCGCATCCCCTACACAGCGGTCGCCGCCGACCTCACCAATCAACAGGAAATCTGGTTTCAGGAAGGCTGCCTGCATCAGGCCATGCGCGCCTCGGCAGCGATTCCCAGCCTCTTCACTCCAGTGATGCAAGGCAACCGGATGCTGGTCGACGGCGGCATTCTCAACCCGCTGCCGATTGTGCCAGTGGTGTCGAGCCACTGTGATCTGATCATTGCGGTCAATCTCAACTCGACCAACCAGCGGCATTACAAATTGCCGGTGATCCAGCGCCCGCCAGCCTTTCGTTCACGCTTCGACAGCCTGATCAGTTCGCTCGGTTCGAAGATGCCGTTCCGTCGCACCCAGGCCGAACAATTACTGCGCCTGGAACAGGAAGCCCTGAGGGCCGAAGCGGCGGCCATCAATCCGTGGCTCGAAGGCGCCGAGCCTGAAGCCCAGCAACCCGCCGCCGCCCCCGAACGCGAAGGCGAAGGCGCACCGAAATCCGCCACCGGCTCGTTCATCATCGATAACGTCGGCCCGGCCTCTTTGCTGGACTTGATCAACCAGAGTTTCGAGGTGATGCAGACCTCGCTGGCGCAGTACAAGATTGCCGGGTATCCACCGGACATCCTGATCAACGTGCCGAAGCGGGTGTGCCGGTTTTTCGAGTTTTACAAAGCGCCGGAATTGATCGCGCTGGGGCGGGAGATTGCTCGGGATACGCTGGATCGGTATGAGAGTGAGCAGAGCAGAGAGCCCTGAAGATCACGGCTGACTGATATGGCCTCATCGCTGGCAAGCCAGCGATAGCGTCAGTCTGGTCGACACAAGACTAAAGGCTGTTCTCGCTAATCAGCCGATACCCAACCCCCGCTTCCGTCACGATAAACCGCGGCCGGGTCGGATCATCCGCCAGTTTCTGACGCAAGTGCCCCACCACAATCCGCAAGTAGTGGCTGTCCTCGGTATGCGTCGGCCCCCAGATATCCTTGAGCAATTGCTGCTGGGTGATCACCCGCCCCGGATGCCGCGCCAGTTGTGCCAGCACGGCGTATTCCTTGCGAGTCAGCGCCACTTCGACGCCATCGAGCAGCACTCGCCGATAAGCCAGATCGACCGTCAGCGGGCCGAAATTCAGCGCCGCTTGTTGCGCCTCTCCCGCCGGCGCCTGACGCAACAACGCACGCACCCGCGCAAGAAACTCCTGAATGCCGAACGGCTTGGTCACGTAGTCATTGGCACCGCCATCGAGTGCCTGGACTTTCTGCCCTTCGCTGGCGCGCACCGACAGCACCAGCACCGGCGCCGTGGCCCACTCGCGAAACTCGCGCAGCACTTGCTGGCCGTCCATGTCCGGCAGGCCCAGGTCGAGCACCAGCAGATCCGGTTTGTTCAGCGCCGCCTGGGCCAGGCCTTCGGCCCCCGTGCCCGCCTCCAGCACCTTGTAGCCTTGTGAAGCGAGGCTGATGCGCAGGAATTTGCGGATCTGCGGTTCGTCGTCGATGACCAAAATGGTCGCGGTCTGGCTCATGAATTCACATCAACAGAAAAGATTGGCAAGAGAGTAGCGCAGTCAGAATCAGGCTTCATCGTCCATCCCCGGTTGCGCCTGCAACGGCAGGTGCAAGGTGATGCAGGTGCCGCGCCCGTCGATGCCGTCGGCGACACTGATGCGCCCGCCGTGAGCGCCGACCATGCCCTGACAGATCGCCAGCCCGAGGCCGGTGCCTTGGCCGCCGCGATCGCCCCGTGCTGCGGTGTAGAACATGTCGAAAATCTTCGCCCGCTCGTCTTCCGGAATCCCGGGGCCTTCATCGCTGACCGAGAAGAAAATCTCTTCGTCATTGGCACCTGCGCTCAGTTCCAAGCGCCCGTGGACGGGTGAGAAGCGCGCGGCGTTTTCCAGCACATTGACCAGCGCCTGCTCGATCAGCGCCGCATGCACGAACAGCAACGGCAACTCCGCCGGCACATCGGTACTGACCTGCAACGGCGCCAGCACGGCGCGCAGACGATTGAGCGAACTGCCAACGATATCGGCTGGCGACACCCAGTCCCGCGCCAGCTTCAGCGCGCCGTGGCCGAGGCGAGTCATGTCGAGCAGGTTCTGGATGTAGCGGTCGAGGCGCTCGGCTTCATCGCGGGTGCCTTCGAGCAGTTCGCGGCGATCCTCCAGCGGGATCGCTTCGCCCAAGGCCAACAGGCTGTCGATGCTGCCGCGCATCGACGTCAGCGGCGTGCGCAAATCATGGGATACCGAGGCCAGCAAGGCGCTGCGTAATTGCTCGGTTTCGCCGTGCAGGCGCGCAGCCTCCAGATCATCCGCCAGTTGCGCACGGGCCAGCGCTTGCGCCAACGGCTGACTCAACGCCGTGAGCAAGCGACGGCGCTGGCCGCTCAAGGTCTGGCCTTCTTTGGCGCAGACGCCGAGCAAGGCCAACGGCCCGTCCTCGACGGAAAGCGGCCACCACCACCAACGCCCGAACGGCAAGGTGCCGGTGCCCATGCCGGCCGGTTGATCGTGCTGCCAGGCCCAATCAGCGGCAGCACGTTCAGACTCGGTGAACTCCAGCGGCCCGCCGGTCTCGACTTTCCAGCCGCCCTGCCCGTCGCGGTTGAGCAGGCACAGCTGCAAATCGCTCCAGCCGTTGAGGTGTTGCGCAGCGGCGCTGACCACGGCTTGGCGGTCGGTGGCGGCAGTGAGTTTGCGCGACAGATCGAGCAGTTCGGTGGTCTCTTCCTGGGTGTCGCGCAACGCCTGCAACTGCCGACGCTGACGCGCCGCGAGGTTACCAGTGAGCGCCGCCATCAGCAGGAAGAACAACAAGGTCAGCACGTCTTCTTCACGCTGGATGGCGAAGGAAAAATTCGGCGGGATGAACAGAAAGTCGTAGGTCAGAAACGACAACGCCGCACACGCCAGCGCCGGGCCGAGGCTGCTGCGCACCGCCACCAGCAACACCGCCGCGAGGAACACCAGCGAGATGTTCGGCAGCGGTAACACACTCGACACCGCCCACGCCAAAGCAGTGGCCAACAACGTGGCGACCAGCGCCAGCGCATAGTCGAACCACACCAGCGTCGGCGCGGATCGCTGGCGCGGTTGATGCTGCTCTTGATCGCTGTCGAGGACGTTGATTTCCAGGCCATGGGCCTGACGCAGCAACCGTGCAGCCAGACCGCCACCGAACAGGCGACGACGCAGACCCGGCCGGGATTGCCCGACCAGCACCAGACTCGCGCGACGTTCGGCGGCATGCTGGATCAGGGTTTTTGCCACCTCACCGGCGCGCAGCAACACCACTTCGCCGCCAAGGCGTTCGGCCAGTTGCTGGGCGCTTTGCAGGCGCAGACGCGATTGCTCGTCGCGCACCGTGCCGTTGTCGACGTGTACCAGACTCCACGGCAGATGGCGCCGTTGGGCAACGCGACTGGCGTGACGCACCAGGCGCTCGGCGTGGGCATCGCCATCAACCCCGACCAGCAAACGACCGCGCACGGCCGGCGCGGCTTGGCCGAGTTGGCGATAGCCTTGGGCGAGGTCGTTATCGACTTGCGCCGCCGCGGTTTGCATGGCCAGTTCGCGCAGTGCGGTGAGGTTGGTCTGGGTGAAAAATGCATCGATGGCGGCGCGTGCCTGCTCCGGCACGTAGACCTTGCCTTCGCGCAGACGCTCTAGCAGTTCGCGCGGCGGCAGGTCGATCAGCAGCAGTTCGTAGGCTTCTTGCAGCACCCAGTCCGGCAGGGTTTCGCGTACTTGCACGCCGGTAATGCCGCGCACTTGATCGTTGAGGCTTTCCAGATGCTGGACGTTGACCGTGGTGAACACGTCGATGCCGGCGGCGAGCAGTTCCTGAATATCTTGCCAACGTTTGGCGTGACGGCTGCCGGGGGCGTTGCTGTGGGCCAGTTCATCAACCAGCACCAGTTTTGGTTTCGCGGCGAGGATGCCGTCGAGGTCCATTTCCTCAAGCATCACGCCACGGTATTCCGAGCGCACCAACGGCTGCTGCGGCAGACCGCCGAGCAGTGCTTCGGTCTCGGCACGGCCATGGGTTTCGACGACACCAGCAATGACTTTCACGCCTTGGCGCAGTTGGGTGTGCGCGGCCTGGAGCATGGCGTAGGTCTTGCCGACGCCGGGCGCGGCACCGAGGAAAACCTTGAGCCGGCCACGGCCGTCGCGGGACAGGTCTGCTAACAGCGCGTCGGCGCGGCCGGAATCGCTCATGCTTGATGCTCTCTCTTCCTGATAGTTATGCGGTGTTCTTTCGGCCCTCTTCGCGAGCAGGCTCGCTCCCACATTTGGAACGCGTACAGCTGTGGGAGCGAGCCTGCTCGCGAATGGCCGCGCCGCCGATTCAGAGTTTTTCCAGTGCCATGTTCAGCTCCAGCACATTCACCACTGGCGGCCCTACCAGCGGCTGTTCGATATGTGCATCAAGCAACTGCTGCACGGTCGACACCGGCAGATTGCGTGCGGCTGCAACTCGCGCCAGTTGATAGGCAATTGCCGCCGGTGGCAAGTGCGGATCGAGGCCGCTGCCGGAGGTGGTCAGCAACGCCAACGGTACCGGGCCTTGCCCAGGAACTTGCAGTTTGTTGGCTTCGTCGATCACTCGCGTGGCGAGTGCCGGGTTGCTTGGCGCCAGGTTGCTTGCGCTGCTGGACACGGTAGCAAATGCGCCCGCCGAAGGACGCGGATGGAACCACGCATCGCCGACGAAATCCTGTGCGATCAGGGATGAGCCGCGGACCTTGCCGTCGGCGTCCTGGACCAGACTGCCATTGGCTTGAGCGGGGAACGCGACTTGCGCGACGCCAGTGACTACCAGTGGGTAGGCGACGCCGGTGACCAGGGTCATCAGCACCAGCAGGCTCAGGGCCGGACGTATCATTGTGGACATTTCAAAATCCTCGAATTCGTTGGGCAAACTTTTGCGGGGTGTCAGGGAAATCTTTCCCCCTCACCCCAGCCCTCTCCCCCAGGGGAGCGAGGGGGAAAGGGAGCCGATCTTTTTTCAGTTCAAAACCTGAGTTCGGCTCGATTTTTCAGGTCGGTGTACCTCAAACATTCAACTCGATCAGTCCCCTCTCCCCCTGGGAGAGGGTTAGGGTGAGGGGCTCTTCACAGCCTCAAACCAGATGCAACGCCGTGAGCAACATATCGATCGCCTTGATACCCACGAACGGCACCAGAATCCCGCCCACGCCATAGATCAACAGATTACGGCGCAACAACGCCGCCGCACTCGCCGCCTGCACTCGCACACCGCGCAGGGCCAATGGAATCAGCACAACAATGATCAAAGCGTTGAACACAATGGCCGACAGAATCGCGCTCTGCGGACTGGTCAACTGCATGATGTTCAGCACGCCCAGTTGCGGATAAATCGAGGCGAACAGCGCTGGCAGGATCGCGAAGTATTTGGCCACGTCGTTGGCGATGGAAAAGGTCGTCAGCGCACCGCGAGTCACCAGCAATTCCTTGCCGATCTGCACCACGTCGAGCAGCTTGGTCGGGTCGCTGTCGAGATCGACCATGTTGGCTGCTTCACGCGCGGCCTGTGTGCCGTCGTTCATCGCCATGCCGACGTCAGCCTGCGCCAGTGCCGGGGCGTCGTTGGCGCCGTCGCCGCACATGGCGACCAGACGACCGTCGTTCTGCTCATGACGAATACGTGCGAGTTTTTTCTCCGGGGTGGCTTCAGCCAGCACATCGTCGACGCCTGCTTCAGCGGCGATGGCGGCAGCGGTCAGCGGGTTGTCGCCGGTAACCATTACCGTGCGAATCCCCAGCTTACGCAGTTCGGCAAAACGCTCGCGAATGCCAGGTTTCACCACGTCCTTGAGGTGGATCGCACCGAGCAGTTTGCCGTCGACGCAGACCAGCAACGGAGTGCCACCGCTCTGGGCGATCTTGTCGATTTCTCGCGACAACGCCGGGGCGAGATCGGAGCGTTTTTGGCCGATGAAACTCAGCAGCGAATCCACCGCGCCTTTGCGATAGACGCGGCCCTGATAGTCGACACCGGACAAGCGGGTTTCCGCGCTGAACGGCACGGCAGTCAGGGTTTCCGGCGACGGCTCGGGCTGCGGATGCAGACCGCGCAGGTACTCGACGATGGACTTGCCTTCGGCAGTTTCATCCGCCAGCGAGGCGAACAGCGCGCCCTCGGCCAGATCACGACCACTGACGCCCGGCGCGGCATACACCGCGCTGCAACGACGGTTACCGAAAGTGATGGTGCCGGTTTTGTCCAGCAACAGCACATGCACGTCACCGGCCGCTTCCACCGCACGGCCAGACTTGGCAATCACGTTCAGGCGCACCAGACGATCCATCCCGGCGATACCGATCGCCGAGAGCAGACCGCCAATGGTGGTCGGAATCAGCGTGACCAACAGCGCCACCAGAAACACCAGCGGCAGGCTGCCGTTGGCGAAGCGGGCGAACGGTTGCAGAGTCACCACCACGACCAGGAAGATCAGGGTCAGGCCGATCAGCAGGATGTCCAGCGCGACTTCGTTTGGGGTCTTTTGGCGCTTGGCACCTTCGACCAACGCGATCATGCGGTCGAGGGTCGACTCACCCGGGTTGGCGGTGATCTTCACCAGCAGCCAGTCCGACACCAGTCGAGTGTTACCCGTGACCGCAGAACGGTCGCCGCCGGACTCGCGAATCACCGGTGCCGATTCACCGGTAATCGCCGCTTCGTTGACCGCGGCGATGCCTTCAATGACTTCGCCGTCACCGGGGATCATCTCCCCCGCTTCGACGCGCACCACATCGCCTTTGCGCAGACTAGTGGCGGGCACGACCTGAAAGCTGCCATTGGCCTGTTTGCGGCGGGCGCTGAGGCCTTCGCTGCCAGCCTTCAGGCTGTCGGCGCGGGCCTTGCCGCGACCTTCGGCCAAGGCTTCGGCGAAGTTGGCGAACAGCACGGTGAACCACAGCCACAGAGCGATTTGCGCGGCGACGAACGTCGGCACATCAGCGTCCGGAATGAAGCACAGCACGGTGGTGAAGATCGCGGTCAGTTCGACCACCAGCATCACCGGCGAACGCTTGAGCTGCCGTGGGTCGAGCTTGACGAACGCTTGCACCAGCGCCGGGCGCCACAGTGCCGAGATCGCGGTTTTCGCTTGTTCCGGTGCTTTTGCAGCAGCGGGTTTGATTGCAGGCATATTCATGATGGATTCCTTAGAAGCCCATACTTAAATGTTCGGCGATAGGGCCGAGCGCCAGAGTCGGCAGGAAAGTCAGGCCGCCCACCAGCAAAATGGTCACGGTCAACAGGGTCACGAACAGCGGGCCGTGAGTCGGGAAGCTGTTCTGGCCGATCGGTGCGGTTTTCTTCATCGCCAGGCTGCCAGCCAATGCCAGAACCGGGAGGATGTAACCGAAGCGGCCGATCAACATGCCCAGGCCCAGCATCAGGTTGTGGAACGGCGTGTTAGCACTCATCCCACCAAACGCCGAACCGTTGTTCGCGCTGGCCGAGGTGTAGGCGTACAGCAACTGACTGAAACCATGCGGGCCGGGGTTGCTGATGGTCGCTGCCGGGCCTGGCAAGGTCGCGGCAATTGCGCCGAGCACCAGTACGCCAACCGGCATCACAAGCAGGGTCACCACCAGCAATTGCACTTCTCGCGCCTGGAGTTTCTTACCCAGATATTCCGGTGTGCGACCAATCATCAGACCGGCGAGGAACACCGCGATCAGCACGTTGAGCAACATGCCGTAGAGCCCGGCACCGACGCCGCCGAAGATCACTTCGCCGACCATCATGTTGACCAGCGCGACCATGCCGCTGAGCGGGTTGAGGCTGTCATGCATGGCGTTGACCGAGCCGTTCGACGCCGCAGTGGTGGTCACCGACCACAACACAGTGGCGGTGGTGCCGAAGCGCGCTTCCTTGCCTTCCAGCGGCGCGGTCTGTTCGACGGCGGCGTTGTTCAGGGTCGGATTCGGTTGATATTCGGCCCACAGAGAGGTCGCGCCGCCAATCAGGAACAGCGCCAACATGCAGGCGATGATCGCGCGGCTCTGACGCAAGTCTTTGACGTAGTGGCCGAAGGTGAACACCAGCGCTACCGGGATCAGGATGATCGAGGCGACTTCGAACAGGTTGCTCCACGCAGTCGGGTTCTCGAACGGGTGCGCCGAGTTCACGCCGAAGAAGCCACCACCGTTGGTGCCCAATTGCTTGATCGCAATCTGGCTGGCGGCCGGGCCGAGCGGAATCACCTGATCAACACCCTGCATGGTCACCGCGTTCACATACTGAGCGAAGGTTTGCGGCACGCCCTGCCAGACCAGATACAGCGCCAGCAGCAAGCACAGCGGCAGCAGGCCGTAGAGGGTGGCACGGGTCATGTCGACCCAGAAGTTGCCAAGGGTCTTGGTCGACTTGCGACCGATACCACGGCACAGCGCAACCAGTACGGCGAGGCCAGTGGCGGCGCTGACGAAGTTCTGCACGGTGAGGCCGACCATTTGGCTCAGGTAGCTGAGGGTCGCTTCACCACTGTAGGACTGCCAGTTGGTATTGGTCATAAAGCTGACCGCGGTGTTGAACGCCTGGGTCCACTCCTGGCCCGGCAGGTTCTGCGGGTTCAGCGGCAAGTGATCCTGGAACAACAGAATCGCGAACAGCAGCAGGAAACCGGCGAGGTTGAACGCCAGCAGCGCCAGCGTGTACTTCTGCCAGCTCTGCTCAGCCTGCGCATCGACACCGGCGATGCGATAACAACCGCGCTCGACCGGGCCGAGAATCGGCGTCAGCCAGGTGCGCTGACCTTCCATCACTTTGTAGTAGAAGCGCCCGAGGAACGGCGCCGGCAACAGAACCACCGCGAAAAACGCGAGGATCAGCCAATAGTCATAACTGTGCATAGCCGCTCCTAGTTCCGATCCGCGCGCAACAGCGCAACCAACAGATAAATGAACAGCCCCACTGCCAATAGCAGTGACACCCCGTCCAGAACGCTCATGGAAGATCTCCGTGTTACGGCGTATTGCCGCGTGTGGAGGCATTGTCGGAAAGGAGGCTGTAAAGGAACGAGACCGAGGGGTGTGGCGGGGCATAAAGAAAGCGTAAAGAGTGGGTTTATGCGGGCTTTACGGGCGATTTATGCGGTGTTTGGGCTGGCCTCTTCGCGAGCAGGCTCGCTCCCACAGGGGGAACGCATTTCATAATGCGGGAGCGAGCCTGCTCGCGAAGGCGGCGGCGCAGACAACATCGCACTCAACTGGCGCACAAAACCCATGCATCCACCGCCAATCATCCCCCCTGCGACAGCTTTGAACTCATTACGACTTGTTTCAGCGCGATGGCACGCCCACTGCACACGCCCTCCCCCGAGCTTTCCAAACCGTTCAGGGAGCAAACGCATGAACACACAACTCAAACCCACGCTGGGCACGCTGCACCTGTGGGGCATCGCCGTGGGGCTGGTGATTTCCGGGGAATACTTCGGCTGGAGTTACGGCTGGGGCGTGGCCGGGACGCTGGGTTTTCTGGTGACCTCGTTCATGGTCGCGACCATGTACACCTGTTTTATCTTCAGCTTCACCGAACTGACGACCGCGATTCCTCACGCGGGCGGGCCGTTTGCCTACAGCCGTCGTGCCTTCGGTGAAAAAGGCGGATTGATCGCCGGGCTGGCGACGCTGATCGAATTTGTCTTCGCACCACCGGCAATTGCCTTGGCCATCGGCGCCTACTTAAATGTGCAGTTTCCGGCCCTCGATCCGAAACACGCAGCAGTCGGTGCGTATATCGTCTTTATGGGATTGAACATCCTTGGGGTAAAACTGGCGGCAACCTTCGAATTGATCGTCTGCGTGCTCGCCGTCGCCGAACTGCTGGTATTCATGGGCGTCGTCGCACCAGCCTTCAGCTTCAGCAACTTCGCGCTCAATGGCTGGGCCGGTTCGGATGTGTTCGGCGCACCCGCAATTGCCGGGATGTTCGCGGCGATACCGTTTGCTATCTGGTTTTTCCTGGCGATTGAAGGCGCAGCGATGGCTGCCGAAGAAGCCAAGGACCCGAAACGCACGATTCCAAAGGCCTACATCAGCGGCATCCTGACGCTGGTGTTTTTGGCCATGGGCGTGATGTTCTTTGCTGGCGGCGTCGGCGACTGGCGCACTCTGGCAAACATCAACGATCCGCTGCCGCAGGCGATGAAAACCGTGGCCGGCGATAACTCCGGCTGGCTGCACATGCTGGTCTGGATCGGTCTGTTCGGCCTCGTGGCGAGTTTCCACGGGATCATCCTCGGCTATTCTCGCCAGTTCTTCGCCCTCGCCCGCGCCGGTTATCTGCCCGCTTCGCTGGCCAAGCTGTCGCGCTTCCAGACACCGCACCGGGCGATCATCGTCGGCGGCATCATCGGCATTGCCGCGATCTACAGCGACGGCCTGATCAACCTCGGCGGCATGACCCTCACTGCCGCGATGATCACCATGGCGGTATTCGGCGCGATCGTGATGTACATCATGAGCATGCTCAGCCTGTTCAAACTGCGTAAATCCGAGCCGAATCTGGAGCGCACCTTTCGCGCACCGTGCTACCCGCTGGTGCCGATGATTGCACTGGTGCTGGCGGTGGTGTGCCTGGTGGCGATGGCGTGGTTCAACACCTTGATCGGGCTGATTTTCCTCGGCTTCATGGCGGTCGGTTTCGGCTACTTCATGCTCACCGGGCAACTACGCGCCAACGCGCCAGCCGATGCGATGTTGACCGGGCGCTAAGGGACTTCGGGTGCACAGGGCATAACGGGCCTAGAATGGAACCACTGCGAAGCCGCTTCGCTCAAATGTGGTATGCAGCATCGCACGGCGAAATCCTCGCCCGTCGATCTGCCATTAAGGAGAGCCGTTATGCCTTGGTATGCCTGGTTGATTCTGGTTGTTGCAATCGGCTCGATCGTTGGCGGATTGATGATGTTGCGAGACACCGCCAACAAGGTCGAACTGACCGATGAAGAACGTAAGCGCGTTGCGCAACGCAACGCGGAAATGGATGCAAAAGAAGCACAAGATCGTTAACAAAAACCCCGCCAGATTGGCGGGGTTTGTTTTTCAGATCCGTATCGGCGTTTCCGCATGCTTTTTAGAAGTAGAAGTACAGTCACCATTTAATTTTCCTTGGTTAAGATGGCCGCATTGTTGCGGAGAGTTCCCGATGCGTTACTCGCAGGATCATAAAGCCCAGACCCATCAGCGCATTATCAAGGAAGCGTCGGCACGATTTCGCAAGGACGGGATCGGTGCAACCGGACTGCAACCTTTGATGAAAGCCCTGGGACTGACCCATGGCGGCTTTTATTCGCACTTCAAATCCAAAGACGAGTTAGTCGAAAAAGCACTGCAAGAGGCAAGCGATCAAGTCGATGGGTTATGCGCTGAAATTTTTGCGCAGGACAATCCGCTGCAGGTGTTCATCGACACCTACCTGTCAGAATGGCATCAGACATCCCCTCATGAAGGCTGCCCCCTGCTGACCATCTCCTCGGAACTGGGACTGCGCGGACAACCCAGCCCAACCAGTGACGCCGTACTCAACGCACGACTGAGCCAGATCGAGAACACCCTGCAAGGTGACAACAGCGCCGACCGAGCCATCGTCATCATGTCGACTTTAGTTGGCGCTCTGTTACTGTCGCGCAGTGTCGCGGATGCCGAGTTTGCGCAGCACATTCTCGACGTCACCCGCGACCATCTCAAGCAAGCAGAAGGCTAAGCCTGCCATCGCTTGAACAACACGCTGGCATTCACCCCACCAAAGCCAAAGCCGTTGGACAATGCATATTCGATCGGCATTGATCGGGCCTGGCCATGGACGATGTCCACGCCTTCACTGGCAGGATCGGGGTTTTCGAAGTTGAGCGTCGGCGGTACCACCTGATCGCGAATCGCCAACAGCGTGAAGATCGCTTCGAGCCCACCGGCAGCGCCGAGCAGATGACCAGTAGCTGATTTGGTCGAGGTCACGGCGATTTTGTTCTGCGAGCCGAACAACGCTTTGATCGCCGCCAACTCGCCGAGATCGCCCACCGGTGTGGAAGTGGCGTGTGCATTCAGATGCTGCACCTGATCCGGCTCGATACCCGCCTGCGCCAGTGCCAGCGTCATCGCCCGCCGCGCACCACTGCCGTCTTCAGGGCCGGCGGTCAGGTGATAGGCGTCGGCGGTGGTGCCGTAACCGACCAGTTCGGCCAAGGGTTTCGCACCGCGTGCCAAGGCGTGTTCCAGAGACTCGATCACCAGCAGGCCCGCGCCCTCGCCCATGACAAAGCCGTCACGACCGCTGTCGAATGGACGTGAGGCGCGCTCCGGGGTGTCGTTATAGCCGCTGGACAGCGCTCGTGCCGCGGCGAAACCCGCAAGACTGACCCGGTCAATCGCAGCTTCCGCCCCACCGCACACGGCGATATCCGCTTCACCGGCCCGAATCATTCGCGCAGCGTCGCCAATCGCCTGAACCCCGGCGGCGCAGGCAGTTACCGGCGCGCCCAATGGACCTTTGAGGCCGTGCTGAATCGACACGTGACCGGCCGCCAGATTGACCAGAAAGGATGGAATGGTAAACGGCGACAGACGGCGGGGGCCGCGACTGTCAGTCGTGCGAACGGCGTCGGCTATGGCACCAAAGCCGCCGACACCGGAACCGATGATCGTCGCGGTGCGCTCCTGATCTCTACCCTCTTTTGGATGCCAACCGGCTTGCTCCAGCGCCTGTCGGGCCGCCTCCATGGCAAACATGATGAAGCGGTCCATCTTCTTCTGTTCTTTGGGTGGCGTGGCCCGATCAGGATCGAACCCCGCCTCGGCATCGTCTTCCAGGGTTGGCACCGCACCACCGATTTTCGCCGGCAAATCAGCGACCACCGCATCCGGCAAGCTGCGCAATCCCGAACGCCCGGCGAGCAAACGCTGCCAAACGACTTCGACGCCGCTGCCCAAAGGTGATACCAGGCCCATGCCCGTGACGACTACTCGACGCTGATCCATACCGCGTATACCTCTCACCGATTCAGAAGAACTTATTTGTAACGACTGGCTGCCGAACTGCGCGACAGATTCGGTGCCATCACATGACGTGCTGCGACAAACGCATGCCACTCGTCTGCATCCGGCAAGGAAGGGATGGTAATGAGTTCGCCTTGATCCAGACCGGCCAGCGCTGCATCCACCATCTCGCCGGCTTCCATCACCATGTCTGCCGGGATGCCGCTGGCGTCGATACCGGAGCGTTCCCAGATTTCCGTGCGGGTGACGCCGGGCAGTACCGCTTGCACCTTGACCCCTGTGCCGTCGAGTTCGGCATTCAGCGATTGGGTGAGGCTCAACACGTAAGCTTTGCTGGCGCTGTAAGTGGCATTGAAGCGCTCAGGAAACAGCGCCACCACCGAGGCGATGTTGATGATCGTGCCGCGTCCGGCCTTGGCGAAACTCGCCGCAGCGGCCGATGCCAGTCGGGTGACCGTGGTGACATTGAGCTGGATCAAACGCTCCAGATTCTCCAGATCGGCGTTGGCCAACAGACCGTCAGCCGCAACACCTGCGTTGTTGACCAACAGGCTGATGCTCGAGTCACTGCGCAGGCGCTGCTCCAGCTTGAGCACGTCATCCTTTAGCGTCAGATCCGCCTTCATCACTTCCACCTGAACGCCATGAGCCTCGCGCAACTGGCTCGCGGCGTTTTCCAGGCGCTCCAGATCACGGGCGACCAACAACAGATCGAACCCACGCGCTGCCAACCGCTCAGCGTAAATCGCACCGATACCGGACGAAGCGCCAGTGACCAGAGCCGTACCTTGGGACGCAACAGAATTCATGACCGTACTCCTGAAATGCTTGAGGGATCGCCTCTGAATCCTTTTGATACAGAGCGCGTGGAAATTATTATAGGCATAATCCAAAGCCAATATGATAGCCGTAATTTTTTGCTATCCGACGAGCGTCCCCTTCGCCTTCCCTGCCAAACTCGCGAACGGAAAAACAAAAAGGCCGGTCAATGACCGGCCCCTTGGCGTTGAACAATCAGCTTAGTTCACTTCCAGCTTATCGCGATTGCGATCCAGGATCGCCTTGCCGATCCCCTTCACTTCCAGCAACTCATCGACCGAGGAGAACGGCCCGTTTGTTTCGCGATACATAACAATCGCTTTGGCCTTGGCCTCACCTACGCCTGACAGCTCCTTTTGCAGCGTCGCGGAATCAGCTTCGTTGAGATCGATTTTCGCAGTCTGGGAAGATACCGCAGCGTCCATCACGATTGGTGCCTTAACTGGCTCCGACGGCGCAACGGGCGCTGCAATCGCAGCAATCGAAGCACTGGTGAGGAAGGCAAAAACCAAGGAGTAGAAGTAACCGGTACGCATATTTGACGCTCCATCATCATTTGAGAAAGCAGCTTTTCCGAAGCTGCTCCTCAAAAGTAGGTGATGGTTGGCGCATGTCAAAAATGCGTTCGTTACAGGATGTGAAACAATCAGGGTTCGAGACGGCGCTGTTGATAGATCCAGTCGACGATCTCGCCATCGGGGGTGTAGCCGCTGACGGTTTCGCGCAGGAGTTGGCGTACTCGCGAATAGTCATCCCGCTCGACGGCAGCGAGCAATTCGCTTAATCGGGCCTTCAAGACATCCCAGGACAGATGATCTTCATTGGCCGTCATGATCATCGGGTGTGGCGTCGCAGCGACGTTGTCACCGATCAGCAGCTCCTCGTAAAGCTTCTCGCCAGGGCGCAGTCCGGTGAACTCGATGGAGATATCCCCCTGCGGATTGCGCTCTGAGCGAATACTCAAACCGGACAGGTGGATCATTTTCTCCGCCAGTTCGACAATCTTTACCGGTTCCCCCATATCCAGCACGAATACGTCCCCCCCTTGCCCCATGGATCCCGCCTGAATGACCAATTGTGCGGCTTCAGGGATGGTCATGAAGTACCGGGTGATCTTGGGATGAGTAACCGTTAGTGGCCCTCCGGACTTGATCTGACTATGGAACAACGGAATCACTGAACCGGACGACCCCAAAACATTTCCGAAACGCACCATTGTAAACCGGGTTTTATTGACACGGGACACGTTGGCCTTGTCACCGAACAGAACGGGAGCCAGTTCGCGACTCAGTGCTTGAAGCGTCAACTCTGCCAGGCGCTTGGTGCTGCCCATGATATTTGTTGGCCGCACGGCCTTATCGGTGGAAATGAGCACAAAGTTTGCCACACCGGACTGCAAGGCTGCCTGGGCTGTGTTGAGTGTTCCGATCACATTGTTCAGCACACCTTCTGCAATGTTGTGCTCAACCATAGGCACATGTTTATAGGCCGCCGCATGGTAAACCGTCTCGACTTTCCATGTTTTCATGACATCCAACAACTTGTCTTGATGACGAATTGAACCGAGGATCGGTAACAACCTGACGGGGACCGACTGCCGACAGACCCGCTGCTCCAGCTCTGACAAAATATTGTAGAGATTGAACTCACTGTGTTCGAACAAAATCAGAGTCGTCGGCCGTAACGCAAAGATCTGCCGACATAGCTCCGAACCAATCGATCCCCCGGCGCCGGTGACCATGACGGTTTGGCCTTTAATGCACCGAGCGAGCAGGTCGGGTTGCGCGGGAACTGAATCTCGTCCCAGCAAGTCAGCGATATCGACTTCCTGAATATCCTCAACCTTGACGCGACCGCTGGCAAGATCGGTGAAATTGGGCACACTGCGAACATGCAGGGGAAACCCTTCGAGAACATTCAGAATTTCCCGACGTCGTGCGCGGGTAGATGATGGCAAGGCTAGAAGAATCTCTTGTGCCCCGGTCACATCAATCATTTGTTGTATGTGTTTGGGTTTATAGACCTGAAGTCCGGAAATCGACCGATCAGAAATTCCGGGATCATCGTCGATAAATGCGACCGGGCGCATGACCCGCCCCATGCGAAGCGCTGCTACAAGCTGATTACCCGCAACCCCTGCTCCGTAAATGGCAACTTTGGTCAAGCCATCATTGCGACTTGCAAATGGCACGTGTTGCGCAGCCGTGAACCAATCGCCCATGAAATACTGTCGCAGACACAAGCGCAGGCCACCGATGATGACCATGCTCAACCACCAATAGTTGAAAACGATCGAACGGGGAACAACAGATTCATGATTGCTGTACCAGAACACAACTACAGCCAGAATCAATGAGGAAAGACTGACCGCCTTGACGATCGCGATAAGTGCGTCGTTGCCAAAGTAGCGCATGACCGCGCGGTACATGCCAAAGCGTATAAAAAACGGGATCGCAATAACTGGCGCACATGCGAAGAGCCATATATGAGCGTTGATCGGGTTATACATATCATCGACGCCCAGACGTACAATGAAAGACAGCCATAAAGCGACCCAAACCAACACGACATCGGTAAGCACCTGCAACAAACGTTTTTGTTTGCGAGGCAACCCCAACAAGACCGTCCGCACCTTATCCATTCACCCATCGGAGCACGCAGCTCCCTCCTTCAGCAGTCAAGGCTGGCATTCTACTCCCAATATTTGAATGATCAGCTGAATAGTTGATTGCGCCATGTCAACCCTGGCACTGGATCGACCGACACCGGCCGATTCTGCACGAGCAATTTGCCGGGTGCATGGCTACAATCCACCATTACCGAAAATGTAAAGCGCTCTCAGATTTGCGAACCCCCTTCGCCTGCCGATCCACTTCATCAACACACGGCAAAGATCATGAAAGCACGGAACCGGAGGCCGCACCGCTCGTGCAGGCATCTCCGTCCATCAAGCCCACATCATTTTCCAATTTTCAGTGCTTAATGAGAAAACATGTCCGAAAATCTTGTAGCTCACACAACCGCAGTGAACGCAGAGCGCCGCAGCCTCATTAAAAATCAGCGACCTACTGTCATTTGGCTCACAGGACTCAGCGGAGCGGGTAAGTCGTCCATTGCCAATGCCTTGGAGCTGGCGCTTTGCAATGAAGACCGTCATACCTACCTCCTCGACGGTGACAATGTCCGATTGGGTCTTTGCCATGATCTGGGATTCAGCGACAAGGATCGCATCGAAAACATACGACGCATTTCCGAAGTCGCCAAGCTTTTCATTGATGCAGGATTGATCGTTATCACCGCATTCATCTCTCCGTTCAAACGTGACCGCGCGTTGGCCCGCGAAGTCATCGGCGCAGAAAACTTTATTGAGGTATTCATCGACACTCCCCTCAATGAATGTGAACGCAGGGATCCGAAAGGCCTGTACAAGAAAGCCCGTCAGGGACTGATTGCCAACTTCACGGGTATCGACTCGGCCTATGAGCCACCGGAAGATCCGCAGATAGTAATCAACACGCTGGAAGATGATCTGCAAACTGCCGCCCGGCGTATTATCGACTTCATCAACAAGCCATCACGCTAATGAAAACTCTAGTCATTATCGGTGCCGGATTCAGTGGCACTGTGGCAGCCATCGAATTTCTGCGCTCTGCCGCCGAAGACACCCGACTGATCATCATCAATCGATCTGGCGCAGTTGCGCGGGGTCTTGCTTATGGCACCAGCAGTTCAAAACACCTGCTGAATGTTCCTGCAGGCAATATGAGCGCCCTTGTCGATGATCCCGACTCGTTTCTGCGCTACTGCCAGGTCCGGGCACCCGATACAACCTCCAGTTCGTTCGTATCCAGAAAGTTGTACGGCGACTATCTTGCTTCACTCCTGGAAGATGCAGAAAAAGACTTCGGGCGCCCTACCGATGTAGTACGTATCTGTGCGGAAGTGGTATCGCTCAAACCGCAAGATCAAGGGGCGCAGATTGAATTGTCTTCGGGTCAGAGAATCCTCGCCGATCACGTGATTCTGGCTTTTGGCCATTTCCCTCCGCGCACGCCCGCTGCGCTGGCAAGCCTGTTGGAGTCACCGCACTACATCGCAAATCCCTGGAGCGGATCAGTCAGCGCCATGGAACAACAAGGTGAATCGGTGCTCCTGATCGGAAGCGGCCTCACGGCTCTGGACGTCATTTCCAGCCTTGGAAAGGTGAACGACGGCAGTCGGATATATTTGCTGTCGCGGCGAGGATTGTTGCCACTGTCCCACAGGGCAAACAAGGGCGGATTGCAGGTACCAATACCCTTTCGTGATGAAATGCTGAATGCTACGCCCACCGTCTTGAGTTACCTGCGCGTCCTCAAATCGCAAGTAGAAGCGGGCAAAACGCTCGGACTGAATTGGCGCGATGTTGTTGCTGCGATACGCCCGATCACTTCCCGTCTGTGGGCTCGCCTGCCGGCGACTGAGCGCAAGAGGTTTCTCCGTCATCTGCAACCCTATTGGGATGTTCATCGCCATCGTGTAGCGCCGCAAACGCATGAGTTCTTCGCAGATGCAGTGAAACAGAAAAAAATCATACCGTTAGCCGGGCGTATCCGCTCGATGGAAATATTCGATGGAAAAACGCTGATTACTCTGCAGCGGCGCGGTCATCGTGATACGGAGCAATTGCAGATTGATCGCATCATCAACTGTACGGGACCTAATTCCAATCCAGGCATGATTGACGAGCCTCTGATTCAACAATTGATAAGAGACGGGCTGATTGCTGTCGACGATCTTGGTTTGGGTTTGCTAGTCGACGACAGCCTCTGCGTGCAGTGCAAAGACGGGAAAGCACTCTCATGGCTGAGTTACGTGGGCCCAATGCTCAAAGCCGGGCTCTGGGAAGCCACAGCCGTCCCCGAATTGCGTATACATGCCAGCGCGCTCGCCAGAAGCGTATCCGGAAAATTCCAGCCCTGAGTAATTAACGGACCCAGGGATCGCCAACACATCGCATCCCGCATGCCACATGCTGGCCTCCCTGGTTCGAGTCATCCGCGACAGCTAGCCGCTATCGGGTGATCTCAAAGAAACCCCCATCAGGATCCATCCAGACAATGAACTCTGTACTTGTGCTCGGCGACTCTCACGCTTTGGTATTCAGCTCAGAACACATGAGAGATCTATTTCCCGACCATGTATTCGAAGTGACATCAGTGGGCGGTGCAACTGTATCCGGATTGCAGAATCCTAATGCCGTTACTCAAGCCATGCCGCAATACCTTGCTGCGCTGCAAACGACTACCGCGAAAACAGTCATAGTGATGCTGGGAGAAGTCGATACCGGCTTTGTAATCTGGTACCGAGCACAAAAACATGGCAGCTCGGTGGAGCGAATGCTTGAGAAGGCCGTTAGTAACTACCAGAACTTTTTGCAGCAGATTGCTAAAACAAATCAGGTAATCTGTATCAGCACTCCGCTCCCCACTATCCGCGACGATATGCAATGGGGCGATGTTGCCAACTTGAGAAAGGAAGTAACTGCCTCCCTGTCTCAAAGAACCCGGTTGACCATCAGATTCAACTCAATGATGGAAGCCTTCTGTCTTGAAGAAGGCATAAACCACCTGAATTTCGACACGCTTTCCACTGATGAGACGGGTTGTCTGAAAGAATCCCTCCGCAACCCCGATCCCAGCGATCATCACTACGATCCGACAGCGCATGCGAAGATGATCGAACCCTTATTAAAGCCATTACTCCTGCAAGATAAGCACCGCGAACCGCAATGCACTAAATCTGCCACACCTGCCGCCAACAACACTGAAAAAACTTCCTTCATCAGCAATCTGTTGCGAATGTTTTTGCGCTCGAAATAAAAAACCCGTTGACTCCTCAACGGGTTCAATCGGTTGCCTGGCTGCACCGCGAATCGACGTCCAACTGTCAAGCAATTCGCGAGGAAGGACTCTCCTCCAACCATGCTACAAACTGCTTGAGTCCCTGCTCGAAGCTGACGGCGGGCGCCCATCCCAGCGAACGCTTCGCTCGCTCGATACACAAAACACTCACAGGCACATCAAACCCTCGTGCAGCCTGGTACTGCCGATCAGCTACGCGTCCCGTGATTTTTTCAATCGCATCCAGCAACTCATTCAAACTGTGTCCATGTCCGGAGCCGATATTGAACACGTGTTCATCCGTTGAGCGCTCAATAGACGCCAGCAACGCTTGAACAACATCCGCTACGTGGATGTAGTCACGAACCACCGACCCGTCGCCCCAGATCTCAATAGGCTCACCACGCAGTACTTTACCGAGAAAAACCGCAACAGCCCCCTGACTTGAATGTGTCCGCTGCCCTTCTCCATATGGATTTGCCAATCGCAAGACGGTGTAATCAAGACCATGCAGGCGATGAAAAAGCGCCAGGTATTTCTCGATTGCCAGCTTCGCAATTCCGTACGAACAAGCCGGATCTGTAGGATGCGTTTCAGAGATAGGTACCTGAACGGGATCCCCATAAACGGTTCCTCCCGATGACACGAAAACAATCTTCTTGATACCGGCCTCGACGGCAAGATTCAGCAAGCGAATGGTTCCAACCAGATTGCTTTCGATATCAAAAACCGGATCTGCGTTCGATGATTTAGGCAGCGTAGTCGACACCAAGTGATAACAAATGTCGCAGTCTCGTAGCGCTTCACTTATATCAGCCTCGCTGGTGAAATCACCCTCATACAACTCAAAACGTGTATCGGTGGTGTGTGAATCTCCTAACGCTACGACGTTAGGGCGATCAAAGCAGCGCACAGTATGCCCTTGATCCAGCAATGCCTCGATCAGATGGGTACCGATGAAGCCGCGACCGCCCAATACCACCGACCGCATTGCTCTCGAGGTGGAGGTGTTCTCGGATATTTTCAACATTAATCTCCAATGCTTCAAAGGCTTGATTTGCTGTCGGATGAGCAGTTGACGTAGCCCTGCGCAAATCAGCTGTTTCAAAGCTTTGCGAAAAAAGGGGCAGTGACAGGCCATGTAGCACAAAAGGAGCCTATGAGACGACGCGAAGCGCTCCACAGCCTGAGCAGCTCAAACTGTGGAACCTCCTTCATGCCTAAGGCAAGCCCTTAATCGCCGCCTACACAGCCGGCGGCGATACCAAAGCAGACTCGTCGCCAGCTCGCTCTTCCCGGCGGGCTTTGATGTCACGTTCGAAAAAACGAATGTATTGTCCTGCAACTGCGTCGATTCGGTAGCGACTGGAGACCTCTTTCACCAACCCCAGCACCTCGTTATACCTTGCTTTTTTGCTGGCAAAATCGGCGATTACTTTCGCAGTATGCTCAATAGGGATCTCCCAGTCTTCAAGTACGATTACCTCACCGGCCATCTGATCGCCTATCGTCAGCATGTTCCGAATATCGCCAACATCGGATGCGATGTATGGCTTGCCCGCGAAAAGGCAGTCAACAATTGTCAGAGGGAAGCTCTCGGACTTGAACTTGGTGAGCATAATCCCCATGTCCGCCGCGGCATAATGTCCGACCGAGTTATCACTGAATCCCGTCAAGCAGACGAAATCAGGAGCCCCAACACGGCAATACTCGTCGTATACAGGTCCATTACCGACCAGCAACAAACGTATGTCCACTCCCGAAAGGTTACGCGCCAAAGCTACTGCCTGTATCGTCTCATCCCAGCCTTTGTCAGGTATTGCCCGGCTCACACAGCAAAGTACAAAAGCGTCCTGCGCAATGCCCAACTGCTCACGTTCGATAGCTACCACGGCAGGCGGCTGCAAGCCATTAGGTACTTTGACGAAACGTTCAGGGTCTTTCTCACAGATAGAAAGATTAGCGAAAGGAACGATATTCTTTTCAGCTGTATAAACCCACGTAGTCACCTCACTATTTGCCGCCTTGAGCTGTTCATGAGTTACAGCGAAGGCTTCACCGTGCTCGATCATTCCGTGCAAGGAAGCAACGTGAGAACCCAACTCCGAAAATACGCCAGGAAGACTTATTGGATACTTCTGCGTATGCCATTGATGGCTGTTCAAGGCTTCTATACCGAACTCGTGAATAAGCGACTTCACCTCATGAAGGTCGTTCGTTTCGACGAGCGGAACATCCGCACGCAGCATACGGCGAACGCCGTCCTCTCGCGCTGTAAGTCCGGCACTCAGCAGAAGCACCGAAAAACCTTGGCGCTTGAATTCGTTCGCTAGGCGGATTGGCAAGATTTCCGCACCACCCGGGTAAAAGCCAATCGTTGAAACCATGATGTTCGGAGTGCGATTGGCGCGAGCCTCAAAGATAGCATCGCGCCCATACCACGCGTAGAACTCTTGTTGTGAGTTCCCAACGTTAATATCGTAAAGTCGCTGGCTACTCTCTTCACACATTTCAAGAACCGAAAGGGGGACGTTGTACAGAGCCTGTACTGTCTGGCTTGCCATCCCGAGTTCTCGATAAAAGACTTCTCGCTTATAGGTAAGCTCTGCAGCACTGCCGACGTAACGGCGGAAAAAATTCGTCCCCTCGACCGAGTAAGCGACTTTACCTCCGCGAATGAGATGAAGGTAAAAAACCCAGTCACCCGCCACTCGCATGGAGAGCCAGGCCTCATCATCAAGCAACGGTAAATCTATCGGACGCTTGAAAACGACACCGCTGGCGTTAGGAATCGTATTTTTAATCCCCAGTGCATAACGCACTTCACTGTGAGCGGTATCTACGTACGATTCTGTCCATTTCTCTGCGCATTCCAGGTCACTGACATACTTGTGGAACTCGCCCTCTTGGACGACTTCATCACTGGTGACGAATTCGCAGCGTGCATAGGCGAGCATGACGGCTTCATCATCGAAGCAGCGAACAAGAGCCTGAAGAAAGTTTTCGTCACAGTAATCATCGCTCTCGGCAACCCAGACAAGATCCCCCGTTGCTGCCTTGATACCCTTCGCCCATTGCCTGAACACGCCACCAGAATTGTTCTCGTTGAACAATGTGACGGTTACGTCCGGGAACCGCTGTGCATACTCATTCAATATCGAGCGACTTTGATCAGACGAGCAGTCATCCATCAAGATAACTTCAAAATTCTTGTACGTTTGGCCATAAATACTATCCAAACGCTTACGCAGAAAACGTTCATGATTGTAATTTGGCACAACAACCGAAACTTTCGGCATCAACGTCGCTGACTTGATGTCCAACAACGCACGACTCGTCTCGTTAACGCGACCAAAACCTGCAACTTTTTCAGGTTCTAGAAACAGTCCTCGACTCCAGTCATTCCACGCATTCACGAACACCAACTGCCGATCTTCGGAGTGTATATTCTTAGCACTTCTTATTGTCGCATCCAGCCAACGACGGTACTCGCGCGCTAAAAATCGAGTATAAACCAGCGGGGAATTTGCATCATATGCAGATTCATCTCTGGCCAAAGTAATACCGTTAAAAACCGGAAACGAATGTGATTGAGCGTTTTCCGCTCGTGTAATGCCATTGGCCACAATTACCGAATAAGGAACAGCGGATATACCATTCTTACGCTGTGGCGCAAAAGTGCCAATCTCACCTGGAACAGGCTCTACTGCCAGTTCCAGAACGCCGTCACATAGCGATGAGAGCTTTTCGCTCCACACCATTTCATTAATTTGTGTCGACTGAACGATCAGATACGCATCAATGTCACGTTGGACGAGTTGATCGTGTAGCTCATTGATCACATCAAAATTGTTGCATCCCGAGCACTCGATTACAACGACAGGACGTCCATCAATACGCAAATATCGCCGATCGCGAACAGCCTCACGCAAACGTGCCGGCACGTTTTTTTCTTGCTCTGAAATTTTCACGCAAAACTGAAATTGAATGTTTTTATGATCAAGAAAAACGTCTACTGGCTGGCGCTCATCTTCAATGCCTTCACTGCCTTTCCACTCGAAACAAAAACCGTACAATCCATGGGCTTTGGCCAGTCCCACCTGCTTGGCCAAAACTTGGCTATCCAGTGGATCATAAAATCCAAGATAGTCATTCGGCAGTAACTGAGCCCCGCCTTTGGAGGCAACACGCGCCTCGCGTAACTTATCCCACTGCGGCAAAACATAAAGAGCAAAAAGTTTTATGCTGTTTTTAGCACGACCAAAATTTATATCATCTTCATAACGGATCATCGCTCCCGGCACCGCGATCCGTTGTTCCGAGGCACCTGAAACAACGTAATGCCAAAACGGATTTATATTGGCGGCAGCGATATCCTTGTACATCTCAAGATAACCGACAGTATCGAAGTCATCGGAAGGATTTTTCCCTTCGAACCAGCCAAAACTACAATAATGTCGAATAGGTTCCAGACCAATATTCTTTAACTCTGGATACATTGCCAGATAGTAATCAGCATCAAACAACCCAGAGTTCTTAATAACTTCAACTTGCTCTGCGATAACGTCCGGAGCAACCTGTTTGAAAACGCGAGGAATGGCCTCCACCTCTACACGTTTTTTTCGCGTCCAGGTGCGTGTGTGACCAGCAATAGAGCGTCCTTCCAAACTACCGCTTTTAAGGTAATGAACCAATGGATTCACAGCCGCAGCGGCAACGTCTGGATAATCACGCAGGTATTTGTCGGTATTGAATAACGCAGAGGGGTTGCGCCCTTCCTTCCACCCATCGATCAAATAGTGCATGAGTGGATCAACACCCTGATCTTTTACATCGGGATTCTTGGCAAGGTAGTAACTCTCATCGAAAAGCTCACTGGCGTTCAGTAGTTCAATCGAGGATTCACCAGCGGGAGAGCGCCGTTTTCTCAGGACTTCGATAGCTTTACCCAAGGACGTATTGCTCAGCCTGCGGATTGTCCGGCGAGCCAGCACACTGGCTCTACGCAACGGCGAAGTCACACGCCAGGAGTGCGAGTTATGAGTTTTTTGCAGCTCTTGCCTTACCGCAGCAACTTCAGAATCCCTTTGCTGTTGCAGGCTGGAAATCTTCTCCTCGCCCCCAACAACCTGAGCCTTCAGAATATAGATCTGACGCGTGAGGTTCGCGATTTCGGCTTCACGCTTGCCCGCAAGAAGACGAAGTTCGGTAATTTGTGTGGCACTCTCGACTAACGAAGCACTCAGCGACCCGACTTTTCCCTCAAGCATGTCAACTGTCTGACCCAGGGTGACAATTCGCGCAGTGCGCTCTCCGAGGGATTTGTGGCGCCCCCTGATCAGCTTGATCGCGCGCAAAGCAAGCATGAGCTCATCGTGGGTAAATGATTCCTTGGCTTTCGGTGGCTCGGTGTCATAACCCAATACCGCAAAATCCTCAGCATACAAACTCTGGATCAGACTGGCACTGCGCTCTGTGACGAACTCAGGAAGATAAGGAATCAGACTTTCGTTTGCGCGACGCTCGGCAAAAGGGTCAGGAAGGAACTCACCGAGGTGCTCGGACAATGCCTTACTGAGCCGGGATGACTCTTCAATTTTGGCCAGCACGCTATAGTTGATCAGATCAGGGCGCAACAACATGACTTGAGGAGTCCAGTGTTGATCCCAGAATGTTGGCGCTTCCTGACTGGCAAGGTGCTCAAGAAACCCCTCGAACGCCAAGGCGATATCCTTCGCATCTCTCAACGGCTGATAATAAAAATCTCGCTGAAGATAGGGCCCAACCTGTTGTGGTTCCTGCAACAGCAATTTTGACTGCCACGCCGAAAATATTCGCTTGTACGGGTTTCTAACCACAGCAAATCGGAAATACGAGTCCGAGGTCAGGGCTTCATGTAATGACTCTGGAGCAAGTCCCGTGACAGTGGGTGCGACCCTGTGCATCTCATGCACGATTTGATCCGGGTTGCTTTCTGCACTATCAGTGATCTCGTTAAGCGCTTTCGAGCAGCCTACCAACGATGCAAACCACCATTTAAGGGATGTACACGCGACTTTTGGTGTGCTTACGTACAAGAGCTTGTGCTGCTCCGAACGATAGCCACTCCAGCGGAGATAGTTGAACACTGCTGCTTCGTCACTTGGTGGCCATTCACTGATATTTAACATTTACGTCATAAACCTTATGAATATGCTGCAGCGCAGCATCAAACTTCCGAGTCCATTATTCCATTACACAAGTCAACAACGTCGCCTTTGACTCGTCGCGTTGCGTCGAGCGGTCGGCTAGTTCCTTTAGCCGACAGCCAACCGCTAAATCGTAGCTTTCCGACCAACTTCCGCTTGAGGTACGCTCGCCATCAAATCCACATAACCGAATGAGTTCAGTTTGTCCTCGGATACAACCCGAAACATGATCGCATCCATGATTCGATGAGCGCAGCTTGGTTCCTGATTTGACCAGACACCGCCACCTACAAAGTAAACGCCCGGCAGCAAGCTCATCTGAAAAGAAAACTTTATATTAAAGTCACTTCCCGCACTCACAGGTTCAAAATAGGCACCATCCTCAGGAAAACGCTGACCTGTTACAACAGCGCCAGAAACGTTACGTATATGGATGCCCCAGAACGTTGCGTCAAAACTCTCGCTGAAATGGCCGGCTACCTGAATATGATAAGTGCTGCCAGCCTGCAGAACATTCACCTGACGTCCATCGGTATCAAGTATCGAGAACGACGTAATCTCGGCCCCTTGAGTGGGATAGATTGCAGTGGTTTCAGGCACCAGTCCCGAATCAAACGAATCCTCCGACACATCCACGGAGACAACACGAGGTTTTTGGGTGGTTTTCTGGAGATCAACGTTTTCTCCAGTTTTATCCGCTTCGATGTAGGCTTCAACCAGCCTTTTGTATTCCGCCTGTGGAGCATAAATAAGCTTTTGGTAGGCCCTTACCGCTTGAGGTGCCGCACCGTACATAAGCCGGGTGCCATGGTCGAGTAGCAAGGTTCTGTCACACAGTTCAATAATGCTCGAAGCCGAGTGCGACACGAACAAGATGGAGGTACCCTGGCTTTTCAGCTCCTCCATTCGTGCAAAGCATTTACGCTGAAACTTTTCGTCGCCAACGGCAAGCGCTTCATCAACAATAAAGATGTCCGGATCAATCATTGCTTGAACGGCAAATGCCAATCGCACCACCATACCGCTTGAGTAACTTTTGACAGGCTGCTCGATAAACTCACCGATGTCCGCGAAAGCCGCGATTTCATCGAAACGTTGATCGATCTCTTCCCGCGCCAGCCCAAGGACTGCGGCATTCATGTAAACGTTGTCGCGTCCAGTGAAGTCGGGATCGAAACCCGACCCCAACTCAAGCAAAGCAGCGATGCGCCCATGGGTTTTCACGGTGCCGGTCGTAGGGTTCAGCGTTCCACAAATCATCTGCAGAAGAGTGGACTTACCGCTGCCATTACAACCGATTATTCCGACCGTTTCGCCTCTCTTCACTTCGAAGGAAACATCACGCAGTGCCCAAAACTCTCGGTAGAACCGACTAGGTTGCATACGTGCCGTGGCCTGTAGGCGAGGCACAATAAATTGCTTGAGCCGATCACGCGGCTGATCGTAGATTTCGTAGCACTTGCTCAGGTTCTCAACCTTAATCGCGACTTCAGAGGACATCAGCAAATCCTTTACGTGTTTTCTGGAACCAGGCAAAACCCAACCAGGCAATGCAAGTAGTGGCGATCCAATAGATTCCCAATATTTCAAAATTCGGCAATTTGCCCCAGAACAAAACATCCCGGGTCATCTCGATCGCTGGCGTCAGCGGATTAAGGTACAGCAGATGACGGTATGCCTCGGGAAGCGCAGTCGCTGGATAGAAAATCGGACTCAGGAACATCAGAACAGTTGTCAAAATACCTATGAATTGAGACACGTCGCGCAGGTAAACGCCCAGCGAAGCCAAGGCCCAACTGACGCCCATGATGAACATTATAAAAGGGATGACGATCAGCGGCAGGTAAAAGGCCGTTGCATGTGGCATGCCGAAAAATATCCCGTAGGCTATGAACCATACACCGAGACTGATGGCGGCATGAAACAACGCTGAACCCAACACCACTACCGGAAGGATCTCAAGCGGATAAACAACTTTTTTCACGAAATTGACCTTACCAAGAATCAGGCCAGGAGCACGGTTAATACACTCGGAAAAAAGGTTGAAAATGATCAATCCCGCAAACAGGATGAGAGCAAATTCGGTCTTCGAGTCGCTGTCCACACTCCACCGGGCACGAAGCACGGCACTGAATACAAAAGTGTAAACCGCGAGCATCAGCAGCGGATTAAAAAACGACCAAAGCAGCCCCATCGCAGAACCGCGGTACCTGCCGAGCACCTCCCGAATTGTCGACGCTTTGATCAGAGCAGCGTTGCGCCAGAGACTGACGAACATTTCCAATGGGTTGGCAGAGAACTGGCGCATCAAGCAAAAACCTCAGCAAAAAAAAATGCAGGTCGGCACGCATACCGAGCCGCGAGCGTGGGGGTCATACCCAAGGAGAAAAAGCAGAAGCTTCGATGGAAAATACCGCGTTCCTCTGCGTACGGCTCGAGGTACGTCGGCGTGTAGCTGTACATAATCAGGGGATTCCATTCATGAGAGAAAACGATTCCTTGGGAAAAACAGTCCGATCTACTGCTGCGCCGCAAATTAGACCAACTGACTCCAGGGGTACCGTTAGTCGCATAGAAAAGAGGGCGTGGCAAAACTGTTCCTTCCTCAAAACCGCATGACAGCGGGGCGGTGACAACCATGGCCGGAATAAAAACCGACTATACCTTTCCAGGCAGCAGGTCGGAGCGATGGCATGGTTTGAACCCTTCGCCCTGCAGCCCAGCGTGACAAATCCGACGACTAAAAATCAGACAACTGGCCCATGATCATGGAGGTCAATATTCTGTCGGATGATATCACTCAATACGACATAGAAACACGGGTTTTCCCTTGGCAATACGTCTGCCGGATGTAGACACATGGCCCGAAGAAACGCGCAAATTTTACCCGATTGTTTATCGCCCAAAGCGAGGGAATTTCATAGGTAAACCACAAGCGTCTGCGCGATAACACAAGAAGACCAAACCCTATCGGCACCCAGTCAAAAAAATTAAATCGTGAGCGCCTGGCCATTCGCAAAAATAAAAAAGCTGCCTGAAAAGGCAGCTTCTCCTGGATACCAAGACTAACCAATCTAGAAAATCACTGGTAACGTTCGCAAGACTTCAGTGCGCGACTCTTGGCAACAAGATAGGCATCATGAAGCTGCTTGTGGCGAGCAACCCTCACGTCCGACTGTGCAGGAGTTCTGAACAACGAGGTGGTCTTTGGAACATAGAAAAATTTATTCCTGTAAGCATAACGCAACCAGAGATTCCAGTCCTCAAGGTTGCTCATATCTGTTTCGAAGCCACCCCGTTCCAAATACAACTCACGCTCAAACATAATAGATTGAATCGGAATATAGTTATGATCCAGTAGCACCTCATAATCAAATGGCTGCTTAAACGAATCAGGCGTTTCATAACTAAGCTCTAAATAACGCCCGCCATTGTCATTGACCGTACCAACTTCCATAGCCAGCGAATAGGCCGCCACCGCTTCCTCATTCTTTAGCAGAGCCGCAACTAAAACTTCCACATGATCAGCAAAAAGCAAATCGTCATCATCCAGAAAAATGCAATACTTGCCTGAGGCCATTTCCAGACCATAGTTTCCGGTTACCGAGCGCCCTACTTTTTCCAACCCAAAAAAACGCACATTGCGCCCTTCAGAAAACGGAGTATTTTCGACAAGCGACTTCATTGTCGTTCCTCCATCTTCAACTACAATCAGCTCAATATGAGGATACGTCTGATTCAGCACCGACATGATCGACTGCCTCAAAAACTCATCCCTCTTCTGATAAGTGCGCGTGACAATAGTGACTAACGGCTGCACGTCAAAAGTTTCGCCAACATTCCAAAAAGCCCCTTCCCTGATCATCTCGTAGTCAAATCCCCGGAAGGGAAAGCTGACATTCTTTTGCAGTCCTTTTCCCGCCAGGAAACAAGGTGTCTTTTTTATCAAACGGAAGAGACTGCCCACCACATCTCGACGGGATCCCGGATATACCTGCGGCCTGAGCAGCAACAAAAACTGCAATGCAATACCACCCACCTTGTCGATAAAATTGCCGTAACGCAGCCGCAGGTAAGCATTCGCCAAAGTGCTGCCGGTAAATTGAAGCGGCTTTATCTGATTCTCGTGCTCATAGGTGTAGTGATAAACCATTGCGCCAGGACAATATTTAAGTCGGTACCCGTAAGACCGGAATCGATAGGATAATTCGACATCCTCCCCGTACATAAATATCTGACGCTCATACCCTCCTAGCTGAACATAAGCAGCACGACGAATCAATATACAAGCATGTGAGGACCAGTTGGTTTCGAGCGTCACCGGATCGTAATATTTTGGGTGTTCAAAAGGCGCCTGCCTCATCTCCCAGGACGCTACATCGTCCTGCCCTGACGCTAAAGCCATGCCGACAACTTTCTCTAGCGCATCCACCGAAAACTGAATATCGATATTGCTCACCAGAAAATAATCCGCCGACCCCAGGGAAATGGCTCGATCATGTCCGGCGCCAAACCCTATATTTTCTCCCCGTGTAATGCTGAAGCATCCAAAGAGGTCGGCACAACGGGTCTTCCAACCTTCAAGTTGAGCAACCGTATTATCCGAAGATCCGTTATCTACAAAAAACAAATTCAGCTTTTCACAAGGATAGTTTTGCGCTTTCAAAGACTCGAAGAAACCGTCAACCCATTTTCCGCTGTTGTAGGTAACGATTGATATATCGACAGCCGGTTGCTCGCCACTACCTAGGCCAGGTAAGGCATACGAAAAACGACGCTCCGCTAATGCCTGGAGTGCCTTCAAATTGTTCTTGGAATCAATCACAGCAAAAAGACACGAGCGAACCCTGCGCGAAAATAGCCCGACTCGCACTCGAAGACTCGCCAAAAAAGGAAATTTCTGATACAGCGGCCGAAGGGCCGCTTTTGGGTTCGAGAGTAACTGGCGCGACCCTGTCAGGAAGCAGCTGAAAAACGATTTTTTCGAAGACCTCATACCGAGCAATTTATCCTATAAAACGACTTTTCAATTTTGAATATTTTGAACTGTATACCGCTTGACTGCGAAACTTCGAGTCTTTGATCCTGCGTAAAAACCGTCCATCAGTTTGAATAATTTCATTTATTCAAGAGCGCTCAATCAGCATCCAATGCGTTATCTTTCAACATAACCGGCAAATATACGACTGTCATCGATTACTTTCCAGACAGGACTGGCCCGGTTTACCTCCTTGAGGATTCGTCACCTACCCAAAACGGAGGAGTCGCGCGGTTATCCTGGAATTTCCAACATGCCGGCGTTGTATTTTTTTGCAACGAACACCAGTGGAATATAAGCAACGAGAAGCGCCACGACACCAGGAAGCACACCGATTGCAGTCAAGAGAGCAAGCGGCGCTAGCCAAAGCAGATTGATCGCCAATACGCCATAGACGACTATCTTGTGGCTTCCATAGTGACGAGAGGCATATTGATAAGCGTGGCTTCGGTGCGCCTCGTAAATTTTATCCCCACGAAGCAGGCGCTGCGCGAGTGTCCATGTAGCATCCACAATGAACACCCCCAACAATATCAGCCAGCACCAGAGTAATTCCGGGTCCTTAGCACACGCGATTATCGTCAGCAGCCCAATAATCAAGCCAAGAAAACCACTGCCGGCGTCCCCCATAAAAATCCTGGCGGGAGGAAAATTCCAACATAGAAAACCCCAGACAGCACCGGCCAACAATAAAGGCAACCACGCCAACTCCAGGTGCCCACTCACCCAGTAGACGAGACAAGCGGACAAGCAGACAGTGATAGCCTCTACACTTGCCAACCCATCAATTCCGTCCATGAAGTTGTACAGGTTGAGCATCCAGACGAGATAGATAGAAAAGAACAAACTGGTAAACCACTTCCAATCGAGCAGCCAACCGAGCAGTGATATCTGCACTCCCGAGCCTAACCAATACAAGGCCCAGCCAGCTGCCAGGAAATGTCCGAGAAGCCGCCATTTGGCCGCAACATGCCCATGATCATCCGCGAACCCCAAAATCGCGACCAAAGCGCCGGCTCCAGACAATCCGGCCATCGCGGGGAAGTCGATCAACTGCGTGTAATACGACACGGGCAGCATCACCAGAAAGGAAACAACTATTGCGACGCCCCCACCTCGCGGGGTGGGCAGAGTGTGAGAACTTCGTGAGTTTGGAACATCGATCAGGCTATTGGCCAAGGCATAGCGTCGCAAGACATATGTCAGCAAGAGCGAAACCACGAATACTGAAAGCAACAGCACACAAAACATCATTTTATTTGAGCATCCAGGTAGTGCCTGACCGTCTGAAGAATTGCACGATCCACACTCACTGGAGGCGACCATCCGAGAACCGAGCGGGTTCTGGCAATATCAACTTCGAGAGAATCAAAAAGGCGCTGAGCTATGAGATTCTTGCCGAGCAATATCAGCAAACCCTTCAGCATCCAGATCGGGACAGGGATCAACAATGTTGGGCGATCAAGCGACTTTTTTATCACTTTCAGCAACTGGGTAGTCGAAATAGTCACACCATCACTGACTAGAAAAGTATTACCCGGGGCAGCGGGATGATCAACGCAATGAACAATCAAATCCACCAGATTACCTAGCGAAACCAAGCTGCGGCTATTGGCTACCCCCCCCAATGGCAGCGGAAAACCCTTGTCCAACCAGCTCATCATGCTCAAGAAGTTGGCTTTCACCCCGGGACCGTATACCAGCGGCGGACGTATAATCACCAGCTCCATACCGGTATCCAGACTGATTTCTCGCAAGCGCTGCTCCGCCTCATGCTTGGAATGCGCGTATGGATCATGAGGAGCCGGAGCATCGTCGTACTTGAAAGGAGCCCCACTCACGGTACGCTCACCGTTCACCTTTATCGAACTGATAAATATGAAGCGCTTGACACCCGCCGCAGCTGCTTTGAGCGCCAAAGCAACGGTGCCCTCCACATTTACTTTTCGAAACTCGGCCAATGCATCCTGCGCGACCTCGTTCATAACATGAACGCGAGCTGCGCAATGGATTACAACTTGAATTCCGTCCAGGGCCGGCAGCTGCGAATGCCCGCCTAACGGACAGTTCAATACTCGACAAAGCCCCGATAAGCGCGAGGCACGGCGAACGGCGGCAATGGGGGTAAACTTGCGATCGAGTAGCAGGCGCATCACTACCCCCTCACCAACGAAACCCGAAGCCCCTGTGACTAAAACGTTCGGTGAGTTCATTTAACTTTTTTCCTGACGATCGCCGTTGTCCAGCAGATAAGGAAAAAAAATATCTTGTCACGAACGCGCCGCCGACAACGCCAAGCACTTAGAGAGAGCCTAAGCAACTGCCTGCGCCGCAAGCAAAACCATGACTGAACAAAGGGATCGGGGTACTTACCCACCAGCTCGGCGATGAGTTGTACCTGGGAAAACCACCAACCGTCATGAATCGTTTTATAGCGTACCGCGAGCGAATTGATGCCGATGTTTGCACCAACCTGATTACGCTCATGCTGACGATATAGCATGGCAGGGACGGGATCAGTAAACCAACGAAAGCCATTACTTCTAGCAAATGCGTAGCAGTACCAGTCATGTAGACTGACGCCCTGCAATGCTTGCCAATGAAGACATACCGCCGCTTTTAGATTCGTGGCCAGTCGATGATTGAGGACGTAAGTACAACCTGGCCCCGCAGCCTCGAACAGAAAATCCCAGGCAACTTGAGGCTGCGCCTTGTCAATCAGATGAGTTTTCCCACCCTCCCAGAACGCAACGACATTACTCGAATAACCATCCACCTTCAATTCGTTGAGCTTTTCGTGCGCTCGGCGGAGCTTATTGTTATCCCAAATATCATCTTGATCTGCAAAGGCGATCAAATCGTAGCCGTCAAAATCTACGTCACGGATCAACCTGAAAAAATTACGCGAAGCACCGCCAAAGCTACCGGCTGGCGGCAAGACGATTACACGGGGGTGAACAAGACCATACTGAGCGCACCAAGCCTCAGTGCCGTCGGTTGAAGGGTCAATACTGACGAACACCTGCACATCGACCCCGGACTGCTCAAGAATCGAGGCCATCTGCTCCTCAATCCATTGCATACCATTAAAGGCAGCCAGTAAAACTGCAACCTTGGGATGTTTCACTGGCATACAGATCCTGTTAAAAGCTGTTCGAGCGTTGCCGCCGAAAAAGGCGAAGAACACCTTTTAATGAGAAGGTGCATCCAGCAGCTTCTGCAGATACTGACCATAGCCAGTCTTTTTCAGCGCATCAGCCTGACGGGCTAATTGCTCTGTGGAGATCCAGCCGTTGTGAAAGGCAATTTCCTCGAGGCAAGCCACCTTCAGTCCTTGGCGCTGTTCGATCGTGTGCACGAAGTGACTTGCTTCCAGTAACGAGTCATGAGTACCCGTATCGAGCCATGCAAATCCACGCCCCAGCATCTCGACGCTCAGGGTTTTGCGTTCCAGATAGGCGCGGTTTACATCAGTGATTTCCAACTCACCGCGATCCGAAGGCTTAATATTCTTGGCTATTTCTACAACGTCATTGTCATAAAAATACAGGCCAGTGACTGCATAGTTAGACTTCGGCTTCAGTGGTTTTTCTTCGATACTCAAGGCGCGCCCGGAAGCGTCAAACTCTACAACGCCGAAACGCTCTGGATCGGACACGTGGTAACCGAATACGGTTGCACCTTGCTGCTGAGAACTTGCCGAACGCAGATTGTCCGAAAAGTGCTGACCGTAGAAGATATTGTCGCCCAAAATCAGGCAGCAAGGATCCTCGCCAATGAACTCCTCACCGATGATAAACGCTTGAGCGAGCCCGTCCGGGCTTGGCTGCTCGGCATACGTCAATTTGATGCCATAGAGGCTACCATCCCCCAGCAATTTGCGGAAACATGGAAGGTCTTCAGGCGTAGAGATAATCAAGATCTCGCGCATACCCGCCAGCATCAATACCGACAGCGGATAGAAAATCATCGGCTTGTCGTAGATCGGCAGCATCTGTTTGGAAACACCCAAGGTCAGCGGGTGCAGGCGCGTGCCCGAGCCACCGGCGAGGATGATGCCTTTACGCTTTGTCGTGGTCATTTGTTCAGAACTTCCCTAAGCATTCGGGTTACACCACTTTGCCAATCCGGCAAGTGTAGAGAAAAATTGTCGCGCAGCTTCTGAGTGTTCAAGCGTGAATTCAGAGGCCGACGCGCGGGTGTCGGATAAGCGGTCGTATCAATCGGATTGACCGTCTCGACGGCAAGCTGCTCGCCGTTATCTTGAGCAAACGCAATCACACGACTTGCATAACCATGCCAGGACACTTCGCCAGCGGCTGCCAAATGATACAAACCTGATAGCTCGGGCTGCTGCAACACCTGGCGAATGGCCAATGCTGTGACGTCGGCAATCAAATCAGCCCCTGTTGGTGCTCCGACCTGATCGGCGATGACGTTCAACGTGTCGCGATCTTTGGCCAGACGCAGCATGGTCTTTGCGAAATTATTGCCGCGAGCGCCATAGACCCAGCTTGTCCGAAAGATCAGATGCTTGCATCCGGACGCCATGATGGCTTGCTCACCCGCCAGTTTACTTGCGCCATACTGATTGACCGGAGCGACTGCATCAGTCTCCTGCCAAGGCGTGCTGCCTTGACCACTGAAGACGTAATCGGTCGAGTAATGAATCAGCCAGCCACCCAGACCTGCGATTTCCTCCGCGATGAGCCGACTCGCCTGCGCGTTCACGCGATCAGCCAGCTCGCTTTCCGATTCAGCTTTGTCGACAGCGGTGTACGCAGCCGCGTTGACGATGATATCGGGCATGACTCGCCGAATAGTTGCACGCAACGCATCCAGACTGGACAGGTCGCCACATAAACCATCAACGGCATGACGATCGAGCGCGATCAACTCGCCAAGCGGGGCAAGGGAGCGTTGCAGCTCCCAACCTACTTGGCCATTTTTGCCGAGCAGGAGAATTTTCATGCCTTATTCGCGCGATCCGCGTAGTTCTGGTCGATCCACTGCTGGTAGCTGCCGCTTTTCACGTGCTCTACCCACTCAGTGTTGTTGAGGTACCACTCGACAGTCTTACGGATACCGGTTTCGAATGTTTCTTCCGGTGTCCAGCCAAGTTCACGCTGGATCTTGCTGGCGTCAATAGCATAACGCTGGTCATGCCCAGGACGATCCTGAACATAGGTAATCAGGCTAGCGTGCGGGCGATGAGCCGAGTCCGGACGCAACTCATCGAGCAGCGCACACAATGTATGCACGACTTCGATGTTTTGCTTCTCGTTGTGGCCGCCGATGTTGTAGGTCTCACCGATTACACCTTCGGTGACGACTTTATACAAAGCACGCGCGTGATCTTCGACATAGAGCCAGTCACGAACCTGATTGCCTTTGCCATAAACCGGCAGCGCCTTGCCTTCCAGCGCATTGAGAATGATCAGCGGGATCAGTTTCTCAGGAAAATGGCATGGGCCGTAGTTGTTCGAGCAGTTAGTCACCAAGGTAGGTAGGCCGTAAGTGCGGGCCCAGGCACGAACCAGGTGATCGGAGCTGGCCTTACTGGCCGAGTAAGGCGAACTTGGCTGGTAAGGAGTGGTTTCGGTGAAGAGGTCTTCCGGACCTTCGAGGTCTCCGTAAACTTCATCAGTCGAAATATGATGGAAGCGGAAGTTGGCTTTACGCGCTTCATCCAGTGCCGCCCAATAATGGCGCGCAGCTTCCAGCAGAGTGTAAGTACCGATGATGTTGGTCTGAATAAACTCGGACGGACCGGTAATCGAGCGATCGACGTGAGACTCCGCAGCCAGATGCATAATGGCGTCTGGCTGGTGGTCACGCAAAACACGGTCGACCTGATCACGGTCGCAGATATCGACACGCTCAAACACGTAGCGCGAATCACCGCTAACTTCAGCCAGCGACTCGAGGTTACCGGCATACGTCAGCTTGTCGACATTGACGACAGAATCGGCGGTATTGGAAATAATGTGGCGAATGACTGCCGAGCCGATGAACCCGGCGCCGCCGGTAACTAGAATTTTCACGCGAAACAATACCCTTGAGCTGCGGACAGTGACACCAACGAGCACTGTCTAATCCATGAATGCAGAAGCCATCAAATTAGAAGCTTCCGTCAGAGTCAGTCTGAATCGACGTGGGAATATGCCACTATCGAACAAGGGCTGCATTTTACAGCTTAATGAACGTTTTACTAATGGATATAGACAGGCAGTGGCGCAATTTCGACAGATGCCCTGCACCTGTCTTTTTCAGACAAGGCGCTTGCGTGCGGCTCTGGACGAACGCCCCAGAAACCAGCCCAATACAGGGCCGATCAGCATGCCGATCAACAACGCCAAAACTGCAACCACCGACACTGGTAACGACGGGCCTGAAAAACCAAGAAACAAAAGCGAAACCGACTGCTGATTCTCAAGCACAAAAGCCAGAACAATCAAAACCATCAACAGAAGAAATACGCCAAGCAGCACGCGTTTCAGGTTACGCATTCACGCCCCCTCGAATTTGAATAGCGAAGATCAAACCCCCTCCTCCTCTTCCTCATTCACCCGATCACGCAGTTCTTTACCTGGCTTGAAATGCGGAACAAATTTACCGTCAAGGCTGACCGACTGACCGGTCTTCGGATTGCGCCCCACACGCGGCGCACGATAGTGCAGGGAGAAGCTGCCAAACCCACGGATCTCGATACGATCACCCGTGGCCAGGCACTGGGACATTTGTTCAAGCATGGTCTTGATGGCCAGCTCTACATCCTTGGATGAGAGCAGCCCTTGATGGGTGACAATTCGTTCGATCAACTCCGACTTCGTCATATTTTTCCCTTCTTTTTCAAGCAGCTAGATCAGCGCTTGAAAGGTTTTAGCACGCCCGGAAGATTTTGAACAGCCCAGGGATTGACATATCTTCCTCAGCGTCAAAACGCCCATTTTCAGGGCATAAAATCAACAAACAAGCTCAACGACAGATGACCAGCATGGTTCGCGTCACGTAGCCAGCCGGATTGAAGCCAAAAGGAAACTCATCTTCATCCTTGGCATCATCAGATCGGGTAATGACTTTATACCCTGCCCCTTTGCACTCCTTCGCCGCTCGCTTCTGGCACTTCTCCCAACTGGAGCCCAATCCAGAGCAGTCGACCTCTATACCACTGACACCGCGCACCGCATGGGTCTTGGCGCTGGTGGTGCAGCCTGCCAAAACCAATACAGCCATGAGGGCAATAAACTTGTTCATCCACTTCCTTATGCCAGGCGACGCCCGACTACCACACGCTTAAGACCAAGCTTAGTCGCGAATAGGCGATTGATCCGATTAAAGAAACAGACAACTCCGGAGTGAGATTGGTTTCACCACAACCCTCACAGCACACGCAACTCACCAAATCGCAGGCACAAAAAAGGGCGACCGAAGTCGCCCTTTTTAATGATCAAGCAGAACTTAGTTCTGTTTGGCCATTGCCTGGCGCAGCAGTGCCGCCATGGTGGTGTCGCCGGTAGCAGCTTCCGGAGTCTCTTTCAGGCTCTGGATAGCTTCTTTCTCTTCAGCATCATCTTTCGACTTGATGGAGAGTTGGATCACGCGGCTCTTGCGATCAACGCTGATGATCTTGGCTTCTACTTCCTGGCCTTCTTTCAGAACGTTGCGCGCGTCTTCAACGCGGTCACGGCTGATTTCGGAGGCTTTCAGAGTTGCTTCGATATCGTCGGCCAGAACGATGATGGCGCCTTTGGCGTCAACTTCTTTCACGGTGCCAGTAACGATTGCGCCTTTGTCGTTAACCGAGACGTACTCGGAGAACGGATCGCTTTCCAGTTGCTTGATACCCAGGGAGATACGCTCGCGCTCTGGGTCAACCGACAGGATAACGGTGTCCAGCTCGTCGCCCTTCTTGAAACGACGAACAGCTTCTTCGCCAACTTCGTTCCAGGAGATGTCGGACAGGTGAACCAGACCGTCGATGCCGCCGTCCAGACCAATGAAGATACCGAAATCGGTGATCGACTTGATGGTGCCGGAGATTTTATCGCCCTTGTTGAACTGGCCAGAGAAATCTTCCCATGGGTTAGATTTGCACTGCTTGATGCCCAGGGAGATACGACGACGCTCTTCGTCGATGTCCAGAACCATAACCTCCACTTCGTCGCCGACTTGTACGACTTTCGAAGGGTGGATGTTCTTGTTGGTCCAGTCCATTTCGGAAACGTGTACCAGACCTTCAACGCCTTCTTCCAGCTCAGCGAAGCAGCCGTAGTCGGTCAGGTTGGTTACACGAGCGGTAACGCGGGTGCTTTCTGGGTAACGAGCTTTGATAGCAACCCATGGATCTTCACCCAGTTGCTTCAGACCCAGGGAAACACGGTTGCGTTCGCGATCGTATTTTAGAACCTTAACGTCGATTTCGTCACCAACGTTGACGATCTCGGAAGGATGCTTGATGCGCTTCCAGGCCATGTCGGTGATGTGCAGCAGGCCGTCCACGCCACCCAGATCGACGAATGCGCCGTAATCGGTGAGGTTTTTGACGATACCTTTGACTTGCTGGCCTTCCTGCAGGGATTCCAGCAGAGCTTCACGCTCGGCGGAGTTCTCGGCTTCCAGGACGCTGCGACGGGAAACGACAACGTTGTTGCGCTTCTGGTCCAGCTTGATGACCTTGAATTCCAGCTCTTTGCCTTCCAGGTGCGTGGTGTCGCGCACTGGACGGACGTCAACCAGGGAACCTGGCAGGAACGCACGGATGCCGTTAACGTCGACAGTGAAGCCGCCTTTAACCTTACCGTTGATAACGCCCTTGACCACTTCCTCGGCTGCGAAGGCAGCTTCCAGAACGATCCAGCACTCAGCGCGCTTGGCTTTTTCACGGGACAGCTTGGTTTCACCGAAACCGTCTTCAACCGAGTCCAGAGCAACGTGAACTTCGTCACCGACATTGATAGTCAGATCGCCAGCGTCGTTGTAGAACTGCTCAAGCGGGATGAGTGCTTCAGACTTCAGGCCAGCGTGAACGGTTACCCAGCGAGCTTGGTAATCGATATCAACGATAACACCGGTGATGATGGAGCCTGCCTGAAGGTTCAGGGTTTTTAGGCTTTCTTCAAAGAGTTCCGCAAAGCTTTCGCTCATTTTAGTTCCTGTAAATGAGGGCGAAGGATACGCCCATCTCCACACCCCAGACGGTGTGGGTTAGTTTCATATAGAAGAAGCGCCACAGGACTATGACTGGTCCCCTGCAACCTTCTTGGTCACCCGGCGATATCGCGAATGGCGATCTCGCTCATGATGCGTTCAAGCACCTGATCGATGGACAACTCCGTGGAATCCAGCTGTATGGCGTCAGCCGCCGGCTTAAGCGGGGCTACCGCTCGCTGGGTGTCACGCTCATCGCGTGCACGGATCTCATCTAGCAGACTCGACAGACTAACACCCTCGACTTTGCCCTTCAACTGCAAATATCGACGGCGCGCCCGCTCCTCGGCACTGGCGGTCAGGAAAATCTTCAGCGGCGCACTCGGGAAAACCACCGTACCCATGTCGCGACCATCGGCCACAAGACCCGGCGCTTCCTGGAAAGCACGCTGACGCTGCAGCAGCGCCTCGCGCACCGCCGGCAATGCAGCCACCTGAGAGGCGCCGGAACCGACGCTTTCAGTGCGGATGACATCACTGACTTCGTCACCTTCCAGAATTATGCGCTGAAGTTGACCGTCGGTCGCCGCAATGAACTGAACATCCAGATGAGCGGCAAGAGTCTTCAGCAGCTCTTCATTGGTCAGGTCGACACCATGATTGTGCGCAGCGAACGCCAGCAACCGGTAAAGCGCACCGGAATCCAGCAGGTTCCAGCCCAGACGCTTGGCCAGAATCCCGGCTACCGTGCCTTTGCCCGAGCCGCTTGGCCCATCAATGGTGATGACCGGTGCAATGTTCTTCACGACTGAGCCTCTTGTGCCACACGAATACCGACCTGCCCGCACAGCGCGAGGAAGTTCGGGAACGACGTCGCGACGTTGGCGCAATCATGGATGCGGATCGGTGCAGTGGCGCGCAGCGATGCCACGCTGAATGCCATGGCGATACGGTGATCGCCGTGACCATGCACTTCGCCGCCGCCAATCTGGCCGCCGTCGATGATGATGCCGTCCGGCGTCGGTTCGCATTTGACGCCCAGCGCCAGCAAACCGTCCGCCATAACCTGGATACGATCCGATTCCTTGACCCGCAGCTCTTCGGCGCCGGTCAGCACGGTGCGCCCTTCGGCACAGGCGGCGGCCACGAACAGCACCGGGAATTCATCGATGGCCAACGGAACCAGTTCTTCCGGAATCTCGATACCTTTGAGTTTAGCTGCCCGCACGCGCAGGTCAGCCACAGGCTCGCCGCCGACTTCACGCTGGTTCTCCAGAGTGATATCGGCACCCATCAGGCGCAGGATATCGATCACACCAGTACGAGTCGGGTTGATGCCAACGTGTTCCAGCACCAGCTCCGAGCCTTCGGCGATCGATGCCGCGACCAGGAAGAACGCCGAAGACGAGATGTCGCCCGGCACTTCGATATGGGTCGCTGTCAACTTGCCACCGGATTCGACCGATGCAGTCGCGCCATCAACGCTTACTGGGTAGCCGAAGCCACGCAGCATGCGCTCAGTATGGTCGCGGGTTGGCGCAGGTTCGGTAACGGTGGTCTTGCCTTCAGCATACAGACCGGCCAGCAGCAGGCAGGATTTCACCTGAGCACTGGCCATCGGCATGGTGTAGGTCAGGCCTTTGAGCTTGTGGCCACCACGGATAGTCATCGGCGGACGACCTTCGGCAGCGGTTTCGATCACGGCGCCCATTTCACGCAGCGGATTGGCCACGCGGTTCATCGGACGCTTGGACAGCGAAGCATCGCCGGTCAGGGTGCTGTCGAAGTTCTGCGCGGCCAGCAGACCGGACAGCAGACGCATCGACGTTCCGGAGTTGCCCAGATAGATCGGGCCCGGCGCAGGTTTCAGGCCGTGCAGGCCAACACCGTGAATGGTCACGCGGCCGTGGTGCGGGCCTTCGATGACCACGCCCATGTCGCGGAATGCCTGCAAGGTCGCCAGGGCGTCTTCGCCCTCGAGGAAGCCTTCGACTTCGGTGACGCCTTCGGCCAGCGAGCCGAGCATGATCGAACGGTGGGAAATCGATTTGTCGCCCGGTACGCGAATCCGACCGGACAGGCGGCCACCAGGTTGAGCCAGGAAGATCAGATCGTTGGAATTCATAGCGTCCACATAGGCCCTGCGGGCCAGGATTTTACTGAAATGCTCGCGGGCAACCCGGGCGCGAGTAAAAACGCCCAACAATTGGTGCCCATCCCCTGCATCGACCGCGTCGCGCAAGGCGTCGAGGTCGCTGCGAAATGTATCAAGTGTGCGCAGAACAGCCTCGCGGTTGGCGAGGAAGATGTCGTGCCACATCACCGGGTCGCTTCCGGCGATTCTTGTGAAATCGCGGAAACCACCGGCAGCGTAACGGAAGATCTCAAGGTTTTCATTGCGTTTGGCCAACGAGTCGACCAGACCGAAGGCCAGCAGGTGCGGCAGATGGCTGGTCGCAGCCAGCACTTCATCGTGACGCTCGACCTGCATATGCTCCACATCAGCACCCAGCTCACGCCACAGATGATCGACCACAGCAAGCGCCGCCGGATCGGTTTGCTCAAGCGGCGTAAGGATCACTTTGTGTCGACGGAACAGCTCGGCATTTGAGGCTTCCACCCCGCTCTGCTCGGAACCGGCAATCGGATGGCCCGGCACGAAACGCGGTGGCATAGCACCAAACGCTTCGGTCGCCGCGCGCACCACATTGCCTTTGGCGCTGCCGACATCGGTCAGAATCGCCTGCCCCAGATCCATGCTCGCCAAACGTGCGAGCACTTTCTCCATCGCGAGAATCGGCACCGCCAACTGAATCACGTCCGCGCCTTGGCATGCAGCTGCCAAGTCATCCTCGCAGCGATCCACCACACCCAACTCGACCGCCAGCTTGCGCGATTGCGGGTCGAGATCGACGCCGACCACTTCGCGGCACACGCCGCTTTCACGCAAGCCTTTGGCAAACGAACCACCGATCAATCCCAGACCGACCACCACCAGGCGACCGATCATAGGCGCAGCAGATTGCAGTGCAGTGACATCACCCACGAGCCAGAACCTTACGCAGTGCGTCGAGGAAGCGGCTGTTTTCCGCCGGCAGACCGATCGTCACCCGCAGGTGGTTCGGCATGCCGTAATTGGCCACGGGACGCACGATCACGCCTTCGCGCAGCAAGCCCTGGAAAACCGGAGCCGCCACCTGACCGAGATCGACGCAAATGAAGTTGCCCTTGGACTCGATCCAGCCCAAATCCAGCTCCCGGAAACCGGCTTGCAGTTGCTGCATGCCTGACTCGTTGAGCTGACGGCTTTGCGCCAGATACTCTTCGTCTTTCAACGCCGCACACGCCGCGGCCAACGCCAGGCTGTTGACGTTGAACGGCTGGCGAACACGGTTCAGCACATCCGCCACTACCGGAGTGGACAGGCCATAGCCAACACGCAACGCCGCCAGACCATAAGCTTTGGAGAAGGTGCGCGAGACCAGCAGGTTCGGATACGCCGCAAGGAAATCCAGACCATCCGGCAAGTCGCTGCCTTCGGCATACTCGATGTACGCCTCGTCCAGCACTACCAGTACATGCTCCGGAACATCCTGCAGGAACTCGTCCAGCGCTTCGGCGCCGAACCAGGTACCGGTCGGGTTGTTCGGGTTGGCGATGAACACCACGCGGGTGTTGGCGTCGATAGCGGCGAGCATGGCAGGCAGGTCGTGCCCCCAATCCTTTGCCGGAACCACTTTGGCCTGCGCGCCGACTGCCTGGGTGGCGATCGGATACACCGCGAACGCGTGCTCACTGAACACGGCATTCAGGCCCGGCGCCAGATAGGCGCGCGCGACCAGTTCGAGAATGTCGTTGGAGCCGTTGCCAAGGGTGACTTGATTCAGCTCAACGCGGCACTGTTCAGCCAACAGGGACTTCAGCGCGAAGCCGTTGCCATCCGGATAACGGGTCAGCTCGGCCAGCTCTTCGCGGATCGCCGCCAAGGCTTTCGGACTGGCGCCCAGCGGGTTTTCGTTGCTGGCCAGTTTGACGATTTTCGCCGGATCCAGATCCAGCTCGCGCGCCAGTTCGTCCACAGGCTTGCCCGGAACGTAAGGCGAAAGTTGTTGCACGCCCGGCTGTGCCAGAGCGAGGAAATTGCCACTCATTTACTACCGCCCCTTACAGAACTGCTTTCGGGTAGGAACCCAGCACTTTGAGTGCTACTGCTTCCTGACTGATCTTTTCCAACACACCTTTGATCAATGGATCGCGGTGGTGGCCGACGAAGTCGATGAAGAACACGTAGGTCCACTTGCCGCTGCGCGACGGACGGGTTTCGATGCGGGTCAGGTCGATACCGTTGTCATGGAACGGCACCAACAGCTCATGAAGCGCGCCGGGCTTGTTGCTCATGGAAACGATGATCGATGTCTTGTCGTCGCCGGTCGGCGGCACTTCCTGGTTGCCGATCATCAGGAAGCGCGTGGAGTTGTCCGGGCGATCTTCGATCTTCTCGGCCAGACGGGTCAGGCCATAGAGGCCAGCCGCCATGTCACCGGCAATCGCCGCCGAGTTCCACTCACCTTTAACCCGCTTGGCCGCTTCGGCGTTGCTCGACACCGCTACGCGCTCAACATTCGGGTAATGCGCGTCCAGCCACTTGCGGCACTGCGCCAGCGACTGAGCGTGGGAATAGATGCGGCTGATGCTGTCGGTCTTGGTGTTTTCACCGACCAACAGGTGATGGTGGATGCGCAGCTCGACTTCGCCACAGATCACCATGTCGTGTTCGAGGAAGCTGTCCAGCGTGTGGTTGACCGCGCCTTCGGTGGAGTTCTCCACTGGCACCACGCCAAAGTTCACTGCACCGGCGGCCACTTCACGGAACACTTCGTCGATCGCCGCCATCGGCTTGCTGATCACTGCGTGACCGAAGTGTTTCATGGCGGCCGCTTGGGTAAAGGTGCCTTCAGGGCCGAGGTAAGCCACTTTCAGCGGCTGCTCCAGCGCCAGGCACGAAGACATGATTTCGCGGAACAACCGCGCCATCTCTTCGTTGCCCAGCGGCCCCTGGTTACGCTCCATCACCCGCTTGAGCACCTGAGCTTCGCGCTCGGGACGATAGAACACCGGCACTTCGCCTTCGGCCAGCGAGGCCATCTTTACTCGCGCGACTTCCTGGGCGCAACGCGCACGCTCACTGATCAGCTCCATGACCTTGGTGTCCAGAGCGTCAATGCGAACGCGCAGTGCCTTGAGTTCTTGCTCGGACATCAGCCGTGTTCCTTCTCGAATTCAGCCATGTACGCCACCAGCGCATTGACGGCGGTGATGTCGACGGCGTTGTAGATGGAGGCGCGCATGCCGCCCACGGAGCGGTGGCCCTTGAGGTTGAGCAGACCGCGCTCTTCGGCACCGACCAGGAACGGCTTGTCCAGACGATCATCAGCGAGGCGGAACGGCACGTTCATCCACGAGCGATCCGACTTGTTGATCGGATTGCTGTAGAGGCCGCTGGCATCGATGAAGTCATACAGCGTGCGCTGCTTGACGTCGTTCAGCTTGGCAATCGCTTCGACGCCGCCCTGCTCTTTCAGCCACTGGAACACCAGACCGGACAGGTACCAGGCCAGGGTCGGCGGAGTGTTGTACATCGAGCCGTTATCGGCCGCGACTTTGTAGTTGAGCATGGTCGGGCACAGCGAACGCGCCTTGCCCAACAGGTCTTCGCGGATAATGTTGACCACGATGCCGCTCGGGCCGATGTTCTTCTGCGCGCCGGCGTAGATCATGCCGAAACGCGAAATGTCGACTGGACGCGAGAGGATGTCCGAAGACATGTCAGCAACCAATGGCACGTCGCCGGTTTCCGGGATCCACTGGAATTCCAGACCGCCGATGGTTTCGTTCGGTGCGTAGTGAACGTAAGCGGCATCCTTGGACAGGTTCCACTCGTTCTGACCCGGGATGGCGAAATAGTCATAAGGCTTGGCGGTAGCGGCAACGTTGACGTGACCGTAACGCGAAGCTTCTTCGATGGCTTTCTGCGACCAGATACCGGTGTCGATATAGTCAGCCGAGCCGCCTTCAGGCAACAGATTCAGCGGGATCTGCGCAAACTGCTGGCTGGCGCCACCCTGCAGAAACAGCACTTTATAGTTCGAAGGGATATTCAGCAGGTCACGCAGATCCTGCTCGGCCTGATTGGCAATGGACACGAACTCATCGCTGCGATGGCTCATTTCCATAACCGACAGACCCTTGCCGTGCCAGTCAAGGAGTTCACCTTGGGCGCGTTGCAGGACAGCTTCGGGAAGCGCCGCAGGGCCGGCGCAGAAGTTATAGGCTCGCTTGCTCACATCCAATCTCGCTCTGACTTGGTGATACACAATAAATCTGTAATTCGGTAACTCTGCACTTCAGAAACTTTCATACCGGACAAATAACAAGGGGGCGAATTCTCATCCGCCCCCTCGCTTGTCCGCTTATTCCTGCGGTTCTTCGTCAGTTGCGGCGTCGAGTTGCTGGTCTTCGGCAACGTCGTCAATCACGACCTCCGCGCCAGACACCAACCCTTCTTCACCTTCGAGCTCTTCGCCCTCGACTTCCGACGGCTCCTGAACCCGCTCCAGACCGACCAGCGTTTCATCAGTGGCCAGTTTGATCAGGGTCACACCCTGGGTGTTGCGACCCAGGCTGGACACTTCATCAACACGAGTCCGCACCAGTGTGCCCTGGTCGGAAATCAGCATGATTTCCTCGCCTTCCTGCACCTGGATCGCACCGACAAGCTTGCCGTTGCGCTCTTTGGTGACCATGGCAATCACACCCTGACCACCGCGACCGCGGCGAGGGAATTTGCTCAGGGCGGTGCGCTTGCCGAAACCACGCTCGGAAGCGGTCAGAATCTGCGCGCCCGACTCAGGAATCAGCATGGAGATCAGTTTCTGATCCTTGAGGATCCGCATGCCGCGAATACCGCGCGCACCACGACCCATTTCACGCACTGCGGCTTCAGCGAAACGGATCACCTTGCCAGCGTCGGAGAACAGCATGATTTCTTTCGCGCCATCAGTGATGGCAGCTGCAATCAGCGTATCGCCTTCCTTGAGCTTCAAGGCGATCAAGCCATTGGAGCGCGGACGGGCGAAGCGTGCCAGCGGGGTCTTCTTGACGGTACCGGAAGCCGTGGCCATGAAGATGAATTCGCCGGTCGGCTCAGCCACCAGCTCGGCTGTTTCGCCGTCGATCTCTTCCAGCTCGGCAGCTTCTTCAGCTTCGACTACTTCGCCTTCGATGATCGCATCGTCAGCATCATCCTCATCGTCAGCACCGGCACGTTTTTGCAGGGCCTCGAGATCGATCTGCAGCATGGTGGTGATGGTTTCATCGGCTTCCAGCGGCAGCAGATTGACCAGCGGACGACCACGTGCAGCACGCGATGCTTCAGGGATTTCGTAAGTCTTCAGCCAGTACACCTTGCCTTTGCTGGAGAACAGCAACAGCGTGGAGTGACTGTTGGCAACCAGCAGGTGAGCAATGTAGTCCTCATCCTTGACGCCGGTCGCCGACTTGCCTTTACCGCCACGACGCTGAGCCTGGTACGCAGCCAGCGGCTGAGTCTTGGCGTAGCCACCGTGGGAGATGGTCACGACGCGCTCTTCTTCCGGGATCATGTCGCCCAGAGTCAGGTCGAGGCGTGCATCGAGAATCTCGGTGCGACGCTGATCGCCATATTCGGCGCGGATCACTTCCAGCTCTTCGCGGATCACTTCCATCAGGCGCACGGCACTGTTGAGGATGCGGATCAGCTCGCCGATCTGGTTGAGGATCTCTTGATACTCGGCCAGCAGCTTCTCGTGCTCCAGACCGGTCAGACGGTGCAGACGCAGTTCCAGAATGGCTTGCGCCTGCTCTGGCGACAGGAAGTACTTGCCTTCGCGCAGACCGTATTGCGTATCGAGGTTTTCCGGGCGGCACGAATCGGCACCGGCACGTTCAACCATCGCCACTACCGCCGAGGACTCCCAAGGCGTGCTGATCAGCGCTTCCTTGGCTTCCGATGGGGTTGGCGAAGCTTTGATCAGGGCGATCACCGGGTCGATGTTCGACAGGGCAACGGCCTGGCCTTCAAGGATGTGACCACGCTCGCGCGCCTTGCGCAGTTCGAACACGGTACGGCGGGTAACGACTTCGCGACGGTGACGAACGAAGGCTTCCAGCAGATCCTTGAGATTCAGAATCCGCGGACGGCCATCAATCAGAGCGACGATGTTGATGCCGAACACGCTTTGCAGCTGGGTCTGAGCGTAGAGGTTGTTGAGGATCACCTCAGGCACTTCGCCGCGACGCAGTTCGATCACGACGCGCATACCGTCCTTGTCGGACTCGTCGCGCAGTTCAGTGATGCCTTCAAGCTTCTTCTCTTTTACCAGCTCGGCGATCTTCTCGATCAGACGCGCCTTGTTCAACTGGTAAGGAAGTTCGGTGATAACGATCTGCTGACGACCACCGACCTTGTCGATGTCTTCAACGATCGAACGCGCACGCATGTAAATGCGCCCACGACCGGTGCGGTAGGCCTCGATGATACCTGCGCGACCGTTGATGATCGCGGCAGTCGGGAAGTCCGGACCGGGGATGTATTGCATCAGCTCGTCGACAGTCAGCTCGGGATTGTCGATGAGCGCCAGGCAACCGTCGATGACTTCACCGAGGTTGTGTGGCGGGATGTTGGTTGCCATGCCCACAGCGATACCACTGGAACCGTTGACCAGCAGGTTGGGAATACGGGTCGGCATGACCGCCGGGATCATTTCCGTGCCGTCGTAGTTCGGCACCCAATCCACGGTTTCCTTGTGCAAGTCAGCCAGCAGCTCGTGCGCCAGCTTGGTCATGCGCACTTCGGTGTATCGCATGGCGGCAGCGTTGTCGCCGTCCACCGAACCGAAGTTGCCCTGACCGTCGACCAACAGGTAGCGCAGGGAGAAAGGCTGAGCCATACGTACGATGGTGTCGTAGACGGCAGTGTCACCGTGCGGGTGATATTTACCGATCACGTCACCGACAACACGGGCAGATTTCTTGTACGGCTTGTTGAAGTCGTTGCCCAGCTCGCTCATCGCGAACAGCACGCGGCGGTGCACGGGCTTCAAGCCATCGCGCGCATCCGGCAGTGCACGGCCGACGATCACGCTCATCGCGTAATCGAGGTAGGACTGTTTCAGCTCGTCTTCGATATTGACCGGGAGGATTTCTTTGGCCAGTTCGCCCATGAGAAGCCTGATTCCTTTTTCTGGTGAAACCTCGTCATATCCATAGGGATCACGAAGCTCGTCGATGCAGACTGAGTGCCATGCGCCGACTTACGACAAATCAACAAGTTGAACCCTGGATTTGCGCAGTGAAGACAACCCTGTGGGACTGCCTCGGAAAACGCCGGATGCTACCACAATCGCCGCCACGCACCTATCCCTCCATAGCCTGCCAACACCATTAATCTGACACAAAACCGCCTCAGAACGCCTTCAGCGCCGCCTTCCATGATCCAGAGGCAATTTTTACCTATCGAAATGCACCCGTCCGCTCCGTCTTCAGCGCCGAGAAGACTCCAGATCAGCAAAAAATAATTTGAGTGGTTCCTGTAGCGTCATAAAAAGTGTGACGGTGAAGTCTTTTTTTGCTCAAATGCGCAGCTCGATTATACGCATCGCAATAAATGTCTGACTGAAATGCTCTAGCGAGCACAATCAGCCGGCTCGCCATATGGCAAAGAAGCGTAGTTTTATTTCTTAGGGATAAGCTTTCGTGACATCCAATGCTCCCCCGCTCGTCGTAGACCTAGACGGCACCCTCCTTCGTTCGGACCTCTTGCTTGAGACAGGCATTGCTTTTCTAAGAAGCAACCCCCTTCAACTGTTGAAACCATTCATCTGGTTACTAAAAGGCAAAGCCTCGCTCAAGGAAGGCCTTGCCAAGGACAGTCACGTTGACGTTACGGTATTACCGTATGACCCTGCCGTCATAACGCTGATCGAACAGGCGCGCGCGAGTGGTCGCAGCATCGTTTTGGCGACTGCAAGTCATATTAGCCTGGCGAACAGAGTCGCCGACCACTTGCAACTTTTCGACAAGGTAGTGGCGACTAATGGCAGCCTTAATCTCTCGTCACACCGCAAACGTGACCTGCTGGTTGAGCAGTATGGAAACGAAGGGTTCGATTACATCGGCAACTCCCTGGATGACATCGCCGTATGGGCCAGCGCGCGTAAAGCTTATATAGTCAATCCGGAGCGCGGCGTCGAACAGCGCGCAGCGGCTCAGGGTAATGTTGAGGAAGTCATTCACTCCAACACCACCAGACCCAGAGACTGGATAAAAGCCCTGCGCCTTCACCAGTGGATGAAGAACATACTCATCTTCGTGCCTCTGCTGACTGCGCATCAGCTGACTAACATTCCGTTCGTCTTGCAAGGTCTGCTGGCCTTCCTGTTCTTTGGCCTTTGCGCATCCAGTGTATATCTGCTGAACGACCTGCTCGATCTCAATGATGACCGCCATCATAAATCCAAACGTAACCGACCCTTTGCATCCGGAAAACTGAGCATACTTGCAGGACTGCTGGCCTTTCCGTCTTTATTGGGTATCGCCTTCATAGGCTCTGCGGTCCTTTTGCCCTGGGAGTTCACCGCAACTCTGATTGGATACTACATATTGACGCTGGCCTACTCGCTTTCTATGAAGCGCAAAATGGTCGTTGATGTCATTTCGCTCGCATCGCTTTACACCATTCGCATCATTGCGGGTGCCTGCGCGCTGAACCTGGAGCTCACATTCTGGATTCTCGCTTTCTCGATGTTCATGTTCCTGAGCCTGGCGCTGGTCAAACGCTATGCCGAACTGCGTGAAGCCAAGCACAGTGGCCGCACGGAAAAAACCCGAGGCCGAGGGTATTATCCTGACGACCTCGAAATGATTTCCTCTCTGGGAGCCGCTTCGGGCTATCTGGCTGTCATGGTATTGGCAATGTACATCCACGACCCCGCCACCACTCGCCTGTATTCACACCCGCAGATCATCTGGCTTGCCTGCCCGATTCTATTGTTCTGGATTTCCCGGATATGGATGCTGACGCATCGTGGAAAAATGCATGATGACCCCGTCATGTTCGCCGTCTCCGACCGCACCAGCATCGTTGCGGGCCTCTTGATGGGCCTGGTTTTCTGGGTAGCAGCGTGAATACCGATCTCTTATCCTGGGGGCGATACCCCCGTCTGCTCCAATCGGGACATAGCGCCAACTGGCGAATGGATCTGCCCGCACTGATAGAAACTGTCAGCCGCACCTATGGCAGCACACTCCCGTTCGGCAACGGACGCAGCTATGGAGACAGCTGCTTGGCCGCCAGTGACCACGTGCTGAATATGCGCGCACTTGATCGCTTCATTGAGGTCGACTGGCAAAACGGCAGAGTCACGGCTGAAGCAGGCGTAACACTGGCGCAAATTCTGGAGATATCCATCCCTAACGGCTGGTTCCTCGCAGTGACGCCCGGCACACAATTCGTGACACTGGGAGGCGCGATAGCCAACGACGTGCATGGCAAGAATCACCACGTACGCGGCACCTTTGGCAATCATGTCACGGAATTTGGCCTGCTGCATAAAAACGAAACGCTCATCTGCAGCCCGACACAAGACCAGGCGCTGTTTCGTGCCACGATTGGCGGCCTGGGCCTCACCGGGGTAGTGAGCTGGGCGCAGATACAACTGATTCCAATCCAGTCAAGTCAGATCGAAAGCACCCTTGTACGCTTCAACAATCTTGGTGAGTTCTTCGAGCTTTCCAGTCAGTTGGACCACCAGCATGAGTACAGCGTTGCCTGGATCGACTGCCTCGCCAAGGGAGCGCAACTGGGACGAGGAGTTTTCATCGTCGGCGACCATGCTCCTTATGGCTCATTAACCCTGAACAAGCGGAACAAACTGACGGTCCCGCTGACGCCACCGGTTTCCCTTATCAATAATCTGTCTTTGCGCGGTTTCAACGAAGCTTATTGGCGCAAGAGCCCGGTCAAGCGAACCCGCATTCGTAGCGAGTATGAGCCCTTCTTCTATCCGCTCGACAGAGTGCTGCACTGGAATCGAATTTACGGCAACGCCGGCTTTCAGCAATTTCAATGCGTCATTCCCGACGCCAACGCCCAAATCGCCATGACCCAGCTACTCAAGACCATTGCGGACTCCGGTAACGGTTCTTTTTTGGCTGTGCTCAAACGCTGCGGAGAATGCAACTCACCCGGCCTACTCTCTTTTCCGTTACCTGGCGCCTCTCTTGCACTGGATTTCCCGCAATCAGCAAGCCTGAAAAAGCTCTTCGCGCGCCTGGACGTAATTGTCAGAGAAGCCGGAGGCCGGATCTATCCAGCTAAGGATGCACATATGAGCGGTAGCGATTTCCGCACCGCTTACCCTGAGTGGGAGCAGGTTGAAGCCTTGCGTGACCCGTCTATGAATTCCCGCTTTTGGAAAAGGGTAACTGAATGAAACGAGTTTTGATCATTGGCGCAACCTCAGCGATCGCCACGGCATGCGCACGCCGCTGGGCCGCGGAAGGTAGTGAGTTTTTTCTGGTCGGCAGAAATCTTGAAAAACTTCAACAAACCGCCGCCGACCTTGAGAGCCGAGGGGCCAAAGCGACGGTTTTGCACACCATGGACGCTACTGACACAGGTACCCATGCCGCGATGCTTGAACACTGCATTGACGCCATGCGCCAGATCGATGTTGCCTTGATCGCACACGGCACCCTCCCCGATCAGCAGCAATGTGAGCAAGACCCTGCAGTAGCGCTCCAGGAGTTCAGCAACAACGGAACATCCGTCATTGCTTTACTGACATTGCTGTCGAACCAGTTTGAAACTCAGCGTTGCGGTACTCTCGCAGTGATTTCTTCAGTAGCCGGTGATCGCGGCCGCCCCTCCAATTATCTGTATGGCGCAGCCAAGGCTGCCGTCTCGACATTCTGCGAAGGATTGCGCGCCCGCATGTTCAAAGTCGGTGTACACGTGATCACCATCAAACCCGGCTTCGTCGATACGCCAATGACACACGGCTTAAAACTGCCGAAGGCACTGGTAGCCCAACCTGACCAAGTCGCAAAGAGAATTGCAGACGGCATAGATCGCAAAAAAGATGTGCTTTACGCACCTGGTTTCTGGGCGCTGATCATGCTGATTATTCGCTCGATTCCAAGATTTGTGTTCAAAAGAATAAATCTCTGAATTCAGTTAACTTTTTTTCGAAATGGGGTGACACCTTGAAGTTTTATAAACTTTCAAGTCAATATTTATCGTCAATACGCGGCATACAGCTAATCAGCCTGACAACGCTAGCCTATGCATTTTACATAGCTCTGAATTACGCCGGACAACCGCTGATTGAGCTCTTTGGCTTCAGACAAACACAAACAGCCCTGACCTCTTTCTGGTTTATTCAGGAAGGCTACAAACTTGCCTATGAGACTCCGGTTTCCGGTGCACCCTGGTCGATCCCTTTCGAATTCCCGCTCTACCAAGCGATCGTTGCGTTTATTTCTCAGCTGCTTGACAGCGATCTTGGCAAAACCGGAAGACTGGTTTCTTTTGCCTTCCTGGTCCTTTGTATCTACCCCGCCAACGAAATTTGCAAATCGCTCAAGCTGAGCCGAAGCAGTTTCTATCTGTTTGTTGGCCTGCTTTTTTCCAGCCCTATATATCTGTTCTGGGGCAGAACATTCATGATCGAGACAATGGCACTGTTCTTTGCCGTTCTTGCGATCAAATACTTTCTGGATTTCCTCAACGCAAAAGCAAAATGGGCGGCGGTAGGCTTTTTCGTATGCATTTCGCTGGCCATTCTTCAGAAAGCGACAACCGGTTTGCCGGTGCTCGCGGTTCTGGCCTTCGTCTTCCTGTTTTACGAAATTGGCAGAAACAAGAGCATCGTCGGCGCAATTTCCATCAGAAATATCATCTGGGCACTCACCCTGTTCGCACTGCCGATTGTCATTGGCTACGGTTGGACGTTCTACACCGATATCATTAAATCCAAAAATGAGTTCGGGATGAGCATTACCTCTCAAAGCCTCTCTGCATGGAACTGGGGGACACTGACACAGCGCCTCTCTCTGCCGCTCTACTCTGATGTCATCTGGTCGAGAATTATCAAGGGAAACCTGTCGGGCATCTTCGGCATTGCAATCATCCTGAGTGCTTTGCTTCTGTCGAAAAGCAATAAGCTGAGATTCATTATTGTTGCAGCCTGTGCACTGGGCATATTGCCTCTGTTTATCTTCACCAATCTCCACCTTGTGCACACCTACTACCAGTCCGCCAATGTCATTTTCCTCATATTTGCTCTGGCAGTCGCCGTTGCCGAAGGTCTGGAGGGAGCCCGCCGGACAGTGATCTCGGCAATTGTTTTCCTCGCCTTGGTACTGAACAACTACGGCGCCTTCGCCAATGACTATTTCAATAAGGTTCGTGAAGATCTCAACATCGGCAACTCCCGGGATTTGATGTTGGGTGAGGCGCTTAAAAGGAACATTTCTCATGGCGAGGGGCTTGTGGTGTATGGCAATGACTGGAGTTCCTCGATCGCTTACTATGCCGAACATAAATCCTTCACCGTACCGGATCGGTTCCGCAACCTGAACAAAGTCATCAATACGCCCGAAGCCTATTTGGGCGGCCTGCCTCTGGGCGCGATTTCCTCCTGCCCGGAAGCGCCGGTACCCAGCGTGCGCCAATTGGTTGACTGGAAGCACAACGGCACCCAATGGAAAGCTGCTGAAGTCTGGAACTGCATTGTCGCCTTTCCCGAGAAAACCATCGGCCTGGATTTGCCGAAGGTGAAGACAGACTGCCAAGGCAATCTGGACTATGTAGGCGATACGACGAGCAAGACGCCTGACACTGTTCAGTTCAAAGGCTGGACAACGATTGATGGTTCGCAGAATACAATCCCGTCGCAAGTCTATATAACCCTGACCGACGCGAATGGAGCCGTGAAGTACTACAACGCGGTTCAATCCTACTATTACGGTGTGGGCGACCTGTTCAATCGCCGAGACATAGTCAATGCAGGTTTTGGAAGAATCATCGACACCTCCACCCTGTCCGGAAAATATACCGTAGGTGTCGAGCGAGTCGTGGATCAACAAATGCAGGTCTGCCAATTCAGCAAAGAACTTCAGGTTAATAAAAAATGACCAGTATTAATCTCAAAGAGCGGATTATTCTTCCGGGCGGCGCTGGCCTCGTTGGGCAAAACCTGGTTGCACGCCTTAAAGCGAAGGGCTACGAGAATATCGTGGTCATCGACAAGCACGTCAAGAACTTGGAAATCCTCAAACAGGTACAGCCGGAAATCACGACGGTACTTGCCGACCTGTCCAAACCAGGAGACTGGCAAGAGTATTTCGTCGGGGCAGATGTAGTGGTCATGCTGCAAGCACAGATCGGCGGCAACGACTACAGCGACTTCGTCCACAATAATGTGGACGCAACACGCCTGATCCTTGACGCGATCAAGACCAACAACATCCCGTACCTGGTACATATCAGCTCCTCGGTCGTTGAATCCGTGGCTGATGATTTTTATACCAATACAAAGAAAGACCAGGAAAAAATGGTTCTGGCCAGCGGCATCCCGTGCCCGATACTGCGGCCGACGCTGATGTTTGGCTGGTTTGACCGCAAGCACCTGGGCTGGCTGTCCCGCTTCATGAAAAAGGTTCCGGTATTTCCGATCCCGGGCCACGGCCGTTATATGCGTCAGCCCCTGTACGTGGGTGACTTCTGCAATGTCATCATCAGTTGCATCGAACAGCGAGTTCATGACGGAACGTTCAATATCTCGGGCCATGAAAAAATTGATTACATCGATATCATCCGTGAAATAAAGCGCGCCACACACGCTAAAACTATTATTGCAAAAATACCTTACAGCATTTTTTACGGCCTTATCTGGACGTGGAGCCTGTTTGACAAAAACCCGCCGTTTACCACACAGCAGCTTGCATCTCTCAGCGCGAAAGACGAGTTCGAAGTCAACGATTGGCCCGGTACCTTTAACGTGCCCTATACCCTATTCGCTGCGGCCGTGAACGAAACGTTCAATGATCCGAAGTACAGTAAAGTTGTTTTGGAGTTTTAAGCATGGCGCAACGAATTGCTGTTCTAGGTGCAGGCCCAATGGGATTGGCCGTGGCCTATCAGTTAGCACGCGATGGCCATACACCCGTCATTTTCGAAGCCGATGACCGTGTGGGCGGGATGACCGCGCCCTTCGATTTTTCGGGCTTGAGTATTGAGCGCTACTATCACTTCCACTGCATTTCCGACCATGCCTTTCTTAAAGTTCTGGACGAATTGGGCCTGGCGGGGGAAATGCGCTGGACCGAAACCAAAATGGGCTACTGGTATCAGAACCGACTTCAGGCCTGGGGCAACCCAATCGCGCTGCTGAAGTTCAAAGGACTGAGCCTGACAGCGAAATTCCGTTACGGTCTGCATGCGTTTCTGTCGACCAAGCGCAACGACTGGAAGCCGCTGGACAATGTTGAAGCGACTGGCTGGATCAAGCGCTGGGTGGGTAACGAAGCGTGGGAGGTTCTTTGGCGTCGCCTGTTCGACTATAAGTTCTATGACCACACTGGCAACCTCTCCGCGGCCTGGATCTGGAGCCGCATTCGCCGCATTGGCAGATCCCGGTACAGCCTGTTCAAGGAAAAACTGGGCTATCTGGAGGGCGGATCGGAAACACTACTGAATGCGCTGGCGCAGGATATTCGCCTACACGGTGGTGAAATCCGCCTGAAAGCCTCAGTCACTCGAGTAGTGATCGAAAATGGCGTGGTAAAAGGCGTCGAGGTTGAGGGCATGGTCGAGCCATTCGACAAAGTCATCAGCACCATCCCACTACCTTACGTGCCAAAAGTCATGCCCGATCTGCCTGACGAGATCTTGCAGCGCTTCAAGGCGCTGAAAAATATCGCGGTGGTGTGTGTAATTGTAAAATTGCGCAAGGCATTGACAGAGAACTTCTGGCTAAACACCAATGACCCCGAAATGGATATTCCAGGGCTGGTCGAATACAGCAATTTACGTCCGATGAAAGAACACATTGTCTATGTGCCTTTCTACGTACCGGGCGAGCATCCAAAATTTCAGGAACCTAACGAGGTGTTCCTGGATAAAGTTCGTCGATATCTAAAGAAAATCAATCCGGCACTGACCGATGATGATTTCATTGATATTTATGCCAGCCGTTACCGTTACGCCCAACCCATCTGTGATCCTGGCTATCTCGACCGGTTGCCACCGGTACAGTTACCGGTAAAGGGTCTATGGGTCGCGGATACGTCTTATTACTACCCCGAAGATCGAGGCATCTCTGAAAGTATCGATTTCGGGCGAAAAATGGCCAAGGATGCTGCAGAGTGAAAGAAACACTGATGAGCCGGCAGTTCCTGGCGTTTCTTCTGACGGGCGGCACCGCTGCCGCCGTCAACTTTTGCTCCAGACTACTCTACAGCCTTTGGTTCGACTTTTCGACAGCTGTCATTCTAGCTTACATCACCGGGATGATTACGGCGTTTGTACTGGCCAGGCTTTTTGTATTCCGGGACAGTAGCCAATCAACGCACCGATCGGCGTTTTTTTTCATACTGGTGAATCTAGTCGCAGTGGCGCAAACCTGGTTGATCAGCCTGGGACTTGCACACTATTTACTTCCCGCCATCGGAATAACACTTTTTGCCAACGAGATCGCTCATGCGGTCGGCATCATAGTTCCAGTGTTTACCAGCTATTTGGGACATAAACGCTGGTCGTTCAAGTAATTCGCTGACGGCTGCAAAAAATGTCAGCCGACGCGCCTGCACCTTTCTATTCATAACAGTACGGTCTGCGATCCGAAGCCCGTACTGTCATGATCAGGTTTTCTTCCATCCTTTCAATGCAGGCGCTTGCGGCACATCAACTGCGCCATTTTCGCGGTGTCCGGACGCTCGACGATGCCCTTCTCGGTAACAATCGCATCGATCAAGTCTGCCGGCGTCACGTCAAACACTGGGTTGAACGCTTCAACGTCCGCCCCGACACGCTTGCCACCGACTTCCAGCAACTCGGCGCCGTCACGCTCTTCGATCGGAATGTCATCACCACTGGCCAGATTCATGTCGATGGTCGAACTCGGCGCCACCACCATGAAACGCACGCCGTGGTGCATGGCGTTGACCGCCAGTTGGTAGGTGCCGATCTTGTTGGCCACATCACCATTGGCGGTAATGCGGTCAGCGCCGACGATCACCCAAGTCACACCTTTGGTTTTCATGATGTGCGCGGCGGCGGAGTCAGCATTGAGGGTCACAGGAATGCCTTCGTTGGCCAGCTCCCACGCGGTCAGGCGCGAGCCTTGCAGCCATGGTCGGGTTTCGTCTGCATAAACGCGTTCAACCATCCCCTCAAGGAAAGCCGCTCGAATGACCCCCAGCGCCGTGCCGAAACCGCCGGTGGCAAGGGCACCGGTGTTGCAGTGGGTGAGAATCGCCTGCGCGTTGCCCTGATGCTTGCGGATCAAATCGACACCCAATTGCGCCATGGTCAGGTTTGCTTCGCGGTCACTTTCATGTATGGCGATAGCTTCGGCTTCCAGGGCCGCAAGAGGATCGGCATTTTCTTTCAGACGATCCAGCCGATCGTGCATGCGACCCAGCGCCCAGAACAGATTGACTGCGGTCGGACGGGAATCGGCCAACAGGGCGAAATCCTCTTCCAGCGCCGCATACCAGTCGCCACCTTCGGCAATCCGTGCGCGGGCCGCGAGCACGATGCCATAAGCCGCGCTGATACCGATGGCCGGCGCGCCACGCACCACCATCGAGCGAATCGCCTCGGCCACGCCGGCGGCGCTGGTGTAGGCGATCCAGTTTTCCTCGAACGGCAAAATACGCTGATCCAGCAGGTGGAGCGCGCCATCTCGCCAATCGATGGCCTTTACTTTCTCCGCAGCCAACAGTCGATCGCGCATCCCTCACCCCGCACTCATGAACAAAAGCCGCCGATTATAGCGATCCCCCCGCGAAGACGCTCGGGTATACTTCGCCATCCTTTACAAAAGCACTGGAACCGACCCTCGATGCCGAAACCTGCCATTGCGCTCGACTTATTATTGCTGCCGACCTGGCTGGTACCCGTCGAACCCGCAGGCGTTGTGCTCAAGGAGCATGGCCTGGGCATCCGCGACGGTCGCATCGTGTTTATCGGCCCACGCGCCGAAGCGTTGAAGTGTAATGCCACGCAAGTACGCGAATTGCCGGATGTTCTGCTCAGCCCCGGCCTGATCAACGCCCATGGCCACGCCGCAATGACGTTGTTCCGCGGCCTGGCCGATGATCTGCCGCTGATGACCTGGCTGGAAAACCACATTTGGCCGGCCGAAGCCAAATGGGTCGATGAAGACTTCGTCCGTGATGGCACCGACCTCGCAATCGCCGAGCAGATCAAGGGCGGCATCACCTGCTTTTCGGACATGTACTTCTTCCCGAAAGTTGCCAGCGAGCGCGTGCACAACAGCGGCATCCGCGCACAGATCGCCATTCCGATCCTCGACTTCCCGATTCCTGGCGCCAGCAACGCGGATGAGGCCATTCGTCAGGGCGTCGAGTTGTTCGGCGATCTGAAGCATCACGAACGGATCAAGATCACCTTCGGCCCTCATGCACCCTACACCGTCGGCGACGAGAACCTTGAGAAAATCCGCGTGATTGCGGAGGAACTGGACGCGTCGATCCACATGCACGTCCACGAAACCGCCTTCGAAGTGCAGCAAGCGGTCGAACAGCGCGGCGAACGGCCACTCGCCCGCCTCGGCCGTCTGGGCCTGCTCGGCCCGCGTTTCCAGGCCGTGCACATGACCCAGATCAGCGATGAAGACCTGGCGTTGCTGGTAGAAAGCAACACCAACATCATCCATTGCCCGGAATCGAACCTGAAACTCGCCAGCGGCTTCTGTCCCGTCGAGCGTCTGTGGCAAGCCGGGGTCAACGTTGCGGTCGGCACTGATGGCGCGGCCAGCAACAATGATCTGGATCTGCTCGGTGAGACCCGCACCGCTGCCTTGCTGGCCAAAGCCGTCGCCGGCTCGGCTACCGCGCTCGATGCCCATCGCGCCCTGCGCATGGCCACACTGAACGGCGCACGCGCCTTGGGGATCGAAAGCGAAACGGGCTCGCTGGAAATCGGCAAAGCCGCGGACATTGTCGCCTTCGACCTGTCTGGCCTGGCGCAGCAACCGGTGTACGACCCGGTTTCACAGCTTATATACGCCACCGGTCGCGATTGCGTGAAACACCTGTGGGTCGCCGGCAAACAATTGCTTGACGAACGGCGCCTGACCCGCATGGATGAAGAACAGCTTGGCGCTACTGCGCGAGCCTGGGGCCAGCGCATCAGCGGCCACACCGAATCGTAAACATCCCGGCACACACGCCAGGGCTACAGCCTTTTTCAAGTTTTTCGAGGAATTGAACATGAGCAACGTCGACCACGCTGAAATCGCCAAATTCGAAGCCCTGGCCCATCGTTGGTGGGATCGCGAAAGCGAATTCAAACCGCTGCACGACATTAACCCGCTGCGGGTCAACTGGATTGACGAACGGGTCAATCTGGCCGGCAAGAAAGTCCTCGACGTTGGCTGCGGTGGCGGCATCTTGAGCGAAGCCATGGCGCAACGTGGTGCCACCGTAATGGGTATCGACATGGGCGAAGCGCCACTGGCAGTCGCGCAACTGCATCAGCTGGAATCCGGCGTCAGCGTCGAGTACCGCCAGATCACCGCCGAAGCCCTGGCCGAAGAGATGCCTGAGCAGTTCGACGTGGTGACCTGCCTGGAAATGCTTGAGCACGTACCGGACCCTTCTTCGGTCATCCGTGCTTGCTTCCGCATGGTCAAGCCGGGCGGCCAAGTGTTCTTCTCGACCATCAACCGCAACCCGAAGGCCTACCTGTTCGCCATCATCGGCGCCGAATACATCATGAAGCTGTTGCCGCGCGGCACCCACGACTTCAAGAAATTCATTCGTCCATCCGAGCTGGGCGCCTGGAGTCGCATGGCCGGCCTGACCGTCAAGGACATCATCGGCCTGACCTACAACCCGCTGACCAAGCACTACAAACTGGCCAGCGACGTTGACGTCAACTACATGATCCAGACCCTGCGCGAGGAGTAAGCCGATGGCCATCAGAGCAGTTCTTTTCGACATGGACGGCACCCTGCTCGACACCGCGCCGGATTTCATCGCCATCTGCCAGGCGATGCGCGCGGATCGTGGTTTGCCGCCGATCAACGACAAGCACATCCGCGACGAGATTTCCGGCGGCGCCAAAGCCATGGTCGCGGTGACGTTTTCGATGGATCCGGAATCGCCTGGGTTCGAGGAGTTGCGCCTGGAGTTCCTTGAGCGCTACCTCGTCGGCTGCGCGGTGCACAGCAAGCTGTTCGACGGCATGGAAGAACTGCTGGCCGACATTGAAAAGGCCAACCTGATCTGGGGCGTGGTCACCAACAAACCGCTGCGCTTCGCCGAGCCGATCATGCAACAGCTGGGGCTGGCCGAGCGCTCGGCGCTGCTGATCTGCCCGGATCACGTGAAGAACAGCAAACCGGACCCGGAGCCGCTGATCCTCGCGTGCAAGATGCTTGATCTGGATCCGTCGACCGTTCTGTTTGTAGGCGATGATCTGCGCGATATCGAGTCGGGGCGTGATGCCGGGACCAAAACGGCCGCAGTGACCTATGGCTACATTCACCCGGACGACAACCCGCGGCATTGGGGTGCGGATGTGGTGGTGGATCATCCGCTGGAGTTGCGCAAGGTGCTTGATAGCGCGCTTTGCAGCTGCTGAGACCTGACGCAGAGCGTCATTGGCTGCATTCCTTTGCTGCGCATGGGAACGATCTGACTGTTGATGAGGTGTTTATGTTTGATTACTCCGCTCGCCCCGAATTGCTCAAGGATCGGGTCATTCTGGTCACCGGTGCCGGTCGCGGTATCGGCGCGGCTGCCGCGAAAACCTACGCGGCCCACGGCGCAACCGTCCTGCTGCTGGGCAAGACCGAAGCCAATCTGACACAGGTCTACGACGAGATCGAAGCTGCGGGCCATCCGCAACCGGCAGTGATTCCCTTCAACCTCGAGACCGCCCTGCCCCATCAGTACGATGAGCTGGCAGCGATGATCGAGACCGAGTTCGGCCACCTCGACGGCCTGCTGCACAACGCCTCGATCATTGGCCCGCGCACGCCGATCGAGCAACTGTCGGGCGAAAACTTCATGCGCGTCATGCAGGTCAACGTCAATGCGATGTTCATGCTGACCAGCACGTTGTTGCCGCTGCTCAAGCTGTCGCAGGATGCTTCGGTGGTGTTCACCTCCAGCAGCGTCGGACGCAAGGGTCGCGCTTACTGGGGCGCTTACGGTGTGTCGAAGTTCGCCACCGAAGGCCTGATGCAGACCCTGGCCGACGAAGTCGACGGCGTGGCACCGGTACGCTCCAACAGCATCAACCCGGGCGGCACTCGCACCAGCATGCGTGCGCAGGCTTATCCGGGGGAAAACCCGCTGAACAACCCGACGCCGGAGGAGATAATGCCGGTCTACCTCTACTTGATGGGTCCGGACAGCACCGGGGTCAACGGCCAGGCATTCAACGCGCAGTAATGCCATACGTCGCATTTGTTGCCGTGGCGGATTCCCGTCGCGGCAGTCATTTAACGCAATTAGCCGTCACAATATAGTCAAATATCCAGCACCCCTCTCTCTCATTTACATTCAACCCTTTGATTCATAACGGGTTAAATAAAAACGAACTGAATGGCACGACTTTCGCTCTAAATTTCCTCAAAGCATGCCGTGTGAAGGCAATGGGGCAAGGCCTGGTTCGATAGCTTACTAATCGTCATCAGGCAGACTAGACTTACGCCAAATGTCCTACGGGACTGATGGATCAGTACGACACGCAGCCCAAAGCCGCTCTCACCCAGCCTGTAAGACAGACTTACTGCTTAGGGGCTCACGCCATATGAAATCACCTTCCCAGACCAATGCAATTGACTTTGACAGTGCCAAATTGCAACGCCTGGGTTTCGGTCAGCAGCCGCCTCTTCTGGAGCGGCCCGCCAGTCTCGCCCAATTGCGCCAGCAACTGAGCCTGCAACTGCAAACCAGTCTTGAACCACAACGCATCCTCGGTCTGTTTTTCCGTGAAGTTCAGCGTCTCGTGCCGCTGGATGCCTTGAGTTACGTGCACCAAGGGAGTGACCTGCGCCTGGAGTTCGGCGCTCGCGGTCATCACTCGGTCAGCTACACCTTGAGCCACGAAGGTGAGCATATGGGCGAATTGATGTTTCGCCGCAACCAACGTTTCAACGAGCAGGAACAGAGCAATCTAGAATCGCTGCTGTCGTCACTGCTGTATCCGATGCGCAACGCTCTGCTGTACCGCGCCGCCACCCAAAGCGCCCTGCGCGATCCACTGACCGGCGCCGGCAACCGCATCGCGATGGAGCAGACACTGCAACGCGAGATCGAGATGTCCCGCCGACACCTGCAGCCGTTGTCGGTGTTGATGCTGGACATCGACCACTTCAAACGGGTCAACGACAGTCATGGTCACAGCACTGGCGATGACGTGCTTAAAGCCGTGGCCGCGTCGATCAAGGGTCAGTTGCGCAACGTCGACATGGTGTTTCGCTATGGCGGGGAAGAGTTTCTGATCCTGCTGTCCAATACCAGCCGGGAAGCGGCGGCGATGGTTGGCGAGCGTCTGCGTTATGCGGCGCAGGCGGCGGAGTATTACGCCGATGGAAAGTTGATAGAGCTGACGGTCAGCCTGGGCTGCTCGACCCTGCTGCCGGGTGAGTCGGCAGAAAGCCTGTTGCGCCGCGCTGACAGCGCGCTGTACGTGGCCAAGCGCGAGGGGCGGAATCGATTGGCGATGGCGGGCTGAGTTTTTCCATCTGTCACAAATCAGTGTGGGAGCGAGCTCGCTCGCGAAAGCGGTGTATCAGTTGAACAACGGCTAACTGACACGACCTCTTCGCGAGCAGGCTCGCTCCCACATTTTTTTGCGCAGTGTTCTCAGGATCAGCTCTCGACCACAGTCCTGCGCTCACGGGTTACCAGCAAACGCTCGGAAGTGTCAAGCTGCATGCACCGCTCCAGGAACAGGTACATGTAGTCATAGCTCTTGCAGATCGCTTGGCGCAACTCGGCCTGCAAGGCCTTGCTCGGGTTCATGCCCGCCAGGGTGCAGATGATTTCCAGCGCTTCCCACGGATGAGCATCGTCATACTGGGCATGCATTTTCAGCCATTTCATCGCACGCTTGCGGTCTTCTTCGGGGAACGCTGCGGCGTACACCCCGGTAGAACAGACGACCGCCGACCACTCCCCGGTCGCACCCTCGATGGCATAATTGGTGGCGGCAATGGCCACAATCAGTGAGTCGGCGGAGCTGGTGTGCCAGCACCAATGACTCAAGGCATGCAACTCAGGCGGTACGTGCTGGGCCTGGAGATCTTCCAGACTCACACCGTGTGCGCGACTCCAGTGCACCCAGTAGTCGGCGTGATTGAGTTCAACGCGAATGTTGCGCATCAGCCAACGCCGCGCCATGTCTTCACCGGGGTGACGGGCGAATTTGGTTTTGGTCAGGTTCTGCGCCATGTACAACGCGAACTGCTCAACTACCGGCCAGCCCCCGATCAGGTACTGGCGCATGGTTTTGGCGCTGAGTTTGTTATCACGCATGCGCAGGTAAAGTTCATGTTCGACAACCCGGCGCTTGCTCTCGCTGCAATCCTCAATGAGCTGTTGTGCCCAGGCAGGATAACTTGCAGCTTCCATGAGTGGTCCGGTTCGGTTGAATGTGTCGATCACTGTTCGGCTCCTTTTGATTTGTGATTGTAAGGATCGGCGAGAGACTTCAACGGAACGTGCCAGGCGCTTTGAATAACAGCGGCTGCGGCCTGGCGGGCCGACTTTGCAAACTGTCGCAGGTAAACAATTGCGGGCGTTCGATAACGTAACCCTGAGCGTAATCCACACCAATTTCAAGCAGTGCCTGCTCGATCTGGGTTGTTTCAACAAACTCGGCAATTGTCTGCTTACCCATGACATGCCCGATGTGATTGATCACTTCGACCATTGCGCGGTTAATCGGATCGTCCAGCATATCCTTTACGAAACTCCCGTCGATCTTCAGGAAGTCTACAGGCAAATGTTTCAGATAAGCGAATGAAGACATTCCGGCACAAAAGTCATCTAACGAAAAATAACAACCTAAGCCCTTGAGTTCATTAATAAATCTAATTGCGCTGCCCAAGTTTGAAATTGCACTGGTTTCAGTAATTTCAAAACAAATCATTTCAGGCGGTATCGAATAGTTAACAAACTGTTCTCGCAGAAAGTGCAAAAACGCGTCATCTCCTATAGTAATGCCTGACAGATTAATCGCACACATCGCCAATGGCCCTTCATGTTCTTGCGCAATACATTGAGCAATAACCTTGAATACGTTTTGCACTACCCAACGATCCAGTTGACTCATCAAGCCATAGCGTTCGGCGGCAGGAATAAAACTGTTCGGCAGAATCATCCGACCGGCTTCATCGTGCAGACGCAGCAGGACTTCAATGTGCCCTCTGTCGCCGCCACCCTGTTTCAACGGCGCGATTTCCTGGGCATAAAGGCAGAAGCGATTCTCTTCCAGCGCCATATGCAAACGTTGCACCCAGGCCATTTCACCAAAGCGCAGTGAGAGTTCGGAGTCGTCAGGGTGGTAAACCTGGACCCTGTTGCGGCCTTTTTCCTTGGCCATGTAGCAGGCCATATCGGCAGCACGCAGCGAGGCTTCAAGCGTCGTCGGGTTTTGTGCAACATGCACCAGACCTATACTCACCGTGGTCAGGAATGGCCGCCCTTTCCAGACAAAGTGCAGGTTCTGCACTGTCTGGCGTAGTGCATCGGCGATCTTCTCCGCCGCTTCCGGCGCGCAGTTTTCCAGCAGAATGCCAAATTCGTCACCGCCAAGCCGCGCCAGCGTATCGCCTTCGCGCAGCCCCGACTGCAGCAAGGTGCAGATGTGCCGCAACAGCTCATCGCCCGCAGCATGGCCGCAGGTATCGTTGACCAGCTTGAACTGATCCAGATCGAGGAACATCAGCGCATGCCGCCCGGACTGGCGCGTGAGGTTGTGCAGCGCCTGCTCCAGGCGATATTCAAACTCACGACGATTCGCCAGTCCGGTCAACGCATCATGGGTGGCCTGCCAGGAAAGATTAGCGATGTATTGCCGCTCCTGGGTCATGTCGTGCAGCACCAGCACCGTGCCACTGACCTTGCCGGCATTGCGGATCGGCGCTCCGACCAGCGTCACCGAAAGCGTGCTGCCATCCAGGCGCTGAATCAGCTTGGAGTGCTCGCTGCCGCCGCTGAGCTGGCCGCTGAGAATGTGCTCGATCAGGGTCAGGCCTTCGGCCTGGGCGTTGTCGTCGAGCAAATTGAACAGCGCCGCCAAGGGCAAACCGGCGGCCTGCTCGGCCTTCCAGTGGGTCATGGCTTCAGCGGCGGGGTTCATGTAGTCAATGGCACCGGTCACGTCGGTGGTGATGACGCCATCACCAATCGATTGCAACGTCACATGTGCACGATCTTTTTCCATCTGCAACGCCTCGGCAAAGGCATGGCGCTGCTTGAGCAATTTGTGGGTACGCCACAAGGCCAGCACGATCAGCCCAAGCGCCGTGGCAAGGTTGGTGAACAGCAGCAGCCGCAGGATCATCCGCGAGCCTTCGCCCAGGGCATCGCTGAACGCTTTCGCCGCCGGGGTCACACCATCGTTGATCGCAAAGATCCGCGCCTTCCAGCGCTGGATATCAGCCTCGGTAGCAGCATTGTCGACGATACGTTGATGCATCTCGCGCGCCACGTCATGAAGTTCGATCAGATAAGCATCACCGACCGTCCAGCGGTCGATAGCGGTTTCCAGGTAACTGAAGTGACGGAAGTTGAGGTACAGCCAGATCACGCTGGAGACGTCGTCAGGATGGTTGCCGCCCTTGAGAATGCCGTCACGCGCCGATTGCAGATCCGGCGGCTGACGGTCCAGCGCCACGCGCAACTGATGACCGCCCTGGGGCACGGCAATCGCACTTTGGTATTTGAGAAAAATCGCCTCGTCACGACTGTCGGCGTAGAGATTGAGGTAGTAAATGGCGTCTTTCTGGCCCTTGGACCAGAGACTTTCCCCCGCCACGTAACCGCGAACGGCCGAGAGCACGTAAAGACTCACCCCGCCCAATAACGCCTGAAACAACACGACGGCAATAAATGGCCAGACGATGCCCAACAACCGTGGCGTTCCGAGAGTCCGCTTTTGCTTCATGAGATCCCTTGCGCAAGCACTGCCAGATGAGCACCGGAAAATACCGCTCCTGACAGCTCAGCCTAGGCTAATTTTCGACATGTCCAAAGGACAGCTGTGCCGTCCTCTATGCCGATCGTGCAACCTGGCTGTACGGTGAGGTAATCCGGGCGTTTTTATTCGAAGCAATTCAAGCACTAAGCACAGAAACGCGGACAAAACTCAAGGGCGCTGGATTTGTTGCAAGTGACCGTAGAGTTTGGCGTACAGCCCGCCGTCGGCAATCAACTGCTGATGATCGCCGTCTTCGGCCACTTGCCCACCGTCGAACACCAAGACCCGATCCGCTTGCTTCACCGCCGACAAGCGGTGGGCGATGATCAGCGTGGTGCGACCATTGAGGAACCGCGCCATGGCCTGATGCAGGTTGTATTCGGTGGCGGCATCAAGGGCTGAGGTGGCTTCGTCGAGGATTACCACTTTCGGCTCGGCGAGAATCATCCGTGCAATCGCCAGACGCTGGCGCTGACCGCCGGACAAGCGCACGCCGGAACGCCCGACGATGCTGTTCAGGCCATCCGGCAAGGCGCGGATGGTGGGTTCGAGCTGAGCGATTTCCAGTGCCTGCCAGCAGGCTTCGTCACTGCGCGTGCGGCCCATGGTCAGGTTGGCGCGCACGGTATCGTTGAACAGCGCTGGGTGTTGCAATACCACAGCGACGTTTTCCCGAACGGTCTCCAGCCCGATTTCCTGCTGGGTCGAACCGCCGAAACGGATGGTGCCGGCCAGCGGCGTGTACAACCCAAGCAGCAATTGCACCAGGGTACTTTTGCCGCCGCCGCTGGCACCGACAATCGCCACTTTCTCCCCCGGGGCGATGGACAGGTTCAACTGATCCAGTACCAGTTCATCGCCGTAACCGAAGATCAGGCCTTGCACCTGAATGCCCACGGTGTCGCGGCCCTTGAACGGATCAACACCACCCGGATATTGCGGCTCATCGGCCCGCGCCAGCAATTCATTGATGCGTGCCAGCGCGCCGCCAGCCGCGTAGTAAGCGTATTGCAGATTCAGCAGTTGCTCCACGGGGCCGATCATGAACCACAGGTAACTGAATACCGCGAGCATCTGACCGATCGACAGGTCAGAGAACAACACGGTGAGCATCGCCGCTGCGCGGAAAATGTCGATGCCGAACTGGAACAGCAGCCCGCTGGCGCGATTGGAGGCGTCGGTTTTCCACTGAGAATTGACCGCGTAGTTACGCACCTCTTGCGCTCGCAGGCCGAGCCGGCCAAGGAAGTAACCCTGACGGTTGCCCGCGCGCACTTCCTGGATCGAATCGAGGGTTTCACTCAACGCCTGAGTGAACCGCGCCGTACTGTCGTTCTCGAGTTTCTTCAGGTGTTTGACCCGTTTGCCCAACTGCACCGTGGCGTAGATCACCAGCGGATTGAACAGCAGAATCAGCAGCGCCAGTTTCCAGTGCATCCACATCAGGATGCTCGCGGTGCCGACCAGCGTCAGCATCGCCACCAGAAAACGGCTTAGGGTTTCGCCGACAAACTTGTCGAGGGTGTCCAGATCGGTAACCAGGTGCGTGGTCACCGTGCCGCTGCCGAGACTCTCGTATTCGCCGAGGGAAATGCGTTTGAGCCGTTCGATCAGGCGCACGCGAATGCGATAGACGATGTCCTTGGCCAGCCGGGCGAACAGGCGCGACTGCAACACACCAAAGCACAACGCGCTGCAACGCAGAGTCAGGGTGAGCACCAGCATCAAGCCGATATAACCCGCTGCTTGCTGCCACATGCTCGGCAGTACATGGTTCATGATTTTCAGCGCGGCGTCGCCGTGACCGAGCAGGACTTCGTCCACCAGCAATGGCAGCAGCAACGGAATCGGCACGCTGCACAGCGTCGCCAGCACAGCCACGCCGTTGGCGATCCACAGGGATTTTTTGTGATGGAGTGCCAGTCGCCGGACTTCTGCCCAGCTCAGCCGGTCGACACGCTTTACGGCTGGCGTGTCATCGGCTCGGTCAGGCACAGGCTGCGCGCTCCAGCCAACGACCGAGCAGTGGCGACAATTCGCTGAGCGGTTGATAACCGTTGGTCAGCAACGCCAGTTGGCCGTTGCGTTCGGCGAGCAAGGTCGGGAAACCGGCGATGCCCAGATCCTGCACCCAACTGAAATCAGCCTGAGTCGCTTTGTGTTGATCGGCATGATCGAACAACGCGGCAAATTCGATACGCGGCACACCGGCCTGCTCTGCCAGTTCGACCAGCACGCTGGCCTGGGTGACATCGCGACCTTCAGCGTAAAACGCCTGCTGGATCAGTCCGACCAGTGTCCATGCGCAATCCGGCGCCAGGCTCCGTGCCGTGACAATCGCCCGGCAAGCAGGCTCGGTATCGTAGACAAAACCATCAGGCAACGCGCCGTCAAACTTGAACGGCTGGCCGGTAGCCTCGGTGACCGCTTGCCAGTGTTCGAGAATGTAACGTCGGGTGGTCGGCTCCAGCGCCGCACCGCTACCCGTGCGCAATCCGCCAACGACAAGATGCAACTCGACCCCGGCTGCCTGCGCCTGTTCGACCAGTGCCTTGGCCACCGGAGCGAACCCCCAGCACCAGGAACACATCGGGTCCATTACATAGAGCAGGCGCGCAGACATGGTTAAGCCTCGGTGGATGCTTGCTTATAGTTGTAGCCGATCGGGTGCGGCTGGTTGCGGGCCTTGGCCAGTTCAATCTGCTTCTGCCGATCGATGGCGCTGCGGCGGGTTTTCTCGCTCAGGGTGTCCCAGCAGTGCGGGCAACTGACGCCGGCCACGTAATGCTCGGAGGCACGATCTTCAACGCTGACCGGTGTGCGGCAGGCATGACATTGATCGTAGTCGCCTTCGCTGAGGTCGTGACGCACGGTCACACGGTTGTCGAACACAAAGCAGTCGCCCTGCCACTTGGTTTCTTCCTGCGGCACCTCTTCGAGGTACTTCAGAATGCCGCCCTTGAGGTGATAAACCTCTTCGAAACCCTCCCCCAGCATGTAGCTCGAGGCCTTCTCGCAGCGAATGCCGCCCGTGCAGAACATCGCGATCTTCTTGTGCACGGCCGGATCGAAGTGTTCTTTGATGTAGTCGGGGAATTCGCGAAAACTGGTGGTTTTCGGATCGATGGCGCCTTCGAAGGTGCCGATCGACACTTCGTAATCGTTGCGGGTATCGATCAACAGCACTTCAGGGTCGCTGATCAACGCGTTCCAGTCTTGCGGATCAACGTAGGTGCCGACCTTCTTGTTCGGGTCGACGCCTTCGACACCGAGGGTGACGATCTCTTTCTTGAGCTTGACCTTGGTGCGGTAGAACGGCTGCTCGTCGCAGTACGATTCCTTGTGATCGATGTCGATCATGCGCGGATCGTTCTTGAGCCAGGCGAGCAGGCCGTCGATGCCTTCACGCGTGCCGGAAACCGTGCCGTTGATGCCTTCTTCGGCGATCAGCAGGGTGCCTTTGATGGCATTGTCGACCATCGCTTGCAGCAGTGGCTCGCGCAGGTTGACGTAATCTTCGAGGGTGACGAACTTATACAGTGCCGCCACGACAATCGGTTGTGTCATGGGTATTTCTCCAGGTGGCTACCCTCGCAAAGGGTGAACCGGATACGAAAAAAAACGCGCCGGGTGAGCGGCGCGTTGCGGATTCTAGCAAAAACATCACTCTCTGCGGCAGCCACCTGTAGGAGCTGCCGCAGGCTGCGATCGTTTGATCTTAATGTTTGCTACCGCCGGCACAGGTCGGCGACGCCGGGGCGGCGCCGATCTCTGCCCATTCCTGCGGGGTGTAGGTGTGCAGCGCCAACGCATGGAACTCGCCCATCAGCTCGCCGAGCGTGCCATAGACTTTCTGGTGGCGCTTGACCCGGTTCAGGCCGTCGAACTGCGCGCTGACCACCACAGCCTTGTAGTGGGTTTGCAACCCGCGACTGTGCATGTGGCTTTCATCCAGCACTTGCAGATGCTCAGGCTGAAGCAGTGCCAGCGTCGATTCGATGCGTTGTTGCATGGTCATCACGAACTCCGCTTATGGCTTTTTCTTGGCCGGAGCAGCGCCTTTCGGTGCCAGCTCGTTGGTCATGTCGTCGAGCAACTTGTTGACGACAGGAACGGCGCTTTCCAGTTTGGCCTGGGTCATCTGGGCCGATTGCTGGGTCAGCTGCGGCATTTTTTCCAGGACTTTCTTGCCCAGTGGCGACTTGTAGAAAGCGACCAGGTCTTTGAGCTCGGATTCGCTGAAGTTGCTGGTGTAGAGCTTGACCATGTCGGGCTTCAGCTTGTTCCAGCCAATGGCCTGATCCAGGGCGGCGTTGGCTTTGGCCTGGTAGGTTTCCAGCGTGGCTTTCTTTGATTCCGGGGCCTTGGTCTGTTCAAAACGCTGGGCGAACATTTGCTGCACTTGCATGTACACCGGAGTGCCCAGTTTGTCAGCGTGCGCCAGGGTCAGGAAAGCTTCGGCACTGGCGTTGTGGCTGGCGGTATCGGCAAGCACCTGGCCGCTGGCGCAAACCAGTGCAACCGCGGTACAGATGGCACGAAGACGAGTCATCGAGTTTCCTTTTCTAGCTAACGAGGTAAAACCCCAAGGGCGACCATTCTGCGCCTAAAAAACGCTATGGCTCAACCCCCGCGCCTTGCCGCGCTTGATTGGCGGGGTTTTACCAGTCAACAATCGGATTGATGGAACCACCTGGGCCGACGCCGGCCTAATCAGCGCAAACAGACCAACAGGAGTGTGCACGATGAGCCGTATCGAAACCGACAGCCTGGGCCAGATCGAAGTCCCGGACGACGCCTACTGGGGTGCTCAGACGCAACGCTCGCTGATCAACTTCGCCATTGGCCAGGAGCGCATGCCACTGCCGGTGCTGCACGCTCTGGCCCTGATCAAGAAAGCCGCCGCCCGGGTCAACGACCGTAATGGCGACCTGCCCGCCGACATCGCGCGCCTGATCGAACAAGCCGCCGACGAAGTGCTCGACGGCCAGCACGACGATCAGTTCCCGCTGGTGGTCTGGCAGACCGGCAGCGGCACCCAGAGCAACATGAACGTCAACGAAGTGATCGCCGGTCGCGCCAATGAACTGGCCGGCAACCCGCGCGGCGGCAAAATCCCGGTACACCCGAACGACCACGTCAACCGCTCTCAAAGCTCCAACGACTGCTTCCCCACCGCCATGAGCATCGCCACAGCGAAAGCTGTACAGGAACAACTGTTGCCAGCGATCGCCGAGCTGTCCGGCGGCTTGGCCGAACTCGCTGCGCGGCACATGAAGCTGGTGAAAACCGGCCGCACGCACATGATGGATGCGACGCCAATCACCTTCGGCCAGGAACTGTCCGGCTTCATCGCGCAACTGGATTACGCCGAACGAGCGATCCGCGCGGCACTGCCGGCGGTCTGTGAACTGGCACAGGGCGGCACCGCCGTCGGCACCGGGCTGAACTCACCGCACGGTTTTGGCGAGGCCATTGCCGCAGAACTGGCGGCATTGTCCGGTTTGCCCTTCGTCACCGCACCGAACAAGTTCGCGGCGCTGGCCGGGCACGAGCCGCTGACCAGCCTGTCCGGCGCCTTGAAAACCCTCGCCGTGGCACTGATGAAAATCGCCAATGACCTGCGTCTGCTCGGTTCCGGTCCACGCGCAGGCTTCGCTGAAGTGAGGCTGCCGGCCAACGAACCGGGCAGCTCGATCATGCCTGGCAAGGTCAACCCGACCCAGTGCGAAGCATTATCGATGCTCGCCTGCCAGGTGCTGGGCAACGACGTGACGATCGGCATTGCCGCGAGCCAGGGCCACTTGCAGTTGAACGTGTTCAAACCGGTGATCATCCACAATCTGCTGCAATCGATCCGCCTGCTCGGCGATGGTTGCAGCAACTTCCAGCAGCACTGCATTGCCGGGCTCGAACCGGATGCCGAAGTCATGGCCAAACATCTGGAACGTGGGCTGATGCTGGTGACGGCGTTGAATCCGCACATCGGTTACGACAAGTCGGCGGAAATCGCCAAGAAGGCTTACAGCGAAGGAAAGACTTTGCGTGAGGCAGCGCTTGAGTTGGGTTATCTGACCGATGAACAATTCGATGCGTGGGTGCGTCCGGAGAACATGATCGAGGCCGGGGCCAAGGGCTAACAGCAAAAAGATCGCAGCGTGCCGCAGCTCCTACAGGGAAACGCATTCCAAATGTAGGAGCTGCGGCACGCTGCGATCCTTTGATCTTCAAGCCATGCGCAGCCGCCGCGCCTTCAGCCCGGCGATCAACGAAGGCCCCAGCGCCACCAGCGCCGAGCCCAACACCACCAGCACCGCCCCGCCATAACCCAGGCCGTTGATCTGCTCGGCATGCACATAGTCCGGCCATATCCACGCCGCAATCGCCACTGCCCCGAACGTCACCAACGGCGTTATCGCCAACGTCGCACTGACCCGCGATGCCTCCCAATGCGCCAGCGCTTCGGCGAACGCGCCATAAGCGATCAGCGTATTCATGCAGCATGCCAGCAGCAGCCAGCCTTGCAGCGGACTCAATTGCAGCGCTTCGAGCGGATGCACCCAGGGCGTCAGCAACAACGCGCAGAACAGGTAGATCACCATCATCACCTGCAGCGAATTCCACACCGTCAGCAATTGCTTCTGGCCCAGCGCATAGAAGGTCCAGACCGTCGACGCCAATAACACCAGCAACACCCCGGCGGTGTAATCCGACAGCGAAGTCAGCAACTCCGCGAGACGCTGATTGAAGAACAACACAAAACCGATCAGCAACACTGCCAGACCGATGCCCTGACCGGTACTGAATCGCTCCTTGAACACGAACAGGCTGGCGATCAGCAACATGATCGGCCCCATCTGCACCACCAGTTGCGCGGTGCCGGGGCTGAGCAGATTGAGGCCCATCAGGTACAGCACGTAGTTACCGACCAGGCCAAGCACCGCCATCAGCACCAGCCAGCCGCCCTTGGGGCCGAGCACTTTACGACTCGGCAGGCGTCTGGTCGCCGCCAGATAAATGAACAGGCAGCCGCCGGACACCAGCAAGCGAAACTAGGTCACGGTGACAGGGTCCATCACCAGCAGTACCTGTTTGAGTTTGATCGGCAGGATGCCCCACAAAAATGCGGTCAGCAGCGCCAGGCACAAGCCATATACCCAGCGCCCCGATGAAATGTGCATGCGAACCCCGACGGCTGCTGACAAGAGCCGTCATTCTAGGCGCAGTGCCGAACGCGACACAGGGACAGTTGGAGACACGCCGCGAATGAAACTGTGCAGGTCGCAGCATTAAATTGACGAGGCGCCGTTGATCGGCTGGGCAGGCAAGGTAAGTGCTTCAGGCATAAGCTCATTGGATCCACTCGCAATCAATGCACGTCAGGAGACCCGTCATGTTAGGCATGCGCGCCCAAGACCCTGCCCCCGCCACACAGTTTCGCAGCGACCGCGTATGCCGGGTGAATGGCGAACTGTTTTTCAGCACTCGGGAAAATACCCTTGAAGGGCCGTTTGACAGTCACGAGAAAGCCGAGCGGGGGATAAAGGCTTATATCGCGCGGATGCAGGTTATGGATTCCAACAGATAAACTGCGGTGCTTCCTTCGCGAGCAGGCTCGCTCCCACAGTTGAAATGCATTCCAAATGTGGGAGCGAGCCTGCTCGCGAAAGCGCTAGAACGAACAACAAACTCTTTGGAGCCTAGCGCAACGCCTCAAACAACCCCGTCGCCCCCATCCCGCCGCCCACGCACATCGTGACGACGCCGTAACGCAGATTGCGCCGCTGCAACTCCCTCACCAGATGCCCGACCTGCCGCGATCCGGTCATGCCGAACGGGTGGCCAATGGAAATCGACCCGCCATTGACGTTGTATTTGTCATTGTCGATCTCCAGCCGATCCCGGGCGTACAGGCACTGCGAAGCAAAGGCCTCGTTCAGTTCCCACAAATCGATGTCCGCCACTTGCAAACCCTTGGCCTTGAGCAGTTTCGGCACCGAGAACACCGGGCCGATGCCCATTTCGTCCGGCTCGCAACCGGCGACGGTGAAACCACGGAAAAACGCTTTCGGCTTGAGCCCCAGTTGCAGGGCCTTTTCCAGGCTCATGACCAAGGTCATCGATGCACCGTCGGACAGTTGCGACGAGTTGCCCGCCGTTACCGAACCGTCGTCAGCAAACACCGGCTTCAATCCGGCGAGGCTTTCGTAAGTGGTGTCCGGACGGTTGCAGTCGTCGCGCTCGACGATGCCATCGAGGATCTGCACTTCGCCGCTGTTCTTGTCCTCGACCCGGTACTTCACCGCCATCGGCACGATTTCATCATCAAACAACCCAGCCGCCTGCGCCTGCGCCGTGCGCAGCTGACTTTGCAGCGAATAGCGATCCTGGGCTTCGCGGCTGACGCCATAACGCCGTGCCACCACTTCAGCGGTCTGGCCCATCGTGTAGTAGATGCCCGGTGTCTGCTGCTTGAGCAACGGGTTGATCAAGTGATCGGTGTTGACGCTTTTCAGGGTCAGGCTGATCGACTCGACGCCGCCGGCGACGATGATGTCGCTGCAACCCGAAGCGATCTGGTTGGCGGCGATCGCAATCGCCTGCAAACCGGAAGAACAGAAACGGTTGAGGGTCATCCCGGCAACGCCGGTGCCCAATTGCGAGAGCACCGCGACGTTGCGGCCGATGTTGTAGCCCTGCGCGCCCTCGTTGGAACCGGCACCGACGATGCAGTCCTCGACGCTGGCCGGGTCGATGTCGTTGCGCTCAAGCAGTGCATTGACACAATGCGCTGCCATGTCATCGGGACGGGTCTGGTTGAACTTGCCGCGAAAGGACTTGGCCAGCCCGGTTCGTACGCTGTCGACGATCACCACTTCACGCATGGCATACCTCATTGTTGTTGTCGGTTGAGAGTGGCTCGAGCATAAGCCCACCAAATGACCGACCGCGACAATCATTCACCCCGCGTATGCGTGCCCATCGCTTCAGTCCTTGTGCTTTTTGGCCTTCTTGTCGGACTTCTCGAAAGCCTCTTCCAGCGCGAGGTTGATCGTGCGCAACACCTTGACCCGCGCCCAGCGTTTGTCGTTGGCCTCGACCAATGTCCACGGAGAAATCTCGGTGCTGGTGCGGTCGACCATGTCCCCCACGGCAGCACGGTAGGCGTCCCACTTGTCGCGGTTGCGCCAGTCGTCTTCGGTGATTTTGAAGCGCTTGAACGGAATTTCTTCGCGCGCCTGAAAGCGCTCCATCTGCGTGTCCTTATCGATGGCCAGCCAGAACTTGACCACGATCACCCCGGCGTCAGCGATCTGCTCTTCATAATCATTGATTTCACTGTAGGCGCGCAGCCAGTCGGCCGGGCTGCAAAAGCCTTCGATGCGCTCCACCAACACCCGGCCATACCACGAGCGGTCGAATACGGTGAACTTGCCCCGCGCGGGCAGATGCCGCCAGAAGCGCCACAAATACGGCTGCGCCCGCTCCTCCTCGGTCGGCGCGGCAATCGGCACGATGCTGTACTGGCGTGGATCGAGCGCCGCCGCCACCCGGCGAATCGCCCCGCCCTTGCCCGCCGCATCGTTACCTTCAAACACGGCCACCAAAGCGTGGCGGCGCATGCGTTTGTCGCGCATCAGCCCCGACAGTCGCGCCTGCTCGGTGATCAGTTGCTCTTCGTAGTCTTTCTTCTCCAGGCGCTGAGTCAGGTCGAGGCTGTCAAGCAGGTTCAACTGATCGACCGCCGTGCCCAACGGTGCTGCGTTGACTTCCTCGGCGTGCACATCCGGGCGCTTCAGGGCGTTTTGCAGGCCCTCAAGGAGAATCTTGCCGACCGCCAGACTGCGGTAGTTGGCGTCCATGCCTTCAATGACGTGCCACGGTGCGTAGTCGCGACTGGTGCGGCGCAGCACGCGCTCGCCGTATTTGACGAACTTGTCGTAGGTTTGCGATTGCTGCCAGTCCAGCGGGCTGATGCGCCAGCTGTGCAGCGGGTCATCGGCGAGAGACTTGAGCCGCGCTTTCATCTGCTTCTTGGACAGGTGAAACCAGAACTTGAAGATCAGCGCGCCTTCATCGCAGAGCATTTTTTCCAGGCGTTCGGCGGCGTTGATCGCCTGATCCAGGCGCGGATCCTTGAACAAACCGTGCACCCGCCCCTGCAGCATCTGGCTGTACCAGTTACCGAAGAAAACCCCCATACGCCCCTTGGCCGGCAGCATCCGCCAATAGCGCCACGCCGGTGGGTGCGCCAGCTCTTCATCAGTCTGCTGGTCGAAGGTGCGCACCTCAATCAGGCGCGGGTCCATCCACTCGTTGAGCAGCTTGACCGTCTCGCCCTTGCCCGCACCTTCGATGCCGTTGATCAAAATGATCACCGGGAAACGCTTTTGCTGCTGCAATTCGAACTGGGCTTCCAGCAACGCCTCACGCAGCGCCGGGACGGCGGCCTCGTAAGTGTCTTTGTCGATGGCGTGACCGATTTCAGCGGATTCAAACATTGGACGGCTCCTTCCAGGGTTCAGCAAGACTAGCGGATTGGGCACAGGCGCGGCGCGGAAATTCCCGCGGGTGGCGGATTGTCCTTGAGACATCTCGAGCAAGCCTTGCCATGGATCAAGCAGCGCCTGCGCGATCGGCTAGAATGGCCGCCTAGTCGTTGCCGAGCCTGCCATGAAACCTGTAATGCCCCACGCCCAACTCGACTGGGATGATCAGGGACGCCCGCGTTCGCGAGTGTTCGATGACGTGTATTTTTCCGACAAGTCGGGGCTGGATGAAACCCGTTATGTGTTCCTTGAACAGAACCGTTTGGCCGAGCGTTTTGCCGCGTTGCCGGAGAATGGGCGCCTGGTCATCGGTGAAACCGGGTTCGGCACCGGGCTGAATTTTCTCTGCGCCTGGCAACTGTTCGAGCAACACGCGGTAGCGGGCTCCAGGCTGCATTTTGTCAGTGTCGAAAAGTACCCGTTGAGCCCGGCCGACCTGCAACGCGCGTTGGCCTTGTGGCCAGAACTCAAACCGCTGGCCGATCAGTTGCTCAAGCATTACGTGGCCATTCATCAAGGCTTCCAACGCATCACGTTGGCCGACGGTCGGGTGACGTTGACGCTGCTGATCGGCGATGCCCTGGAACAATTGCCACAGCTGGATGCACAGATCGATGCGTGGTTCCTCGACGGTTTTGCCCCGGCAAAAAACCCGGACATGTGGACCGCCGAGCTGTTCGTCGAACTGGCCCGACTGGCGGCCTCCGGCTCGACCATCAGTACCTTCACCAGCACCGGTTGGGTGCGGCGCTTGCTCAACGCTGCCGGGTTCAAGATGAAACGCACGCCGGGCATCGGCCACAAGTGGGAAATCCTCCGTGGCGAGTTCCTCGGCTGGCCACAGGAAGTGCCACCGCCAGCCCCCGAGAAACCCTGGTTCGCGCGCCCTGCCCCTCTGACCGGTGAGCGCCGGGCGCTGGTGATTGGCGCAGGTCTGGCGGGCTGCGCCACGGCGGCCAGCCTTGCAGCGCGCGGCTGGCAGGTGAGTTTGCTCGAACGCCACGACGCCGTGGCTCAAGAAGCCTCGGGCAATCCGCAAGGTGTGCTGTATCTGAAACTGTCGGCCCATGGCACCGCACTATCGCAACTGATCGTCAGCGGCTTCGGTTACACCCGCCGCCTGCTCGAAAGTCTGCAACGCGGTACCGACTGGGACGATTGCGGCGTGCTGCAACTGGCGTTCAATGCCAAGGAAGCCGAACGCCACGCTCAACTGGCAGAAGCCTTCCCGACAGACCTGTTGCAGTGGCTCGACCAGCCTCAAGCGCAGGCCCGCGCCGGCGTGGGTCTGGAGCATGGTGGTTTGTACTATCCCGAAGGGGGTTGGGTGCATCCGCCCGCGCTGTGTCAGGCACAGGCCATGCAACCGAACGTCGAAATGCTCAGCCATCGCGAAGTGCTGGAAGTGCGCAAGGTAGATGATCAATGGCAAGCCTTCGACGGTGACCGTTTGCTCGCCAGCGCTCCCGTCGTGGTGCTGGCCGGTGCTGCCGAGATCAAACGTTTCGCGCAAAGCGCCGAGTTACCGCTCAAGCGTATTCGCGGACAGATCACACGCTTGGCGCAGACGGAACAAAGCCAGGCACTGGCCACAGTGGTGTGCGCTGAAGGCTACGTCGCACCCGCACGACTGGGTGAACACACCCTCGGCGCCAGTTTCGATTTCAACAGCGACGACCTGACCCCGACCATCGCCGAACACCTCGGGAACCTGGCGATGCTCGAAGAGATTTCCAGTGATCTGGTGACACGTCTGCATATCGATCCGCAGGACACTGAAAACCTGCAGGGCCGCGCGGCTTTCCGCTGCACAAGCCCGGACTACCTGCCGATCGTCGGCCCCCTCGCCGACCGTGCTGCGTTCACTCAAGCGTACGCGGCGCTGAGCAAGGATGCCCGACAAGTGCCGGACATCGCCTGCCCTTGGCTCGACGGTCTATACGTCAACAGCGGCCATGGCTCGCGCGGTCTGATCACCGCGCCACTGTCCGGAGAACTGCTCGCGGCCTGGTTGAACGATGAGCCGTTGCCACTACCAAGAAGCGTTGCCGAGGCCTGTCACCCCAACCGTTTCGCGTTACGTCAGCTGATACGCGGCAAGTAAAGCTTCAATCACCGGGCATCGCGCAGATGCCCAGGTCCATCAGCCGTATCGCATCGTTGGTCAGGCGTTTGACCACCGCTTCTTCGGCCTCCTCGCGTTCGAGCTTGATCGCATCCATCTTGTTCAGGTAATCCCCGGTGGTCAGCTCGGTCGCCTGATCAAAAACGGCGTCCATTTGCGGTTCGAACGTTTCCTCAATGCTGGTGAACGATCGGGGAAACGTGCGCTTGAGGTATTCGCACCAGAATGGCTGACGCAGCATGAATGTCAGCCATTTGGAGGACAGCTCAGCGGTAATGATCGTGTTCTTCGCCGTTTCCAGATCAGCTTGAGTCACCCCGCCCAAGACGGCAAACCGCATATGCCGTGGCTGCCCGGGTAGATCGAGTTCATCGGCAAGGCCTGTACGATACGCAAGGCTCACCTCCAGCGGATCGGCAGTCGGGTTCTTGCGCACATGCTCTTGGGCGATGTGTTCCAGTTTGTCCAGCCGGAACAGGCCACTGCCCAGTTGGAGCAAAGGCTTTGCGCTGGTGGTTCGGCCACCGGCGAGGCTGGTCACCCTGTCGACTTCCACGGCGACTTCAATATGGCTGAAATTCATCGCCGCCGTATCCGTACAGTTGATCGGGTTGGCGGCCAGATTGAGCACTTGCTCGCACAGCTCTGCGTCGGATTCCGCGGCTTCAAGGATCGCCCAAACCCGACGATGCATGTCGTCGCTGACCTTTTCAGAGTCGGCGGTATTGCCGACCTCTGCCAGCAAATGAAACAGGCCCTCGGCCCGTGGATCGTCCTTGAAGGCTGTCCAGATCCGGTCACGCCGTCCCCAGTCCTCTCCGGCTCCGTCCTTAAACCACAGTGAGCGCGCCTGCTGTTCGTCGAGTCGAGCGATATCGTCTTCCAGATAGCCCATGCCGATACCGACGCTGTTTCGATAATCGGCCAGATGAGTGGCGCTGGTGCTCGACAAGGGATTACCGCGCAGGTTAACGGCCTGACTGAAACGTTTCGATGTTTTGAACAGCCAGTTCGGCAGCTCCTTGATGTCGTTGTTGCGTAGATCCACCCAGTCCAGATAAGGCAGGCGTGCAAGGCCTTTGGGTAATTCGGTGGCACCCGTCTCACGCAAGGACAGGGAGTGCAGGTCAAACATCTTGCTCACGTCCGGGGTCGCGCCCAACGGGTTACTGCTCAGGTTCAAGTTGCACATTGTGCGTATGTTGCTCAACTTCACCAGAGACTGTTCGGTCAGCTTGATCTGGTTACCCGCCAGACTCAACCGGGCGAGATTGGGCATGTGCGACAGAATCTCGGGCAGCCGCGTGAGTTTATTGCTGTCGAGTTGCAGAGACTCGACTTGTTTGAATGACTTGAGGAAATAAACGAGATCATCGCCCTGCGCCATGTTTTTCATCGACAACTGCTGAATATGATCGAAATTCAACCCCGGCGGTAACGTGGGCAATGTCCCGACGCGCATGCCGTCGAGATTCAGCACGCAGACCGATTGGCCGCTTTCATCGGTCGCCAGAAACAGCCGCCGAAACCCGTCCTCGATCAGCTCTGCCGTCAACTTGCGGCTGTACCACACTTCACGCAGGTCGCCGCCCAGCGCCCTCATCGCAGCCATGTCGTCACTCCAGGCGTCCAACACCTCACGCAATTGCAGCAGATCATGGCGCAGACCTTTCACCCGGACCGCGCGGGTCAACGGGTCGGCGCCCAACTGATCGATAAGCTCGATGGCCTGCGCCTGGGAGAAACGTGGATAGAGTTTTCTCACCTTGCGGATCAGTGCTCGCGGATGCGTGGTCGCCGTCGCTGCATGGTCGGCTTGAAAACAGCCGAGTTCAGCGCTCAGCGGTGCAAACTCGCCGCCGGCCAATAGTTGGGCACTGGTCTCACGCTCATCCAGTGCAACGTTGAGTAATTTGCTGCGCAGCCGCGCACTGTCGGCGTCCACAGGATCGGCGAAGCCGGCGGCGATGCGCTGGCGCGGAGGGAGTGCCTTGAGGATCGCGGTATAAAGGCTGTCGGGACCTGCTGCGGTAATCCCGAGGGATTTACCGTCCCCGCCAAACGCTTCGTAGCCGTTGCTGGATTTGACCAGCGTGAAGGTGTTCAGGGGTGTCGCCGATTCATTACCGATGGCTTCCAATATCGGCCCGGTCTGTGTCTTGTCACGCACCGACAGGCTCAGTTCAGCGTCCCATCCACTCAAACGGGGCAGCAACTGGATGGCCAGTTTTTCACAGTCGGTATTGGCGATCTGCGGTACGTGAAACCCGCTTAGCGCGCGATCGAGTCGCACTTGGACGGTAGCTTCGCGGACTTTCTGCGCCAACCGCAACGGCACCCGCCCGGTGGAGCGCAAATGCAAACGATCGACACTCGACGCCTGATCAATCAGGCGTTGCGCATAGCGCGCGGGAATATCGACGAACACGCTACGCAGCTTCTTCACCTCGTCCGCATCACTCTGGTCATGTCGCTGGTACATTCGCTCAAAAACCGCGCGACGATCAGCCTTGAACGCCGCCCCCAGTTTTTTCGCCAACGCTGGCCGTTGCGACTCAGGGCTGACCTTGGCTCCCAGCAACGTATCGACCTCGTGCGGATAAAGGCCATCGATTACCGTCTGGAGCAACTGCCCCTCCTCCAGTTGATCCTGGCTGACAGCCACGCTGAGTTCTTCATCGAGGAGGGTGGTCGTTGGATGGGTTGCAGTGATTGTGCCTTCGGGATCACTGATTGCGATGTAGCGATCAGTAGGCCAGCCCGGCAGTTTCGGCAGGCCGTGCAACTGCTCCGGCAGTGGCTGGCCAGCGTGGGTTTCGCCGCTTTGCAGTTCGATGATGAATTGGCGTAACCGACGCTCGATCCGCAAGCGCTCCACGGTGTCGCGCAATCGGGCAGGCAAGACCAGGTTGTCAGTAAAGGCGCGCTGCAATTCATCGTGCGGGATGTTGCTGATTCGGCGAATCATGTCCAGATCCGTATCCCCGAACTCGCTCAGATGCGGATCAATGCGTTTGAGGGTATAAGGCGCGCTTTTCCACTTTTCGACATCTTCAGCCGCCAGGCGCCAGCCACCCTCGATGTGCCGTTCAAGCTCGGCGGCATAGGCTTGAGGGCGCTCAGGATGGTCAAGACGCCAGACCCGACTGACTGGATCGATGCTTCCGGAAAATATCCGATGGTCAACCCGGCCCACGGTTTTGTCCCGGATCAGATAAAGCTCCTCGGAGCCATCCGCCACCGTGAATCCCGATGGAAGCTGATGCTCATACGTCCTCAGATCGGGCTTCCACAGGCGTGGTTTGCCGGTCGGGTCGAGAATCGCGGTGAACTGGTCGAAAAACTCCGGATGGGCACGAACCAGTTTGCTTCCCAACGCACCGACCGCCTTCTGCGCACCGGCGAAAACGCCCATCAGCACAATGTTTTCGACCACGCTGAGCACATGTGACAAAGCCTCCTGCTGATCGCCCCGACGCCAGTCTTCGACCCCTTCGTACACTTCCGCCAACAGTTGCCCGAGCGCGACTCCCATCATCAATTGGCCGACTACCGGAACGAAAAAACCTGCCACCGTCGCAATCGTCACACCCAGTTCGAGAAAGTCGAGAAGGCGTTTCTGACGCACCTCTTCATCAACATCGGCGGTCGGCACGGCGAGCTTGCGAGCGTCGATCTGCATCTTGCCGACGTGACTTTGCACCATGAACTCGAACAGTGGCACGGTGATCGGCAACTGCCGGATGTGGGCCAGATCAGCTTTATCGGCGAAGGTTTTGAAGAAGTCGGCCTTGTCATCTTCGTCAAGCCTGTTGGCGAAATAGTCCTTGTAGCTTTTTACATTCAGTTTCTGCGTGAGGTACTGCTTGAATGCGTTGAAACTGGCGTACTCGTACAAAGGCCTTTGCGGCTCGTTGGCCATGTACACCAGGCACCATTCGTCCGGGTACAACTCGAACGACCGGACGGAAAACACCACAACACCCCAGACGCAACTGTCGAGCACCTCGATGCCCTGCATGATCAATGGACGCTTCTGGTAATGCAGGGTTTTCGACGAGACCTCGCCATCAGCGGCAATCAGCCTCTGGATCGTTTGCAGGCCTTCCCGCGTGATGTGCTGCCTTAGCCCGGCCAAATGCATATCCAGTTGCAGCAGGTGTTTTTTCAGCGTCGCGATATCGCGAGTCATCGGGCTGGTCGCAACCACTTTGCCGTCGCTGTCGGCCAGGCCGAACACCTGCTGGAAATGTTCCTGGTAGCGTTTACCCAGATCCAGTTCGCGACAGAATCTGGCGAACGATGCCGGGGTCAACCCGGCCACGCCTGAGGGTGCGCCATGCACCTGGATCAAACTGCCGACAGGATAATTGTCGGCCTCTTTGTCCTCGCTGAAGTTCTGCATCGCCGCGTGCAGCAATGTTTGTGAAGCGTGCGCAAAGGTTTGAATACCTTGGGCGTCGGTTGAGGTCGGCGGGCAACCGCAATCGATCCCCGGCAGACTCAACAGATCCTTCTCGACATTGAAGATAGCCGACCACTTGCGACTCAACGCCTTGGTCAATTCGGTAATGCAGAAGCTTTTCAGGGGTTTGAGCAGCAGTAGATCCTTCTCGACCTTGAGCTGAGCGGCGTGCAGGTCGCGCGCGGTCTGGTCGAGTGCGGCCAAAGTGGCGACCGAACTCTTGAGCAGCATATCTGGCAGGTTTTTTTGCAGCGCCTCGGCGCTGTCCAGGTCGCCTGTGGCTTCGAACAAGGCGCCGAGTACTTCATTTTGAGTCAAGGCGCGTGGTGCGGATTTATCCTGTGTGGTGTTCATCGGCAATAGTCCTTTATTGCAGGATTGAACTTCAACCTTATCCACAATCACTGCAAATTAAAACATATAACCCCGACACATTTAAATTACATTACAGCCAACACACCCCACCAAAGACCGTGCGGTATATAGTTATATTAAACATTCAAATACCCACCCAAACCACACCCAAAACCATTCAATAAAAAAACTTTTTTATCACAACACTCATACATAACATGGCATCTCATATCAAAAAGAGACTTCCAGTATGACTTCACCTACAAATAACCCGCCCACCACTATATCGGACGCTGACGCCATCGCGAACATTTTCGATGTCGTCAAAGATCAGGACAAGGCAACTGCCGTGCAACGATTCATCACCCACGGCATGGCAAAAGACGACCCCACGAGGCTGGCCGGTTTTCGCGCAACGCTCGATGAAGCGCTGCCCTACCAGGATTATATTGATGAGTTGGCAGGCAAACTGGAAACACTGGAGAATTTCTGCAGACGCGAACTTCGCCATGAACTCAAGCAAACCTATGGGACACGCTTCAGCGTCAACGACAACATCAGGCTCAAGCCTGAAAACACTACGGATGTTGCGTCCTATACCTACACCCTGTTGCAGGCGGCGATGTTGAATTTCACCGACGAAGAAGCGGCTCCCGGTTATTTCTCGAACGACAGCGAGATTTTGGACATTCTTGGCCAGGCAACAGGCGACGCCCCTGACGCGATCAAGGTGTCCGCACAAGAGTTTGCTACTCTGAGTCGCAAACTGGATCTGGGAGGTCAATACCAGAAACACATCGCCAGAACGTTTAAAGTTTCAACTATTGAATTGATCGGCACGCGCCTGCACAAATTCAACATAAAACTCAGCGCCTATGAAAAGTACTTCAAAAATCCCGATTTTCCTCTGCACCGGCTTTTCACCCTGTTGGATCTGACCAATGGAAACGGGGATATTTTCTATGGCGCCAATTTTAATAACGGCAAAATAGAACTGCAGTCGATACAGTTATTTGGCGAGTACACCACCGATGCAATTCTGATCACATGCCGGACTGACCAATCGCCAAAAGACCATCACATCGTATACATCCCCAACGACACGGGTGACGGCTTCTACACAGACGATAGCGAAGACCAGTCAAAATATCGATTCGCCATCAACATTATTGCAAATAACGAATTCCAAACACTGATCTTCTCCCAACTTACCAATACCGAACAAAATGAAATAAAGGCAAAGGACCTGACTAACATTTCGGCTGTCAACGACATAACGTTTATCCCGCTAGAAAAAGGGCTGTGCAAACATCTCTTCGACCGCTATCTGGATAAGTTGTCCGCAGATGCCAGGGACATTGCCGTGCCACTCGCCAATGTCAACGAGCCCGCATACGCCAACAGGCGCGACGTTCATACCTTGGGTAAGAGCGAGCGACCTTCCACCAGCCCGACCCATAATTTCAGCAGCCGCTTGCGCACTTACGCCACGGATGAATTGCTGGGCTCCGTGTTCGCCGGTCTGGGCAGTTGGACCGCCATCGAGAAGTACAATGCCCTGTCACGGCTGCTGGATCTGAAAAAACGGTTGTCCTCGCCTGATACCGATCTCAAGGGTTTGCAGGTAGACGCCGACTGATAACTCTCTACAAAACCATCGTCGATCAAACCCTTCAGTTATCAGCAAACAGCGAAGGGTCAACGCCCGCTTATTCCGGAGCGCGGATAGATACAACAACGGCCTTATAACTTATCGTTCTAAAACTCCACTTACCGGGGCGGGTCAGTTTCTGAGTGCCTGCCCTTTTGGCGAGGCATGGCTTGACCCCCTCCCCAACGGAAAAACCGGTAAGGATTTTATGTGCGGATTAGCTGGCGAGTTACGTTTTGATCAACAACCTGCAGACCTTGCAGCCATTGAGCGAATCACCCATCACCTGGCCCCTCGCGGCCCTGACGCGTGGGGCTTCCACGCCCAAGGGCCGATTGCCCTGGGCCATCGTCGCCTGAAAATCATGGACCTGTCGGACGGCTCGGCGCAGCCGATGATCGACAGCCAGTTGGGCCTGTCACTGGCCTTCAACGGCGCGATCTACAACTTCCCGGAGCTGCGTGCCGAACTTGAAGCACTGGGCTACGCCTTCTATTCCGGCGGCGACACCGAAGTGCTGCTCAAGGGTTATCACGCCTGGGGCGAAGCGCTGCTGCCAAAACTCAACGGCATGTTTGCATTCGCCATCTGGGAGCGCGATGCACAGCGTCTGTTCATAGCCCGTGACCGACTCGGCGTGAAGCCGCTGTACATGTCACGTACCGGCCAGCGTTTGCGTTTTGCCTCGGCCCTGCCGGCGCTGCTCAAGGGTGGCGACATCAACCCGATCCTCGATCCCGTCGCGCTCAACCATTACCTGAACTTCCACGCCGTGGTGCCTGCGCCACGCACGCTGTTGGCTGGCATCGAGAAACTGCCGCCAGCGTCCTGGATGCGCGTTGAAGCGGACGGCACCACCGAGCAGAAAACCTGGTGGACCCTGCCCTACGGCCCACACGAGGACGAGAAAAACCTGCAGCTCGAAGACTGGGTCGACCGCGTACTCGACAGCACCCGCGAAGCCGTGGCAATTCGTCAACGTGCGGCAGTGGATGTTGGCGTGCTGCTGTCGGGCGGTGTCGACTCGAGCATGCTCGTCGGTCTGTTGCGTGAAGTCGGTGTAGAAAATCTGTCGACCTTCTCTATCGGTTTCCAGGATGCCGGTGGCGAGCGCGGCGACGAATTTCAGTATTCCGACCTGATCGCCAAACACTACGGCACTCAGCATCACCAACTGCGTATCGACGAGAAAGAGATCATCGAACAACTGCCCGCCGCATTCCGCGCGATGAGCGAGCCGATGGTCAGCCATGACTGCATCGCTTTCTATCTGTTGTCTCGCGAAGTGGCCAAGCATTGCAAAGTGGTGCAGAGCGGCCAAGGCGCAGATGAACTGTTCGCCGGTTATCACTGGTACCCGCAAGTGGACGGCGCGGCCGATCCTTACGCTGCCTACCGCGAAGCGTTTTTCGACCGCAGCTATGACGACTACGCCGCTACCGTGCAACCGAAATGGCTGACCGCCAATGACGCCGCCGGTGACTACGTGAAAGAGCATTTCGCCCAACCCGGCGCCGATGCCGCGGTGGACAAGGCCCTGCGTCTGGACAGCACAGTGATGCTGGTAGACGACCCGGTCAAACGCGTCGACAACATGACCATGGCCTGGGGCCTGGAGGCGCGCACGCCGTTTCTCGACTATCGACTGGTCGAACTGTCGGCGCGGGTTCCCGGCAAATTCAAACTGCCTGACGGCGGCAAACAAGTGCTGAAAGAGGCTGCGCGTCGGGTCATTCCGAGTGAAGTGATCGACCGCAAGAAAGGCTACTTCCCGGTGCCAGGCCTCAAGCATTTGCAGGGCGACACGCTGAACTGGGTACGCGAACTGCTGCTTGATCCGAGTCAGGATCGCGGCCTGTTCAACCCGGCCATGCTCGACAAACTGCTGACTGATCCGCAAGGCCAACTGACGCCGTTGCGCGGCTCGAAGCTGTGGCAACTGGCAGCCCTGAACCTGTGGCTCAGTGAACAAGGAATCTGATTGATGAAACCCCACGCCACGGCCATTAACCAACGCCTGATACGCGGCCAGACGCCGTCGTATGAGCGTTTGCAGGCGCGCCTGGCCGAAGACGGCAGCGAACTCGCAACTGCGCCGATTGCAGTGCATTGCGGCTGGGGCCGGTTGCTGATCGGCCACACTTTTCCCGACCCGGCAACACTGGCCCGAGAGCTGCTCAACGAGCAGCCCGGCGAGCGTGACATTGCCCTGTACGTCGCCGCACCGCAGCAGATTCTCGGCCTCGAACCGACGCAACTGTTTCTCGACCCGTCCGACACCCTGCGCCTGTGGTTCAGCGACTATCGCCAGGCCACCCGCGTATTTCGCGGCTTTCGTATTCGTCGTGCACAAAGCGAAGCAGACTGGCAGGCAATCAATCACCTGTATCAGGCGCGCGGCATGTTGCCGATCGATCCGGCGCTGCTCACCCCGCATCATCAGGGCGGCCCGGTTTACTGGCTGGCCGAAGATGAAGACAGCGGCGCGGTGATCGGCAGCGTCATGGGCCTGAATCACCACAAGGCCTTCAACGATCCGGAAAACGGCAGCAGCCTCTGGTGCCTTGCGGTGGACCCGCAGTGCTCGCGCCCCGGTGTCGGCGAAGTGCTGGTGCGCCACTTGATCGAGCACTTCATGAGTCGCGGCTTGAGCTATCTCGATCTGTCGGTGTTGCACGACAACCGTCAGGCGAAAAACCTCTACGCCAAACTCGGTTTCCGCAACCTCTCGACCTTCGCGATCAAGCGCAAGAACGGCATCAACCAGACGCTGTTCCTGGGTCCCGGGCCGGAAGCCAATTTCAATCCCTATGCGCGAATCATCGTCGAAGAAGCCCATCGCCGTGGTATCGACGTGCAAGTGGATGACGCCGAGGCCGGACTTTTCACCCTCAGCCATGGCGGGCGCCGCGTGCGTTGCCGCGAATCGTTGAGCGATCTGACCAGCGCGATCAGCATGAGTCTGTGTCAGGACAAAAGCCTGACCCACAAAGTGTTGAAGGCTGCCGGACTGAAGCTGCCCTCGCAGCAATTGGCGGGCAACGCCGATGACAATTTAGAGTTTCTCGATGAGCATCTGCGGGTGGTGGTCAAGCCGCTCGATGGTGAACAGGGTCAAGGCGTGGCAGTGGATTTGCAGAGCATCGAGGAGGTGCAGCAGGCCATCGAAGCGGCCAAGCAATTCGATAGCCGAGTGCTGTTGGAAAGTTTCCACGAAGGTCTGGATCTGCGGATTCTGGTGATCGGTTTTGAAGTGGTGGCGGCGGCGATTCGTCGTCCGGCGGAAGTGATCGGTGATGGTCAGCATTCGATTGGTGCGCTGATCGAAGCCCAGAGCCGACGCCGGCAAGCGGCCACAGGCGGCGAGAGCAAAATCCCGCTGGATCACGAAACCCAGCGCACCTTGCATGCGGCCGGTTACGACTACAGCAGCATCTTGCCGGCGGGCGAGCATTTGTTTGTGCGGCGCACGGCGAATCTGCACACCGGTGGCACGCTGGAGGATGTCACGGCGATTCTGCATCCGACCCTGATCGATGCCGCCGTGCGGGCGGCGCGGGCGCTGGATATTCCGATGGTCGGCCTCGACCTGATGGTGCCGGCGGCAGATCAACCGGAGTACGTGTTTATCGAAGCCAACGAGCGGGCCGGTCTGGCCAATCATGAACCGCAGCCGACTGCCGAGCGGTTTGTCGATTTGTTGTTTCCGCACAGCAAGCCGGCAGTTTCTTGATCATGTGGTGCATCTACTGACGCCTTCGCGAGCAGGCTCGCTCCCACATTTGAAATGCGGTCCCCTGCTCGCGAAGGGGCCGCCTCAGGCGCTACAAATTTTTCTCCTCATCGAAACCATCGATGTGCTCAACCCATCAGGAGTTTCCATGACCACACAAATCCCCGAACCGGATCTCAACTACCTGCAAAAAGTCCTGCTGGAAATGCTCGCCATTCCCAGCCCCACCGGGTTCACCGACACCATCGTGCGTTACGTCGCCGAGCGTCTGGAAGAACTCGGTATCCCTTTCGAAATGACCCGGCGCGGCACCATTCGCGCGACGCTCAAGGGTCGAAAAAACAGCCCCGACCGCGCCGTTTCCGCACATCTGGACACCATTGGCGCTGCTGTCCGGGCGGTCAAAGACAACGGTCGCCTGACCCTTGCACCGGTCGGCTGCTGGTCGAGCCGTTTTGCCGAGGGCAGTCGCGTCAGCCTGTTCACCGACAACGGCGTGATTCGCGGCAGTGTGTTGCCCCTCATGGCTTCCGGGCATGCGTTCAATACCGCGGTGGACGAGATGCCGATCAGTTGGGATCACGTCGAACTGCGCCTGGACGCCTACTGCGCAACCAAGGCCGATTGCGACTCGCTGGGTATCAGCGTCGGTGATGTGGTGGCGTTTGATCCGCTGCCGGAATTCACCGAAAGCGGCCATATCAGCGCCCGTCACCTCGATGACAAGGCTGGCGTCGCCGCGTTGCTGGCGGCACTCAAAGCCATCGTCGATAGCGGTCAGGAACTGATGATCGACTGCCACCCGCTGTTCACCATCACCGAGGAAACCGGCAGCGGTGCGGCGGCGGCTTTGCCGTGGGACGTCAGCGAGTTCGTTGGCATCGACATTGCGCCGGTCGCGCCGGGGCAGCATTCCAGTGAACACGCGGTGAGTGTGGCGATGCAGGATTCCGGCGGCCCATACGACTATCACCTGTCGCGCCACCTGCTGCGTCTGGCCGGTGAAAACGAACTGCCTGTGCGCCGCGACCTGTTCCGCTACTACTTCAGCGATGCGCATTCGGCGGTGACTGCCGGCCACGACATCCGCACTGCCCTGCTCGCCTTTGGCTGCGATGCGACCCATGGTTATGAGCGCACGCACATCGACAGTCTGGCGGCGCTCAGTCGCTTGCTCGGGGCTTACATCCTGAGTCCGCCGGTATTTGCCAGCGACGCGGCGCCGGCCAATGCATCGCTGGACCGCTTCAGTCATCAGATCGAGCACGACACGCAGATGGAGAGCGAAACGCGAGTGCCGCCAGTGGACAGTCTGGTGGGGCAGCGTTCCGACAGTTAAATCATTGTTGGCAGAACCATCGCCTTCGCGAGCAGGCTCGCTCCTACAGGGAAACGCATTCCAAATGTGGGAGCGAGCCTGCTCGCGAAGGGGCCAGATCAGGCAACACAAAACTGGCAGGCAACCATCAATCGCCGTAGCATCCCGCCATTGATTCAGCCGAGGTGCCCATGCTCATCCCTTACGACGCTCTTGAAGTCGACACCCTCACCCGCCTCATCGAAGATTTCGTCACACGCGACGGCACCGATAACGGCGACGACACGCCGCTGGAAACCCGCGTATTGCGCGTACGCCAGGCACTGACCAAGGGCCAGGCGCTGATTGTCTTCGACCCGGAAAGCGAACAGTGCCAGTTGATGCTCAAGCACGACGTGCCCAAGCATCTGTTTGACTGAAATCCTCAGCGGACCTTTTGCGTAGCCTGTTTGCGCTGGATCCGCTCGTAGACCTCCGCACGATGCACATTGACTTTCTGTGGCGCCTCGACGCCGAAGCGCACGCTGGAACCGTTCACTGACAGAACGCGCAAGGTGATGTCATCACCGATTGAAATCAACTCACCAACGACACGGCTGAGTACAAGCATGAGATTCGTCCTTCAGGGTTAGCGAACCCTGAAGATGCGCGGCTTGCGGCGGCTCTACAATGCGTTGCGGGCAAATCAGTAATGCCCTACAGCGTCAGACGCGCCGCCCTTCAGACATTTCCCGCAAATCGTTAAACAGCCTTCGCCTCAAGCGGCGGAAAAGCGTGGACCAAACAGAATCACGCTCGCACCGATGACGCACAACGCTACGCCGATCCAGTCAGAACCCAATGGACGAACTCGCTCGACCACGGCCAGCCAGCCAATCGAAGCCACGATGTAGATCCCGCCATAAGCGGCATAGGCGCGACCGGCGTAGGCCGCTTCGACGCGCGTCAACAACAGCGCGAACAGGGTCAGACTGAGCAGCGCCGGGATCACCCACAGGGCACTTTTGCCCTGACGCAGCCACATGAAGAAAGCAAAACAACCGGCGATTTCAAACAGCGCCGCAAGGAAGAACCACAAGTAATTGAGCATTGACGCGTCTCGACAGGGTGACCATTGCGGCCACCCTAACCACGCCGCACTTCAGGGGCAAGTTCAGCCGTTGCTCTGTTTGGCCTTGGCGCGCATTTTCTCGGCCATGGACGTCATTTCGTTGTAAAGCAGTTGCGGGTTCTTCTGCTTGATCGCCCAAGCCATACGGCCCTGTTCGTGAGGCAGGATCATGAATTCGCCAACAGCGACTTGCTGATAGATGTAGTCGGCAATGTCCGCTGCGCTGATCGGTGAACTCTCCAGCAACTTGCCGACCTGGGCTTTCATCGCTGGAGTCGGGCCACGGAAAGAATCGAGCAGATTGGTCTGGAAGAATGACGGGCACACCACATGCACGCCGACTTCCTGCTGCGCGAGTTCGATCAACAGACTTTCCGACAAGGCCACCACGCCCGCCTTGGCCACGTTGTAGTTGCTCATCGCCGGGCCCTGCATCAACGCGGCCATGGAGGCGATGTTGATAATCTTGCCTTTGCTTTGTTCAAGTAATGGCAGGAACGCTTTGCAGCCCTTGACCACGCCCATCAGGTTGATCGCGATCTGCCAGTCCCAGTCTTCCAGCGACAGTTCGCTGAAGAACCCGCCAGAGGCCACGCCAGCATTGTTGACGATGATGTCGATGCCGCCGAGTTTCTCTTCGCAGGCCTGGGCGAACGCAGTGAGCTGGCTGTAATCACGCACATCGCAACGCTGAATAAACCCGTCGCCGCCGGCCTCGCGCACCATTTTCAGGGTTTCTTGCAGGCCGGGCTCGCTGACGTCGGACAAGGCCAGTTGCCAGCCTTCACGCGCCCAGCGCAGCGCGATTTCGCGACCTAAACCTGAGCCCGCGCCAGTGATCATCATGCGATTTTGCATAGCAGACAGCCTTGTTGTTCCGGGGAAGATGCGCGGAGTGTAGCGAAGGTTCGGCGCGCGCCCACGCTCCATCAAGTTGCTGAATGGAGGATCAAAAGATCGCAACCTTCGGCAGCTCCTGGACTGATTTCTGTAGGAGCTGCGCAAGGCTGCGAGCTTTTGATCTTTTGCTTTAAAGGAAATAAGGACGCAATCCAAATACATTAAAAAAACATTGAATTTTCTTTCATTCGCACCGGTCGGAATTTATAAGCTGCCTGGAATTACTTAGTCTCCAGTCGCCCTTGAACACCAAGACTTCTCGAACACTTTCAACAAGGAAATAGACATGGGCACAATTCTTATCATTATCCTGATCCTGTTGCTGATCGGTGGTCTGCCAGTCTTCCCACACTCCAGAAGTTGGGGTTACGGTCCATCGGGCATTATCGGCGTGGTGTTGGTCGTGCTGCTGGTGCTATTGCTACTCGGTCGGATATAACGATTCAAGCGTAAAAAAAGAGGCCCTTTTCAGGGCCTCTTTTTTATTGCGCGCAGCTTTCTTTTACAGATCGATCAGTCCGGCTTGCCGTGGATCACACCAGCGGTGTTATCCATCAGGCTCTTGGTCGCCGTTTGCAGGAACGCCTCGAGTTTGAGTTTCAACTCGGCAGTGCGCGGTGCATTCGGAACGACCTCGGCGTGCGGATTGGCTCCCAGTTGGTACTGCCACATCTTCGGACCCATGTCCTTGTCTCTCGGCAGCACCAGAATCTGGTCGGCAGTAACGATCGCGGTGGTCTGCTCGCTGCCCGACGGCTTGATCACACCAAAACCGGTGTCGCCTTCCGGCAGGTTGAGCAGGTCACGACCCCAGCACTGATGGCGCACTTCACCACCCAGACGCCCCATGATGGTCGGCACGATGTCGATCTGCGTGCCCACGGTGTGGTCACGGGTACCGAATTTCTCCTGGATGCCCGGTGCGATCATCAGCATCGGCACGTTGAAGCGGCCCAGGTCCATTTCAGTGATCTGACGCTCGTTACCGAAACCGTGGTCGCCGACGACTACGAACAGGGTCTCTTTGAAGTACGGCTCCTTGCGGGCCTTCTCGAAGAACTGACCCAACGCCCAGTCGGCGTAACGCATGGCGGTCAAATGCTCGTTGAGCGAGCCACGATCGGTCACGCGCTCGACCGGCAATGGCGTCGGCAAGGCGTACGGCGTGTGGTTGGACAGGGTTTGCAGCAGCGCGTAGAACGGCTTGCCGTTTTCCCGCGCCTTGAGCTCCTGCAGACCACGGTCGAACATGTCCTGGTCGGACACGCCCCAGGTCGGATCGGAGAACACCGGGTTGACGAAGTCATTACGGCCAACGAAGTTGGTCATGCCCTGGTTGCTGAAGAAGCCCGACTGGTTGTCCCAGGCGAAGTCGCCGTTGTAGACGTACACATCGTCGTAATTACGGGCGCTGAGCACCTGCGGCAGGCCAGACAGCTTGTGGCTGCCTTCCGGCGTCTGCATCAGGTATTCGAAGCCCGGCAGGTTCGGGAAGCAGGCCATGGTCGCGAACATGCCCTGGTGGGTATGCGTACCGTTGGAGAAGAAACGGTCGAACAGCAGGCCTTCCTTGGACAGCTTGTCCAGGTAAGGCGTGATGTTGCCCGGAGCGCCCAAGGCGCCAACCGAGTGACCGGCCATGCTTTCCATCAGGATCACAACGACGTTCTTAATCGGCAGGGTCTTGTCGGTCGGCGGCGTGTAATCACGCCGCACGGCGGCAATATCGGCATCGACCAGTTTTTCGTCCGGCATCACCAGCATGTCGCGTACGACTTTCTGCGCCTGCTCTTGCGGCAGCGTGGCTTTCCAGATGTTGTCGCGATCCTCGCCCATGCGGGACTTGGCGGCCTCGATCAGCGACAGCGTGGCGTTAAGGCCGAGCTGGTTGGCGAAGTTGGAATCGGTGGTGTAGACATCACCCCAGCGCATCGGCGGACCTTGGCGCAGAGTGCCACGGGCCGCGACTACGCAGATCAGCAGGCAAACCACGAACACCGCAAGGCGCGTATACCACGGCGCCACTTGGCGAGTGCTGACGCTGCCACCGCTGAATGGCCCACGTGGACGCGTGGCACGGTCGGCGCCTTTGAACGCCAGAGTCAGGATCACAGTGCCGATGACCCAGGCCAGCAGATAGCGCACCACCGGGAAACCGTACCAGAGCATGCTCATCACGGTTTTCGGGTCTTCCTTCACGTACTGGAACACCAGGCCGTTGAGGCGCTGGTGAAACTCGCGGTAGAAGTCCATCTCCATCAGGCCGAGGAACAGCGCGATGCTCGAGGCAACGGTCAGCCACAGACGAAAGAAACCGCGCGCTGCCATGGCCCGCGCACTGAACAGTGACAGCACCAGCGGAATGCAGAGGTAGACCACCAGGCGCAGGTCGAAACGCAGGCCGTTGGCGAAGGCTTCGAGGAACGTCGAAGCCGGGGTATCGAGGATCATCTCGCGGTTGTAGACCAGCAGCGCGAGGCGCAGCACGGAAAACATCACCATCATGACCAGCGCACAAAGCAGCGTGTAGGCCAGATGCGATTTGACGGTCGGTTGCAGCAGGCGACTGGAAGATCGCTGCTGATTCAGGGCGTCCGGGTTTGCCATGTCGTTTTAGGACCCATTGGAAGTTGAAGTTGCAAAAATACAGCGGCGCCATGCCCTCTATTGGTCATTCCCGACCCTGGGGCGTGCGCGGTGCGCAAATGTTGCACGATCACCCGCGCCATTGCCATTGATTACTACCACGCCGCTGGACACTCTCATTTAATGCCGCAGCAGACAGGTACAGCATGCAAACAGCGCGGGCGAATTGTCTTGAACGCATTGTGAAAATTTCGTTCAACGCATATCTGGAAACACAATAAAGCTCCAAAACAAAACGCCCCGAATTGTTCGGGGCGTTTTACTGCAAGCGCGGCGATTACTTCTCGGCACGTTCTTTCAGAGCTTTAAGGGTGTTGAACGGGGCGTCGACGACAAACTTGTTGGCAATCATCGACGGCACACTGCCGCCTGGCTCGGTGTGCACCTGGTAGGTCACTTCGACCTGATCGCCCTTGGGCACGAACTTCCAGAAGCCCTCGACCTTGACCACGCGGACAAAACCTTTCTCTTCAGGAATGTACTTCGGTACGCCTTCAAGGTTGCGGGTCAAGCTGCCATCGGCGCCCTCAACAGTGGTGATGCGCAGCACCGAATCACGCGGGGTGACTGGCCAAGGCGTGTTGAACTGGCTGTAAGTCCAGCTCTGATCGCCCTCGTGCTTGAGCAGTTTCTGGGTCTTGCACTCGTGAATCCAAGCGCAGGCGCCGGAGACGTCTTCCTGCAGTGCGCGCAGTTTGGCGATGGTGGTCTTCATCAGGGCGACGCCCTGATAGGACTTGTAGTCCGAACCCGGCACCTCACTCAGGGAAACCTTGATGCCGTCCTCGTTCTTGGCCACCTTCCAGTCTTCAGCCTGAGCGGCCGAAGTCGCCAGCACGGCAGTCAAACCACACAACACAGCGATACGGTGCAGCGAACCCATAGTCTTATTCCTTATTGTTGAAGTTCCGTTCGTTTGACACATCACGCCGCCGTCATTTGCTCCCACCAGCCGATCAACCTGATCGCCTCTTCCGAACTGCTGCCACACACCTCGACATCGGCAGCGAAGCCGGAACAGACCGCCGGGCGCTCTGGACGGCCGAAAATGCTGCACAGGTTTTCGACCGAGAGTTGCACGCAACGTTCGCCGGCAGGTTTGCCATCAGGCATGCCGGGAATCGCCGAGCTGATGGAAGGGGCAATGCAGCAAGCGCCACAGCCTTCACGGCATTTCATGACGAACAAGTCCTCGTAACGGGCAATGTGTAAAAAGAGACGCGGACAGGGTAACCGCTAAAACGGCTGTTTCAAATTCCCTGAACCGGGGTTTTTACGGATAAGTGAAAGTGACTGACCAGTCTCCGACAAAGCGTCTGCTTCGCGGGTCACAGATGGGTGGCTTTTACTGTTTGAATTCGAAATCCAGCGCCGCGCCTTCCACGTCCCGGCGCTCCTCGTTGCGCAACTGCAGCTGCATTTCGTTGCTGAGCAAACGGCCGTTGAGCTGGAATCCGCTGTTTTTCTCGCCAAACATCTGCGGCAGGATCGCTTCACGTTTGGGCAGCGGGACAGTGCCTTCAGGTTTCAATTCCTGGACCATGTCCCTGGGCAAACTCAGATCCAGTTTGGCTGGCGGCAACTTGGACTTTGCTATTTCACTGGCGGGTTTGGACTTGGAAGCCACCGGCTTGCGTTTCTTCACCGGCGCGGCTTTCTTGGGTTGCGCTTTTTTTACCGGGACGGCTTTTTTGCTTGCCGCCGGCTTTTGCGCCGGGGTCGTCGCTGCCGGTTTATCCTGAACCGCAGCCGCCATGATCTCTGGCGCATGACTGATCATCAGCGAAAAAATCACAATCCCGGCGGCAGAAAAAATCGCTTTCATGGACCCAACGACACTAACGGCAGAGGGCCATATGCTCGCTTGTTGAGCGCCACAAGACAAGCATCACCGGCCGCTCGTTCAGAATCCACCAGCCGTTTCCTGGCACAGTTGGGTTGCCAGTAGGCCCAGCGTCATCAACGCCCTCTCCGCTTCGCGGTTCCACGGAATGCCGCAGTTCAGGCGGATACAGTGGTTGAACTGCTCGGTATTACTGAAGATCAGGCCCGGTGCGATGCTGATGCCCTGCTGCAATGCGCGGACATGCAATTCCTGAGTATTGACCCGTCCCGGCAGACTCACCCACAGGATGAAACCGCCCGTGGGCCGGGACATCTGCGTGCCTTCGGGGAAGTACTGCTGCACCGCCAGCTGGAAAGCGCTGAGGTTTTTTCGGTATTCCTGGCGGATGTACCGTAAATGCCGGTCATAACCGCCGTTTTCCAGATAAGCGGCAATCGCCATCTGCGTCACGCTGCACGCCGAATGCGTGCTGAAGGTCTGCAAGCGCTGAATTTCCTGCTGATACTTGCCGGCGATCATCCAGCCGATGCGTACACCGGGCGACAGTGTTTTGGAGAAGCTTGAGCAGTAGATGACTCGGTCAAGGCGGTCGTAAGCCTTCAGCGCTTTGGTGCGGCCCTGTTCGAACATCAATTCGCCGTAGATATCGTCTTCGACGATCTGAATATCGAAATCCGAAGCCAGACGCAGCAGTTGTTTCTGCCGCTCTTCAGGCATGGTGCCGCCCAGCGGATTGCTCAGGCGTGTGGTCAGCACAAGCGCCTTGATCGACCACTGGTTGGCGGCCAGTTGCAGTGCTTCGAGGCTCATGCCGGTGGCAGGATCGCTGGGAATCTCGATGACTTTCAGGCCCAGCAGGTCGGCCAGTTGCAACAGTCCGTAATAGGTTGGCGACTCGGCGGCGATCAGGTCGCCCGGCCGGGTCAGCACGCGCAATGACATCTGCAAGGCATCGACACAACCGTGGGTGATCACGATTTCCGAGGGATCAACCACCACGCCGGCGTCGCGCATGCGGATCGCCACTTGCCGGCGAAGCGGTTCGAAGCCCGGGCTGAACATGTAGCTGAAGGCCCGTGGACTGTGGAAGCGAGTGACTTTGGCCAGTTGCTGATGCAGCGCGCGCACTGGCAGATAGTCAACGCTCGGTACGGCGGCGCCCAACGGGAACACACCTTCGCGGCGCGACTCGACCAGAACTTGTTGGATGATGCTGCTGCGCGTGACCAGACCAGGCCGTTCGACCCGGGCTATATCCGGCGTAGGCGCCGTCAGCGCCGGGGTCTGGTGCACGTAATAACCGGACTGTGGCCGCGCGCGAATCAGGCCCTGATCTTCGAGGTTGGCATAAGCCTGCAACACCGTTGCATGGCTGACGTTGAGCTGCGAGCTCATCTTGCGCACCGATGGCACGCGTTCTCCCGGTTGGTAGACACCACGGCGGATGTCTTCGGCCAGTTGCTGAGCAATACGTTGGTAGAGCAAGAGATTGGTCATGACGCAGCACTCGATTTCACGGGCATTTTATTCTTGTGTGAAACAATACCGGAACAGTTTAGAAGTGTACTGGGACAGTTGTCACTCTAGTCGACCATACAGTGCAGTGTCTGCCACAACTGTATTGATTTGCGAGCTATTCGACAGACGTAAAAAAGCCCGGCGCTGCATGACAGCCCGGGCTTTCCAGAGACGCAACCCTCAACGGGCGGCGCCGAGCTGGCCTTTTTCGTCGGAGAAGACAATTTCCACCCGACGGTTCTGTGCGCGTCCACGCTCGGAAGCGTTGGCATCCACAGGGTATTCGTCGCCGTAACCTTCGACCTGAATGCGTTTGTCGTCGATGCCCAGGTCCATAAGCACATCGGCTACCGACTGCGCGCGGTCGCGGGACAGCTTGAGGTTTTCCTGTTTGCCGCCAGTGCTGTCGGCGTAACCCTCGATACGCACCACGCGTTTCGGATTCAATTGCAGGAACTGCACGATCTTCAGAACGACGCGGTTGGCCGAGTTTTTCAGCTCCGCTTCACCCGTATCGAACAGCACATCGCCAAGAGTCATCACCAAACCGCGATCAGTCTGCGTGGTGGCCAGAGCGACGATCTGTTCTTCAAGCCATTTGCCCTGCTGCTGAACGCTCAACAGTTTCGATTCGCGCAGCGCCAGTTGCAGGCGCTGACGCTCCATTTCGAGTTTGGCTGCGCGCTCTTCATTGAGCACCTTATTGGTGTGTTCGCGAGCAATTTCGCTGTAGCGCTGACTCAGGTAGGCGTAATGCACCACGTCCGAACCGCTGCCCCAATAAGTGGACAGGCGATCGGCACGGGCCAGAGATTCGCCGGCGCGTATCACGTCCTTCGGCGCGATACGCAGCACGTTGGAATCTTCCTTGACCTTCTGGAAATCGGCGCTGGCCTCTTGCAGAGCGGATTCGCTGTGTTGACCGGCGCAGCCATACAGGCTGGCGCAACCGGCGAGGATCACACCACCGAGAACTTTGGACTTGAGGCTCATCGGGCATCTCCCAGTTGCTTGCGCAGACGGGTGATGCGGGTGTTGAGCACGTTCAGCTGTGCTTCGCTCTTTTGCGTCAGCACTTTGGCTTCTGCCAGACGCGCGTCGAGTTCGGCCTGTTCGGCGCGCATGCGCGCGTTTCGGTAGGACTCATCGGCCATGTTGCCCTTGGCCCGGTTGTACTTGGTTTCGGCCAGTTTCATTTCCGGCACATCATCGGCGGTCGCGCCGACGGCCTTGGCCTGGGCGATGGTTTGTTCGGTCAGGCGCATTTGTTCATTGGGTGCCGGATCGGTCGCGCAACCGGCCATGGCCAGAACGGCCATCGCCGCGAAAAGAGGTCGAATACTCACTAAGAATCCCTACTGTTTTGGGGCACTGACAGGTTGTTGCGGCTGTTGCTGCTGGGCCTTCCAGCGCTCGATATTGCGTTGCAGCGCGGTTTCCGTCAGTCCGGACGCGGGCAATTCTGTCATCTTTTTGGCCAACTGTCCGCGCAACCACGGATCGTTGCACGCCGAGTTATGAGAAACCGCCAGATACAGCCCCGGTCGATCAATGCGTTGCTCGAAGGCCAGCAAGTCATTGGCCATGCCCAACGCCTGCGCGGCGGCCATGCCCGAGTAACGTCCGGCGAGTACATATTCCACTTCACCCAGGAGCAATTTCTGAAAGGCCTGGGTGAGGTTTGCTGTCCGGGTAAGGGTCAATTGCTGATCGGCGAAGGTACCAAATGCCTGGGTCATTCGAGACTTTTCCGACAAGCCACCGGAATGGCCGTGCAGGTCTTTGGCTTCGGTGTAGGCCAGAGTCGAGCCTTTACGTGTCCACACCAGGTAATCGTTTTCCAGCAGCGGCGGATGGATGTAGTCGAAGTTTTCCAGCTCGTTGAGGGTCAGTGGCGCATCGGCCAGCATATCCATACGGCCACTGCGCACTTCATCGAGGGCCTGGGATCGTTTGCCCGCGTAGAGCAACTCGACCTTGATACCCAGGTCTTTGGCCACTTGCTGCAACAGATCGGCACTGGCACCAATCAACTGCTTGGGATTCTGCGGATCCTGCCACAGGTACGGCGGCGCGTCCGGGCTGCCGGTGACGACGAGGCGCTCGCACTTGCCGGCGGCCGTTGCCAACCCAGGCAATAGGGCCAATCCCAATAACAATCCGCAGCGCAGATCCATGGCAAAACGCTCCCACTCAGAACCGAGACAAAAAAAAGCCCGACCAAAAGGTCGGGCTCTTTATAAGTGAAGCCGCTGGATTAGACCAGCTTCTCCAGCTCAGGTACGGCTTCGAACAGATCCGCCACCAGACCGTAATCGGCCACCTGGAAGATCGGGGCTTCTTCGTCCTTGTTGATCGCAACGATCACTTTGGAGTCTTTCATCCCGGCCAAGTGCTGGATCGCGCCAGAGATACCGACGGCGATGTACAACTGTGGCGCAACGATCTTGCCGGTCTGACCGACCTGCATGTCGTTCGGTACGAAACCTGCGTCGACCGCGGCGCGCGAAGCACCGACGGCAGCGCCCAACTTGTCTGCCAGGGCGTACAGGTGTTTGAAGTTGTCGCCGTTTTGCATGCCGCGGCCGCCGGAAACGACGATCTTGGCAGCGGTCAGTTCTGGACGATCAGACTTGGCCAGTTCTTCGCCAACGAAGCTCGAAGTCCCAGCGTTGTGCGCGGCAGCAACCGCTTCAACGGCAGCCGAACCACCTTCAGCAGCAACCGGGTCGAAACCGGTGGCACGCACGGTGATCACTTTGATCGCAGCGGTCGATTGCACGGTAGCGATGGCGTTACCGGCGTAGATCGGGCGCTTGAAAGTATCAGCGCTCTCTACCGAGATGATCTCGGAGATCTGGTCAACGTCCAGCGCAGCGGCAACGCGCGGCAGGATGTTTTTACCGTTGGAAGTGGCGGCAGCCAGGATGTGGCTGTAGCCAGCGCCGAGTTCGGCCACCAGAGGAGCAACGTTTTCCGGCAACTGATGCGCGTAAGCGGCGTTGTCAGCGTTCAGGACTTTGCTCACGCCCGCGATTTTCGCAGCGGCTTCAGCCACGGCGCCAGCGCCTTGGCCGGCAACCAGAACGTGGATGTCACCGCCGATTTTGGCAGCGGCAGCAACAGTGTTCAGCGTGGCCGGAGCCAGCACTTTGTTGTCGTGTTCGGCGATTACCAAGATAGTCATGATTAGATTACCTTCGCTTCGTTTTTCAGTTTCTCGACCAGTTCAGCCACCGACTTGACCTTGATACCCGCGCTGCGTGCAGCCGGCGCTTCGACTTTCAGAGTCTTGTTGGTGGAGGCGGTGGAAACGCCCAAAGCATCTGGAGTCAGCACTTCGAGAGGCTTCTTCTTGGCTTTCATGATGTTTGGCAGGGACGCGTAGCGCGGCTCGTTCAAACGCAGGTCGGTGGTGACGATCGCTGGCAGTTTCAGCGAAACGGTCTGCGCGCCGCCGTCGATTTCGCGGGTCACGGCAACGCTGTCGCCGGAGACTTCGACTTTCGAGGCGAAAGTGCCCTGACCGTAGCCGCTCAGTGCAGCGAGCATCTGGCCGGTCTGGTTGTTGTCGCTGTCGATTGCCTGCTTGCCCAGAATCACGAGCTGAGGCTGTTCCTTGTCGACAACCGCTTTCAACAGTTTGGCAACGGCCAGGGACGTCAGATCTTCAGCGGATTCGACGAGGATGGCGCGGTCGGCACCCAGAGCCAGTGCGGTACGCAGCTGTTCCTGGGCAGTGGTCGGGCCGATGGAGACGACGACGATTTCAGTCGCAACGCCTTTCTCTTTCAGGCGTACGGCTTCTTCCACTGCGATTTCGCAGAACGGGTTCATCGACATCTTGACGTTGGCGAGGTCTACGCCGGAATTGTCCGCCTTGACGCGAACCTTGACGTTGTAATCCACAACGCGTTTGACAGCTACAAGAACCTTCATGGATTCCTCGTTACTCTCCGGTGAAAAGAAAGTCGCCTAGGCGAACCTGGCGGATGATGCTCATCGGGCTACAAGGGCACCTCTAAAAACGCCGGCTTGTGTATAGGGTGATTCCACGCTGCGAAGTGCGATGACCGTTCGTCAGTGGTGACCGACAAGTCATTGATCTTCACGGTGTGTAAACTGCGCGCCAGACCTGCGCTGCGCATCACCTTGTACTGCCTACGCCCTGTCTTTAGAGGTGCTCTTGAAACCGCCAGTCTGCCTACGGCGAGCGCAAAACCGCCCGTATCTTGACCGGAACGCCTATTCCGGTCAATACGGCAAAATGGTCACTCATAAGCCGCGCTTCTTTGATTTCTCTGGGCTGGAGCCAATTCAAACAAACGTTTGTATTGGACGCTCAGAGTGGTGTAGATATAATGCGCCCCCTAGAGAGAAAGGTGGGTTTTCCATTACTGCCCTTGACGTTAACGTAAAGGCAATACGGATGCGACACCAAACCTCCAAATTAGAAAAAAAACTGTTGAGCCTTGAGTAGGAGATAGCCTGTGGAACGCGAATACATGGAATTCGACGTGGTCATCGTCGGTGCCGGCCCCGCTGGCCTGTCCGCCGCCTGCCGTCTGAAGCAGAAGGCCGCCGAAGCCGGTAAGGAAATCAGCGTCTGCGTGGTCGAAAAAGGCTCCGAAGTCGGCGCACACATCCTTTCCGGTGCCGTGTTCGAACCACGCGCTTTGAACGAATTGTTCCCGGACTGGAAAGAACTCGGCGCCCCGCTGAACACGCCAGTCACCCGCGACGATATTTTCGTGCTGAAAAACGCCGAAAGCGCGCAGAAGATTCCTGACTTCTTTGTGCCCAAGACCATGCACAACGAAGGCAACTACATCATCTCCCTCGGCAACCTTTGCCGCTGGCTGGCCCAGCAGGCTGAAAACCTGGGTGTGGAAATCTACCCGGGCTTCGCCGCTCAGGAGGCGCTGATCGACGAAAGCGGCATCGTGCGCGGGATCATCACCGGTGATCTGGGCGTTGACCGCGAAGGCAATCCGAAAGAAGGCCTGTACACCCCGGGCATGGAACTGCGTGGCAAATACACGCTGTTCGCCGAAGGCTGCCGTGGCCACATCGGCAAGCAGCTGATCAAGCGCTTCAACCTCGACAGCGATGCCGACGCCCAGCACTACGGCATCGGCCTGAAAGAAATCTGGGAAATCGATCCGGCCAAACACCAGCCAGGCCTGGTGGTGCACACCGCCGGTTGGCCGCTGGACATCATGGGCACCGAGAACACCGGTGGCTCGTTCCTCTATCACTTGGAAAACAACCAGGTGGTGGTCGGTCTGATCGTCGATCTGTCCTACAGCAACACTTACCTGTCGCCGTTCGACGAGTTCCAGCGCCTCAAGCATCACCCGGTACTGGCTCAGTACCTGGAAGGCGGCAAGCGCGTCAGCTACGGCGCCCGCGCGATCTGCAAGGGCGGCCTGAACTCGTTGCCAAAAATGGTCTTCAAGGGCGGCGCGCTGATCGGTTGCGACCTCGGCACCCTGAACTTCGCCAAGATCAAAGGCAGCAACACTGCGATGAAGTCCGGCATGCTCGCCGCTGAATCGGTGGCTGACGCGCTGTTCGCTGAAAAGGATGGCACTGAAGAGCTGACCACTTACGTCGACGCCTTCAAGAAGAGCTGGCTCTACGACGAACTGTTCGCCAGCCGCAACTTCGGCCCGGCCGTCCACAAGTTCGGCGCCATTGTCGGTGGCGGCTTCAACTGGCTGGACCAGAACATCTTCGGCGGCAAACTGCCGTTCACCCTGCACGACACCAAGCCGGACTACGCCTGCCTCAAGCTCGCGGCCGACTGCAAGAAGATCGACTACCCGAAACCCGACGGTAAGCTCAGCTTCGACAAACTCAGCTCGGTGTTCATCTCCGGTACCAACCACGAAGAAGAGCAGCCGTGCCACCTGAAGCTGACCGACCCGAGCATCCCGATCAGCAAAAACCTGCCGCTGTACGACGAACCGGCGCAGCGCTACTGCCCGGCCGGCGTATACGAAGTCATCACCAAGGAAGACGGCGAGAAACGCTTCCAGATCAACGCCCAGAACTGCGTGCACTGCAAGACCTGTGACATCAAGGACCCTTCGCAGAACATCACCTGGGTCACGCCGGAAGGCGCCGGCGGTCCGACTTACCCGAATATGTAAGCTGAACCGCTGAACAACAAGGCTCCCGAAACGGGGGCCTTTTTGTTGCCCAAAATTTTTGTCTCACCAAAAACAACTGTAGGAGTGAGCCTGCTCGCGATAGCAGTAAACCAGTCGACATCATGTCATCTGGTACGCCGCTATCGCGAGCAGGCTCACTCCTACAGGGGATTGTGTAAATCCTCAGGCCGCGCGCTCCTCTCCAGGGCTGCGCTCGAAGTAGCGTTTATATTCACGACTGAACTGCGAAGTACTCTGATACCCAACCCGATGCGCCACCTGCGCCACACCCAGGCCCTCCGCCACCAGCAGCGTTTGCGCCTTAAGCAAGCGCAGGCGCTTCAGATACTGCACCGGCGACAACAACGTGCTGCGCTTGAAATGTTCATGAAACGTCGAAACGCTCATGTTCGCGCAACCGGCCAACGTCTCGACGTTCAACGGCTCGGTGTAGTGCGCGTGCAAATGACTGATCGATGCCGCGACCCGGGCAAACTGCCCCTGCTGCTCGACCAGCGCCCGCAACACATCAGCCTGCGGACCGCGCAGGGCGACGAAAAGCAATTCGCGAATCCGCGCCGGCCCCAGAATCTGGCATTCCAGCGGATCGTGCAGACATTGCAGCAGCCTTTCGACACAACCCCGCATGTCATCGTCAAGCACCACCGAGGTCATCGACTCCGGTGTCTGCGCTGGAATATGCCGCCCCGGCGCCAGCCCCATCGCCAATACCAATTCACCCAGCAAGACACGGTCGATCGCCACCGAAATCCCCAGCAACGGCGCATCCGGCAAGGCAAAGGTTTCGCATTCGAAAGGCACCGGCAGCGCCTGAATCAGATAGTGCCCGGCGCCATACTCCATGGTGCGCGGCCCGAGAAACGCCAGTTTGCTGCCCTGGGCGATGATCATCAGGCTCGGCTCATAAATGTGCGGGCCACGGGCAACGTCGCAACTGGCGCGCAACACCTGCACACCCGGCAGCCCGGTCTGGGAATAACCGTCGCGCAGCGCCAGCGGTTCGATCAGAGAAACCAGCGTGGCGTTGGCATCAAGGTGACGGGTCAATTGCATCGACATGTTCTTCACAAAAATCACGGAAAAAGGGATGAAAGCATCATCGCAGATCCTTTTGCCAATGCGACTGATCAAAGCCGCATGCCGGAGGATTAGGCATGAGACCCGGAGGAATCGTCATGGCCGGACAGGCGGACGGCGCCCAAAATGCGCCGCCTCACTTGTTACTGCTTTTGCGAGGTTTCACATGTATACCGCCATCGGCTATGCCGCCCAATCGGCCACCACGCCCCTCGCCCCGATGAAATTCGAACGCCGCAGCCCTCGGGCCGACGACGTGGCGATCGAGATCCTGTATTGCGGCGTCTGCCACTCCGACATTCACCAGGCGCGCAACGAATGGGGCATCGCTGTTTACCCGTTGATGCCCGGCCACGAGATCGTCGGAAAAGTCACCGCCGTCGGTGCGAATGTCACTAAACACAAAGTAGGCGATCTGGTCGGCGTTGGCTGCATGGTCGACTCCTGCCGCTCCTGCGAAGCCTGCCAAGCGAACCTTGAGCAATACTGCCTCGAAGGTCCGACCATGACCTACGCGACCCCGGATCGGGTCGACGGCAGCAACACCATGGGCGGCTACTCCGACAGCATCGTCGTCAGCGAGCACTTTGTCGTACGCATTCCGGAGCGTCTGGCGCTGGCCAGCGCCGCACCGATTCTCTGCGCCGGCATCACCACTTATTCGCCGCTCAAGCACTACGGCGTGAAGGCTGGCGACAAGGTCGGCATTCTCGGCATGGGCGGCCTCGGCCATATGGGCATCAAGTTCGCCAAGGCGATGGGCGCCGAAGTGACGCTGTTCACCCGTTCGGCAAGCAAGGCTGAAGAAGGCCGTCGTCAGGGCGCCGATCATGTGATCGTGTCCACCGATGCCGAGCAGATGAAAGCTGCGGCGGGTTACTTCGACTTCCTGCTCGACACCATTCCGGTGCAGCACGACCTGAACCCGTACCTCGACACCCTGCGTTTCGACGGTGTGCACATTCTGGTCGGTCTGATCGAGCCGGTTGATCCACCGGTACACGCCGGCAAACTGGTGATGAGTCGCCGCGTGCTGGCCGGTTCGCTGATCGGTGGCGTCGCCGAAACTCAGGAAGTGCTGGATTTCTGCGCCGAGCACAACATCACCTGCGACATTGAAATGCTCGACATCCGCGAGATCAATGAGGCGTACGCCCGCATGATTGCCGGTGACGTGAAATACCGCTTCGTGATCGACATGGCGACCCTGAAAGTCTGATCCTTCAGACCTTCAATCCCAGCTCCGCCGATAGCCGGGCTGTGACCCCTTTGATCAGGGGAATCAGCTCGGCCATTTTTTCCAGAGGCATATAAGGCACAGTGCTGGCGATACTGATCGCCGCCACAATGCGCTTGCTCGCATCACGGATCGGCGCCGCCACACAACGGATCGACGGTTCGTTGTCTTCCAGATCGAACGCGTAGCCACCGACCACATACTCGGTCATCCGTTGTTCAACCTGTTCCCACGACTGCTGTGGGTGCTGCGGCCAGAACTGACTTTTCCCACCCGCCGGAAGACTGATGTCGTACAGACGTTGCCAATCCTGCGGCGTGTCGTCGAGCATCAACGCCTTGCCGATCCCGGTGCGTGCCAGAGGCATGCGATGGCCAACCCGCGAACGCATCTCCGGGCCGTTGCGCCCTGGATTCTTCAGCAGATACAGCACTTCGTCGCCTTCACGAATCCCCAGGTGAACCGTGTCACCGGTCAGTGCCGACAACTCATCCAGATACGGCCCGGCCAACGTCACCAGCGGCAACTCTTCGCGTGCCTGGAAACCCAGCTCGATCAGCTTCGGCCCCAACAGATAACCGATTTGCGGCACAACACGCAGATAACGCTCATCCACCAGACAACTGGCCAGACGATGGGTGGTGCTGCGCGTGGTGCCGATCAGCCGGGCGATCTCCTTGAGATCCCGCGCGCCACTGGCCACGGCCTGCACCACACCCAGCCCGCGCAGTAGCGTCTGAGTGCCGGTGGGCGCGGCGTCCTTGGTTTTTTCCGGGGCGTCTTCCTGCATATCCAGCCTTTACCGTTGAGCGAGGGAACGGGCGGCATTATGGTCGCCCGACGCTGAGCACTACAACTCGATACGTTCGACCTTGCCCACGAGCAGCACGTAGGACAAAGCGCCGATCAATGCGAGAACCGCGATATAGGTGATCGCCGGGGCAAAGGAATCACCGCTGGCGAGGAAACCGATCACGATCGGCGTGGCAATCGCCGAGAGGTTACCGATGAAATTGAACACCCCACCGGTCAAGCCGAGCAGGCGTGCCGGTGCCAGTGTCGACACCAGCGACCAGGTGATCGACGCCAACCCATTACCGAAAAACGCCAGCGCCAGAAAGGCAATCACCAGCGGCGTCGACTCAACGAAGTTGGCGCCAATGATCGAAGTGGAAATCAGCAGCCCGCCAATGATCGGCAACTTGCGCGCGAAACCGACGGTGTAACCACGACGGATCAAAAAGTCGGAAAAGAACCCCGAACACAACACACCAACGAACGCTGCGAGAAACGGCAGCGACGCCAACAGGCCGGATTTGATGAAGTCCATGCCGCGATATTTCACGAGGTAGGTCGGGAACCACGTCAGGAAAAACCACAGCGTCGAGTTCAGGCAGAACTGGCCGAGATAGATGCCCCACAACTTGCGTTTAGTGAGAACGATGCCGAGATCGGTCCAACTGAATTTGGCTTTGACCTTGGCGCTCTCGGCCTGAATATCCACCAACCCGCCGCCCTCGCGGATCAGGTCGATTTCTGCATCGTTGACGCCTTTGAAATCACGCGGCTCGCGATACACCGCGTACCAGATCGCCGCCCATACAATGCCCACCGCGCCGGTTGCGATAAACACCATGTGCCAGCCGAACTCATGCTGTAGCCACGCGAGTACCGGGGTGAGGAACGCCAACCCAACGAACTGTCCAGACGTATAGAAACCAATCGCCGTGGCGCGCTCGCGCTCGGGGAACCAGGTCGTGACCACGCGGCTGTTGATCGGATAGGCCGGCGCTTCCAGCGCACCGACCGCCATGCGCAACACGAACAGCGCGATGAAACTGGCAGCGAAACCGAGCATCACCGTGGCCAGCGACCACAGCAGCAATGCGACGCTATAAAGGATGCGCGGCGGCACCCGATCCACCAGCCAGCCACCGGGAATCTGCATCGCGGCGTAGGTCCAGCCGAACGCCGAGAAAATCAGGCCGACATGAATTGGATCGATGCCCAGCTCACTGGTCAGCGCCGGTGCGGCAATCGACAGGTTACTGCGGTCGAGGTAGTTGATGACCACGGTGATAAACAGCAACACCATGATGAAAAACCGCTTACGGCTAGGCGTGACTAAAGACGCCTGCCCGGTGAGGGTTTGCGGTTGCATGGGGAGTGCCTCTTTTTATGTTTATTGAGGTCAGAAGATCGTTCCCACGCTCTGCGTGGGAATGCAGCACGGGACGCTCCGCGTCCCAACAGCGGACGCAGAGCGTCCATTGAGGCGTTCCCACGCAGAGCGTGGGAACGATCAGCACCGCCAGCGTTGGGTCAGGGATGACTCACCACTCGGCAAAACTGCCATCGGCGTGGCGCCAGATCGGGTTGCGCCAGCGGTGGCCGACGGCAGCACGCTCGATCACGTATTCCTCGTTGATCTCGATCCCCAGCCCCGGCCCGTTCGGAATCTTCACGAAGCCCTTGTCGTAATCGAACACCCGCGGGTCCTTCACGTAGTCGAGCAAGTCGTTGCTCTCGTTGTAATGGATACCCAGGCTCTGCTCCTGGATAAACGCGTTGTAACAAACCGCGTCGAGTTGCAAACACGCTGCCAGTGCAATCGGCCCCAGCGGGCAATGCAGCGCCAGCGCCACGTCGTAGGCTTCGGCCATGTTGGCGATCTTGCGGGTTTCGGTGATGCCGCCGGCATGCGACGCATCCGGCTGAATGATGTCGACGTAACCTTCACTCAACACCCGTTTAAAGTCCCAGCGCGAGAACAGCCGCTCACCGAGAGCAATCGGCGTGCTGGTCAACGGCGCCAGTTCTTTCAGTGCTTCGTAGTTTTCGCTGAGCACCGGCTCTTCGATAAACATCAGTTTGTACGGGTCGAGTTCCTTCATCAGCACCTTGGCCATCGGCTTGTGTACCCGGCCATGGAAGTCGACGCCAATGCCGACGTTCGGCCCGACCGCATCACGCACGGCGGCCACGTTGGCCAAGGCGAGGTCGACTTTTTCGAAGGTATCGAGAAATTGCAGCTCCTCGGTGCCGTTCATCTTCACCGCGGTAAAACCACGGCTCACCGCCTCTTTCGCCGCGCGTGCGGTGTCGGCCGGACGGTCGCCGCCGATCCACGAATACACGCGGATCTTGTCGCGCACCTGACCGCCCAGCAGATCGCTGACCGAGACACCGAGCGCCTTGCCCTTGATGTCCCACAACGCCTGGTCGATACCGGCCAGTGCGCTCATGTGAATCGCGCCGCCGCGATAGAAACCGCCGCGGTACAACACCGTCCAGATATCTTCGATGTTGCGTGGGTCTTTGCCGATCAGGTAGTCGGACAATTCTTCAACGGCAGCGGCAACGGTGTGTGCGCGACCCTCGACGACAGGCTCGCCCCAACCGGTCACGCCCTCATCGGTTTCAACCTTGAGGAAGCACCAGCGCGGCGGGACGATGAAGGTGGTGAGTTTGGTGATTTTCATCTCTGCTCTCTTTTTGTAAATGCAGCTCTTATAGATGCAGCGCACGCAGCGCCAAAAGTTCTTAGCGAAGGGCTTTCCAGGCAGCGACGTAGGCCTTGGCATTGACCGCAACCTGCTGCGGCGTCATCCCCGGTTTAAACAGGCCGGAACCGAGTCCGAAGCCTTTCACACCCGCGTCAATAAACGCCTGCATGTTGTCCGGCGTGATCCCGCCGACCGGCGCCAGCACCGTTCCAGAAGGCAACACCGCCAGCCAGGCTTTGACGACTGCCGGGCCCATCTGCTCGGCCGGAAACAGCTTGAGAATGTCCGCGCCCTCCTCCAGCGCCGCGAACGCTTCAGTCGGTGTGGCCACGCCTGGCGACAGAAACAAACCCGCCGCTTTTGCTGCACGCAACACCTTGGCATCGCTGTGCGGCATGACGATCACCTGGCCGCCAGCCTCTTTCACTTGCTCGACCTGCTCCGGGGTCAACACCGTGCCGGCGCCGATCAGGCAATCGGCGGGCAACGTCGTGCGCAGGATGCGGATACTTTCGTACGGCGAAGGGGAATTGAGCGGTACTTCGATGACGCGAAATCCGGCGGCATACAGGACTTCTCCGACAGCGGCAGCTTCCTGCGGATGCAGGCCGCGCAGGATCGCGATCAGACCGTTTTGTGCCAATGCTTGCTTGAGCATTTCAGGCCTCCAGTCAGGGTTAACGGGATGAGGAATCGATCAGTCCGGCGGCCAGCGCCAGTTGCCATAAGCCACGCTCGGTGGCCTGCTCGGCCAGCGTCACCTTGGCAAAACCGCAGGCATCGAGGGCACGGCTATAGCGCGCGCAGAGTTGCGCGTTGCCGATAAGGACGATCGAAGGAAGGTGCACGCTGTTGCGTCGATGCCGCTGAACCGTGGCGAGTGCCGCCAGTTCATGGCCAATCATCAGGCCGGACAGGTAATCCGCTTGCGCCGTCGGGCTGAGTTCGCCGGTCAGGCCCAGCGTTCGCGCACTGAATAAAGTCGAGAGCACGCCGAGCTCACCGTCCGCCGACAGCGCAACCTGCACGCCCCGGTCAAACGCCTGACCATCGAACGTCGCGCCTTGCTGTTGAGTACGGCCGAGGATGCTGTGATCACTGAGCACGGCGAACACTTCGCCGGTCATGAAGGTGTCGAAATGCGTGATGCGGCCATCGACCACTTCCACCCATTTCGAATGACTGCCCGGCAGGCCGATCAACACTTCGTTGCCCGCCTCGACCGGCAGATTCTGCAGGACGCCGAGGACTTGAGTCTCTTCGCCACGCATCACATTCGGCAGTCGCGAACGCTGAATCACGCCCGGCACGATATACACCCGCGTGCCGCGAAGACTGACAACCGTTTGTAGGGAGTTTCCGAGATTGGCGACGTTCGCCGGCGTTTCGCAGTAGGCCGCTTCACGCCAGCCCTGCGCGCTGCCGACCATGCCGCAGGCGATCACCGGCAGATCCGGCTGCGCATTGAGCCAGTCACCGCAAGCCTCGTCAAAGGCCAGTTCAAAACCGTCGGCACATTCGCGACCGTTGATGACTCGCGGGGTCTTCGGCAACTGCATGATCCCGGACGACAGCGAACGCTGCTCCAGCACCACACCGCCCGCCGCGAGTTTGTAAGCACGTAATGAGGTCGTCCCCCAATCGAGCGCGATCAATTGCGCCAGCATCGCTTCACCTGTTTTGTTTTTGGCAGTGAGTGCGACGGACTATAGACCTCTCAAACAGTAAATCTCAATATGTAATTTTACATCCCATATTTTGGGATGAAATCAGTAGAGCCAGGTCATAGCGCCAGCGCACGATGCACACTGGAGCAAGCGGCAGTAACGACCTGGGTTGGTCGGACTTTTCGAGCCAAGTACGCGCTGGCGCCACTCGAGGATTCTCTATTGCGGCAATGAACCGCGACGTTGGCATGTACATGACTTTCGAGTAATACGCCACGAACGGGAATGCGGTGATCACCACCTTGCACGGAATGTATTCCTGCGGTTTGAGGATCTGCACCAACTCAACCGGCCGGATGTGGTTACGGCCGTCGTTGACGGCGTGATTCTCGACGCGGATATTCGCGAACATCTCATAGCGACGATCGCCTTCTATCAAGCGCATGCCACTGACGATTCCCGAGGCTTCCAGGACGATTTTATGTTCGATGGAAAAGTCTGGATCACCGTTCAAAGAGCAATGGATCCAGGTACCAATCTGCCCTCTTCGACCATGATCTTCATAGAGATCAATGAGGTTTCGGTCGGAGGTGAAACGCAGGTCGTAAGCAGAGTAGATCCGGTGATTAATCGAGACAAACTCAAGCCTGGCGGGGGGGACATTGAGGTGCAGGCACGATGAACACAATAAAAAACCAGCAACCAATAAAACCTTGTAGATATTTCGCTTCATTCGCTGTGTTCATCCTGAATCACGCATACGGCTCCGACTGCTGAAATGACTCTTCAAGATCACTCGCTAAATACACAGTCCGATCGCGACACACTCAAACTCGAATTCTTTATCCAGAGCGCAAACAAACCAGCTTGTCACTCTGATCGAACGAGTTCTTTTATAAAGTCTTTGGAAGGGATACGCATAAACTCCGAAAAGTAGGTTTTATATTTTGTTGTATGCACTCTGAAGGTACACACGACAAAATCGTTCGCCATTAAAGCTCCGCGCAACGCATCACCATCAAGAATACGCTCCTTACCCTGCACTTCTCCGGTCTCTCGAAAAATAACCCGAGCGATATATTTTCCTTTCGAAGCGTTTTCACTCATCTCAACGATACCGTTACCGTAGAGCTTCTGATAATGGCCAATGGAAAAATCCAGATCATCGCCCAAGGTACAAACCAGTCCCTCGCCAATTTTAGACTGAAACAAACCCAGCAGATCCGTATTACTTGAGAAACCTATGAAAAAAGAACTTCTGCTTGGGCTAATTGAAACACTCTTATAATCAAGCGCAGCAATTGGCCTGCCATGATTCGAGGAACATGAGCAACACAGTAATACGGCAAGTGCTAAAAAAAATCTATTCACAGTTTATTTCTCCCTCAGATAGCCGAGTATCGAATCTGCCAATAGTTGACGAGCGGACTTCCCCCCATCCAGTTTTTGATCGAACATGATATCCGCATCGGCGTGATTGACATCAACCCGACCACTGACATTGGGACCTGAAGTTATCTCCCATTGCTCACCAAAGTCAGCGACAGTATCAGATATGTCTCGATTCTTGATTTTCGCCGCACGGATATTTATCCAGAACTCCGCCTTTGGTTCAGGCTTTCGCCTGTAAATGGTTGAAACTCCATAGACAATCTTTCCCTGCCCCACGGGGTCTATCGTGATCAGCATTTTGATTGTGTAACCCTTATCGGCCAAAACACTGGAGAGGTGTGCACCGTTCCAACCGCCCAAACTATGCCCGATGATATAAACAGGCGTAGTTTTATCAGGAACCTCAACCAATACGTTTTTAGCCAAGTCTTCATCCGTCAAGAACTTATTATAGGCCAATGCTTTCATATCGCATTTCGACAAATAACATAGCGCGTCAGCATCAGACTCTACTTTAGTGCGAACATGACTCACGTTCCAGTTTGGCCCACTGAGGTAGTAACTCTCCTGATCTCCCGCACCACCAACAAACAAGATAAAGACTTTCTTTATGCTGATAGCAATGACTTTGGCGCACTTATCCTCTGGCTTGGTTAACTCAACGTTCCCCACGTCTCTTTTAGCCAAAGGCTCCACGCCTGCCACATTTTCTCCTGCCATATCAATCACTCAACAAATAATTTAATAGTTTCAGGTAAATGCGAACTGACGGTATGCGTAAATCCCGAAGCATCCGTAACGCCATGTTCTTCACTGCCGTCACCGCGCTGAATCGTGTAGGGGTGATAGGGCACGGGCTCTCCCGTCGCCTCATTCACCACCTGCAATTTGTCGGTAAAATGCACCGGCATCGGCAACAACCCACTAAACGCCGCGCCTCCGCCGCTCTGGCCAATAATCACAGTCCCCGAACCGCCGACCACGACATTGCCGTGCCCGCCGGTGCTATCCAGCGTGGCGGCGTTCAGGCCGTTGATGAACACAGTGCCGGAGACAGCGCCAGTAATCGGACTGCCACATGCTGACTTGTCGGTCATGCGCGCAGCGGCGAGGCCGTCGAAGAAGACGTTCGGCGAGCCGGAGACGATCGGGTTGGTGCCATGGCCAGGCAGTGGGCAGGCGGTCGGGTCGGTGACGCGTGCGGCGGGTTTACCACTCAATTCAAAGCTCCTTGCTTCAGAGGTTCCGGGTGCGGCTGATGGATATCGATGTCGGTCGCGGCGAAGCGCCAGCGGTTGTCGACTGGGTCGAACAGAGCGTGGCAATGCTCACGGCTGTCGGGAGATATAGCGGTTTGCAGATGTCGCCAGGCTTCGTCGGTTTGCCAGAGCAAATCGGCGGAGGTGGCGTCGTCGAGTTCGTTGAGCCAAGCGTTGTAATTGTGCAGGTGAATCAGGTCGTAGGTTGATTGCAGCAACTCGGCCATTTGCGCGCCGAGGTCCAGATGATGTTCGGCAGTCCACCGGCCAATCTCGGAGTAGACGTACCACCCCATCGGCATCAGCGCGCCGTCCTTGAGCAACGAATGACCGGCCGGGGCGACGAAGCCGCAGCAAATGTGCAGCGTCAGCCAGCCTTGTTGGACGTCGATAAACACTGTGGGATCAAAGCTGCGCAGGGGGATCACGCGATAAGCATCGAGCCCTTCGCTGCGCGCCATCAACTCGGCGTCGAGCCGAGACACAAACGCACGGATGGCTTTGCCGCCCGTGCGACTGACGACGCAGAGGATGTCTACCGGTTGACGCTGGGGGTTGTCGCTGGAGCCCGAGTTTTTCACCAGGCCATACAAACGCATTGACGCCCGTAATCCGCTCATCGCCGGTCACTCATTGACGCAGCGAAGGCTCCACGGGCGTGGAGAAATTTTGCCAGAGGCATTGCAGGTGTCGTCCGTGAGCGCGCAAAAATGGCGCGTAGAATGCCGGACTAGAGGGCTGGCGACAATCGAATTAGCACTAGATCGCCATCATTGTTGTTCAGCCCTCGGCGAACTCGCGCAACACCTTGCCATCCATGCGATACCTCACCCATTCTTCCTGCGGCTGGGCACCGAGGGATTTGTAGAAGTCGATGGCCGGCGTGTTCCATTCCAGGACACTCCACTCGAAGCGTCCGCAGTCGTTGTCGCAGGCGATTTTTGCCAGATGGCGCAGCAGGGTTTTGCCGGCGCCGCCGCCACGTTGCTCGGGGGTAATGTAGAGGTCTTCGAGGTACAGGCAGTTGCTGCCGAGCCAGGTGGAGTAGCTGAAGAAGAACACGGCGAAACCAATGGGCAGGCCGTCGCGCAGGCAGATCAGGCCATGGGCGGTGGCGCCTTCGCCGAACAGGCTGCGCTCGATGTCGGTAACGCTGGCGATAACTTCGTGGCGGGCTTTTTCGAAATCTGCCAGTTCGGTGATGAACGCGAGGATTTGCGGAGCATCGCTGGGGGTCGCCGGGCGGATCTCGATCGTCATGGACGGGCCTTGTTGGAAAATGGAAAGCGCCATACTAAGGCGCCATTGCTTTTGTGGCGAGAGAGCTTGCTCCCTCGCCACAGACACCCACCTCAACTGAAAGAGTGTTTATGTCTGCCAGCGCTTTTACTCCACTGATGACTCTTGCGGAAGATCTGCTACCCCACGCGCTCGAACCCTCAGACGACGGTGCTCACGACCTCGCCCACCTGCAACGGGTTTGGCACAACGTGCGTACGTTGCAGGCCGAGGAAGGCGGGGATCTTGAAGTATTGCTGGCGGCTGTGCTGTTGCACGATTGCGTCGCCATTGAAAAGAACTCGCCGTTGCGCTCGCAAGCCTCGCGCCTGGCAGCGGAAAAAGCCTGGGCAGTGTTGACCGACCTGAAGTGGCCCGAAGACAAAATCAACACCGTCGCCCACGCCATCGAAGCCCACAGCTTTTCCGCCAACATCACGCCAATCACCCTCGAAGCAAAAATCGTCCAGGACGCCGACCGTCTCGATTCACTCGGTATGCTCGGCGTCGCCCGCACCTTCTACGTGGCCGGGCGCATGGGATCGGCTTTGTACGACCCACAGGATCCAGAGGCGAGACATCGCGATTACAACGACACACGGTTCTGCCTCGATCACTTCCAGACCAAACTGCTGCACCTCGCCGACGGGTTCCAGACCACCGCAGGCCAGCGTCTGGCGCAGATCCGTCATCAACGCCTGAAAGGCTTCATGGAGCAGTTCAAGGAAGAGATTGGTATCGCCTGAACGCATTACTCCGGCCCGCAACGATCCTGACTTCACCAAGCTCAGACCTAAGCTTGGCGTCGGGCGTGTTAGATAGATGACGCTCAATGCTCCGGTCAAGGAACCGCGTCAATGTCTCAAGCCACACCCAAGGTGTCGGGCAAGCTGTTCGGCCTGTTCTGCCTCGCCAGTTACTTGCTGTCACTGTCCTACGGTTCGACGTTTCTGCTGTCGTTGTTGATCGGCTCGCGCGGCGGCAATGAACACGACGCCGGCAGCGTGATTTCTGCGGCGATGTTCAGTACGTTTGCGGCAGTGCTGGTGTCCGGGCACCTGTCGGATCTGCTCGGCGCGGCGCGTTCGATTGCGTTGTTCGGTCTGCTGCTGGTGGCGGCCAGCCTGGGCTTTGCGATGACGCCGGGGTTCGGTCATCTGTTGCTGTTTTTCGGTTTGTTGCTGGGGTTGGGCTGGGGGGTGTTTTACACCTTGGGGCCGATCATTGTCGCCAGTCTGGTGACCCCGGCGCAGCGGGCGAAATATTTTGCCTTGCTGTCGGGGAGCATGATGACCGGAATCGGCAGCGGCCCGTTGCTCGGAAGGGTGGCCAATGCGCTGGGCTTGCCGGTGACGTCGGCGTTCTATCTGGCGGCACTGGCGAGCCTGATCGGCGTGTTGTTGTTCTGGCGGCTCGGTGCTCGCTTGCAAAGCCCCCAAACCATGTCCTCCGCCAGAATCACTTGGCGAGCGACCACTCAAGTACTCGGTTCCCGCGCGCTGTTTCCGATCATCATGGTCGGTCTCGGCGGTTGCGTGTTCGGTGGCCTGTCGAGCTTTCAGACCACTTATGCCGCTACCCGCTCGCTGGATTATTCGCTGTTCTTTCTCGGCTTCATGAGCGCGGCAATCAGCAGCCGGATGCTGATCGCCGGCTTCGTGGTCAAGCGTGATCCACTGCGTGCGTCGTGTCTGCTGTCAGGGCTGATGCTCGGTTCGATTGTGCTGTTTGCGTTCGGCGTACACAGCGGTTTCGCTTATCTGCTGGCGGCGGTGATGCTGGGTGTCGGTTACGGACTTACTTATTCGGTGATCAACGGACTGGCCGCCAACGAAGCACCGAATGGCACGACTTCGCAGGCGTTGCTGCTGTTCAGTCTTTCCTATTTTGTTGGCGTTTTTGGCTTTCCATTATTGGCCGGGAAAATCATCGTTGAACACGGCATGGCGACGCTGCTACTCACGGTGTTGGCGGTCGCGCTGCTGAACTGGTTGATCACCCTCGGCCGATTACTCTGGCGCCGGATCAATGTCAAAACCGCACAGGCGATGTAGACCGTTCGTCGATCATCAGGCACCAATCCAAAACCAGGGCAGACCAACACAAGGTAAGGATTCCAATCACTGGAGAAGCCCTATGATTCCGTCAAGGTTGACCGCTCTTGTCTTCACCGCCCTGCTCTGCCCCGCAGCCTTCGCTGCAACTGCGGCAGGTACCGGCCCTACAGATCCGACCCCTCCGCGAGCCCCCGCCATCAACAGTGCCCCCGGCATGAATACCGATGGCTCGGGTGTTCCGTTGATCAACCAGCCCCCAGCCACCGGCACCGATCCTCGCACGCAAGGCAGTGATCCCGGTCGCCAGGGCGGCATGAACACCCCAGATTCCCCTGCAACGCCAGACAACGCCGGCCCCGGCGTCGGCTCGAAAACCACCACCGGTGGCTCGGGTTCCGAAGGGTCCGGTCAGCAGTAGTTCGCCGACGCGAGCGTCCTATTCACATCCATGAAGAGGTAACCATGAACGTCGATAAAAACCTGGAAAAAGAAGTCCTCACCCGCCTGCTGCACGCTCACCCGAGTGGACTGGGCAAGGAGGTGCTGGACAATTACCGGGGCGAGAAAGTCGTGGCCAGCGCCCTCGCCGCTTTGCAGGAACGAGGACTGATTCACCATGGTCATGTGACCTGCAACGAGGCCGGCGAACATTCTTTGCACCTGCCGATCAAGCTCAGTGCCGCCGGCGTTGAAGCGGCGCGCAAACTCGATAGCTGACACCGTCTGACCCTGTAGGAGCTGCCGCAGGCTGCTCCTACAGGGTCCTGTGATTGGCAAAGATGCAATGTGGGAGCTACCTAGCGATAGCTATGGATCAGTCACCGCAGGATTCGCGGATTAACGCATCAACCTCAGCACTCCCCGGCGAAGTAGCCGGCCCCCACCGCGTCACCGCCAGTGCCGCCGCCGCATTCGCCCGCCGCGCCGCTTCATGGGCTGACAGCCCCTGCGCCAACCCCGCGACAAATACTCCCGCATGGGCATCTCCGGCACCATTGCTGTCCACCGCTTTCACGGCAAAACCCGGCACATGCCGACGCTCGCCACGCTGGTGAATCCAGCAACCCTGCGGCCCGTCGCGCACCACCATCAGCACATCCTTTGGCAGATGCTCGGCCAGACGATCCAGCGCCACGCCAATGTCTTCAGCCCCGGTAAACCGCAACGCCTCGACACTGTTGCTGGTCCACACATCGATGCGCGGCAGCAATGCCTGCATCAACGGTGAATCCGGCGACTCCACCAGCGGCCCCGGATCGAACACCACGTTGATCGTGGCCGGCAACGCCAGCGTCCAGTCGAGCAACGGCTGAGCCTTGCCTTCATGCAACAGGCTGTAACCGCTGACGTAGACATAATCCCCGGCTTCGGCGGGGACGCAGTTCAAATCATCAACGGTCACCTCACCTTCAGCGCCGATGTAGGAAATGAAACTGCGCTCGGCCGACGCATCGGTCAACGCCACACACAAACCAGTGTCGCGTTGTGCCGCCGTGCTGATGCCGATATGAATGCCTTCAGCGTTCATCGCCTGGCGCGCCAGATCACCGAAACGCCCCGTGCCATGGCGACCGAGATAAACCACCGGCAGGCCATTACGCACTGCCGCCGCCATTACGTTGAAGCCGCCGCCGGCCTCGAAACCGGCGGACTGCGCCAGCACGTCGCCGCCGATCTGTGGCAGTTTATCCACGGCCATGACCAGGTCGATGATGACCTGGCCGGTGTGCAACATCTTAGGCATGAGCATTCTCGGTTTGCGCGGCACGGCGATCTTTCGCCCCGCCCAGTACAAAGTAAATGCCACCGGCGACCACGAACGTCACGATCCAGCCGAGGCCGTTGTGGCCCAGCCACGAGTCGGACAGGAAGCCTTTGAACCAGACATTTTCTGCGGTGGTGCCGATGGTGGTGAAGCTGAAACCGAGCACGATAGCAATCGCCCACGCGCCGAACGCGCGCCACTCGACGCCGCCGCGATACCAGTAAGCGCTGCTCGGGCTGACATCGAGCAGGTCTTTCGGGCTGTAGTAGTGACGGTGAATCAAGTCGACCACGAAGATCCCGACCCACGCCGTGATTGGCACCGCCAGCAGGGAAATGAAGGTGATGAACGGGCCGTAAAAGCTGTCGGCGATCAACATGAAGTAGATCGAACCGGCGAAGATCGCGACGATGTCGACCACCACCGCGTAGACGCGTTTGACCTTCAGGCCCAGGGTCAGCGTGGTCAAACCGGCGGAGTACACCGAGAGGTTATTCGACAGCAGCAGACCGCCAAACGCGGTGATCAGGTATGGCACGGCCATCCAGGTCGGCAGCATGTCGCGGATCGCCACGATCGGGTCAGTCGCCGACGCGAGGTCGTTGTTGCCCACCGAGAGCAGGCCGCCGAGGGTGATCAGCAGCACCAGCGGAATGCCGGCGCCGAACGCCGCCGAGGCCACCAGACGCGCGGCTTTGACACTGCGATGTTGATAGCGCGACATGTCGGCGCCCGCGTTGGCCCAGCCGATACCGGTGCCGGCGGCCATGGTGCCGATGCCGATGATCATTGCGCTCATCGGCGCAGGTGTAGCGTTGAACACCGCGCTCCAGTCGATGGTCGCACAGAGGAAGCCGCCGACCAGAATGTTCAACGCGCCGAACACGTAGGTCGCCCACTTCTGGATTACCAGCAACGTGGCATGGCCGAGGCCAGAGACTGACAGGGTCAGCAGGACGAAAATCGCGATGAAGATCAGCGTCAGCACCGGCGCACTTTTCGCTTCAACCGGCGAGCCGAACAGGATCGAGCACAGCGACAACAAGACGAACGCGGCGGTGGTGGTGTTGACGGTTTCCCAACCCAGCCGCGACATCAGCGAGACCAGAGTCGGGCCGATATTACCGCGCACACCAAAGATCGCTCGAGACAGGGTCAGGCTCGGCGCGCGGCCACGACGGCCTGCGATGGAGATGATCCCGACCACTGCAAACGAACCGGCAGCACCGATGATCGCGACGATGATTGCCTGCCAGATCGCCAGGCCGCGAAACGCGACCAGCGTGGCACCCAGCGGCAGGCCAAGAATGGAAATGTTAGCCGCGAACCAGACCCAGAACAGTTGCAGCGGATGCCCGTTGCACTCGGCTTCCGGGACCGGCTCGATGCCGCGGGTTTCCAGTTGCCCGGCGCTTTGCCCGGCGTTTGATGAACTCATGAAAGTGCTCCTGTTGCCTTTTTTGTGTTTATGGGCAATTCAATAACCTGCACATCCCCTGTAGGAGCTGCCGCAGGCTGCGATCTTTTGACCTTGATTTTGTGGCGGGCTGAAGACTGTTGAAGATCAAAAGATCGCAGCCTCCGGCAGCTCCTACACAGGGGGTGCTCAGCGCAGAGTAAGGAGTCCTTGCACCAGCGGTTCCAGCTCAAGACCATTGACGGTTTTCACCGTCTCGATCATCGGCGCAGGCCAACTCTCAAGACCCAGGCAGGCCCCAAGCATTGCCCCGAGTATCGCGGCGATGGTGTCAGTGTCTCCGCCAAGACTGGCAGCCATGCACAACGCCTCAAACGCGCTCATCTCACCGACGGCCACTTGCTGCGCCAGCGCGAACGACACCACCACCGACTCCTGCGACGCCACCGAAGTGCCGATCACGTCGTAGAGCAGATCCGCCAGCAACGCTTTATCGCTGTCGACGCTGATGGTGCGTGCCCAACTGATGCGCGACGCGATGCGCCCACCGGCCACCCAGTGCCCGTGCGACTCCGCTTGCTGAGCAATCTGCTGACCGAGGTTCAACGCCTCACCCAGATCCATGCCATTAATGCCGGCGGAAACCACTGCCGCCACCGCCGCCGCACTGGAAATCCCCAGCGTGGTGTTGTGGGTCACCTGACATGCCTGCACCACCGCCGCGATAAAGCGCTCGGGGTCGGCAACGTCCGCCGCAATCCCCACCGGGGTGATACGCATCGCCGCGCCGTTGGTGGTGCCGTAGCGTCCGGCCTCTTCCGGTGAATGGCCGGCGAGGATCATTTCAATAGCGCGTTTGGTCGACGGGCCAAGCAAATCCTGCGAGCCCTTGGCCTGCATCTCGGCTTCCCATTCGATCAGCCGTTGCGCAAGGATCGCCGGCTCGATCCGGCCCTTGCCTTCGATCAACAATTCGCCAACCAGAATCGCCTGTTCGGTGTCGTCGGTGATCGAGCCTCTGGGCATGTTGGCGGCGATCGGTTGCAGCGGGCCAGCATCCTGCAGATCGGTGATCTGGCCGAAGCGGGCCTTGATCGTTTCGCGGTTCAGCGATTGCGTCGGCATGCCCAGCGCATCACCGAGGGCCAGGCCATAGAAAGCGCCAAGGGCACGGTTAAGCGTGGTCATTTTGATTCTCCAAATTGCAGGTGCATGCGGAAATGCACCGGGTCGAGCAGGCTTTCGACCTGTTCCATGAAACGGTTCTGCCGGTCGTAAGTGGTACGCAGTGCCTTGAGGAATACGGTGCCGACGGGACGGCCGAGCAGCTCGGCGTCTTCGGCATTCAACGGTTCGGCGCCGATCCACTGATCGCCACGCTCGCCGATGTAGCCGTAGGCGGCCAAGGTGATGGTCAGGGAATTATCGATCAGACCGACTCGCGGCAGGCTTTCCAGGCCGCCGGTGGCCGGCATCAAAGAACGTTCGAGGGACACCAGCGTGCCGTCGTTGGAACGGCGACGTCGGTCGAGGGTGATGAATTGGTCGGTGCCGAAACGCGACAGCAAGTCAGTCCGAGTCACGGCTTCCAGGCGCAACACTTCGGTATTGACCAGCGCCCCGCTGTCGGCCAGCGCCTGCGCCCAGCCGCTGCGCTGGTCGAGCACAACACCGTCAAACGTGACGATGGAGCCGACCCCGCTTTGCGTGGCGATGTATTTGCGCCGCTTCAATTCGGCCAGCGCTTCGCGCAAGGTGCCACGGCTGACCTTGAATTCTTGAGCCAACTGATGCTCGCCGGGCAACAGAAAACCGTCCTCCATGAGGCCGCTTTCGATGCGCCGGACGAGTTCGTCGACCACCCGTTGTTTCTTGTCAAATCGTACCTGTCTAATCATGTACAAATTGATAACCGAAACGGGGTTGTGTGGGCAAGAGATATTTTTTGGGAGTGATCACCCTCACCCTAGCCCTCTCCCGGAGGGAGAGGGGACTGATTGGGGGATGCTTCAGAGATACGCCGACCTGAGCGTGCTTTAACGAATCCACAATCGACTGGATTCTTCAGGTCAATGTAGAGCGCAAGACACCTCGGTCGGCCCCCTCTCCCTCCGGGAGAGGGCTGGGGTGAGGGGCTTTTGGTCTCAGCGCTGTTTCAGACGGTCAATAACCACAGCCAACAACAAAATCGACCCACGAATCACATACTGATAAAACGTATCGATATTCTTCAGGTTCATCGCATTCTCGATGATCGCCAGAATCAACACCCCGGCAATCACATGCCGAATCATGCCGATCCCGCCGCTCAGCGACACCCCGCCCAACACGCAAGCCGAGATCACCGTCAGCTCAAAACCTTGGCCGATCATCGGCTGCCCGGAAGTCATGCGCGATGCCAGAATCACACCGGCCAACGCACCGATCACGCCATGCACGGCGAAGATGATGATTTTGGTCCGATCAACGTTCACACCCGCCAGCAACGCCGCTTCCTGGTTGCCACCGATGGCCATGGTGTTGCGCCCGTAGGTGGTGTAGTTCAGCAGCCAGCCGAAAAACAGGAAGCAGACGATGGTGATCAGGATCGGCACCGGCACGCCGAACAACTGGCCATTGCCGAAGACGAAGAACGATTCCTGCGACACGCCTACCGCTTTGCCGTTGGCAAAAATGTAGGCCAGACCACGGACAATCTGCATGGTCGCCAACGTGGTGATCAACGCATTGACCCGCAACTTGGCAATCACGATGCCGTTGATCAGCCCGACAATCAGGCCCATCACCAAAGCTGCACTGACGCCAAGGAACACGCTGTTTGTATCACGCATGACCACCGCCGCGACCACGCCGGCGCAGGCAATCACCGAGCCTACCGACAAGTCGAAGTGCCCGGACGCCAGGCAATACAGCATGGTGCACGCGGCAATCCCGGTGGTGGAAATCGCCAGGCCGAGGCCACGCATGTTCAGCGGCGAGAGAAAGTTGTCGATCAGCAGCGTGCAGGCCACGAAGATGCCGACGGCTGCCAACAGCATGACCCAGTCATCGAGGAAGCGCCGCATATCCAAAGGTTTGCGCTCGGTCGGCAGGGTTTCTTTCTGGGTTGTCATCATAGTCACCTCTCAGTTCGCCACGCCATCAGCGCGGTGGCGTGGCAAAGCCAGTTGCAGCAGGTTGGATTCATTGGCCTGGTCACGGCTGACTTCGCCGCGCAGGGCGCCTTCGCACAGCACCAGGATGCGGTCGGAAATGCCCATCACTTCCATCAGGTCGCTGGACACCACGATCACCGAAATGCCGTCAGCGGCCAGGTTATGGATGATCTGGTAGATCTCGGCTTTGGCACCGATGTCGATGCCACGGGTCGGTTCGTCGAGCAGCAGGACTTTCATTGGCATCGACAACCAGCGGCCGAGAATGGCCTTCTGCTGATTGCCACCGGAAAGGAATTTGATCTGCTGGCCGGCGTGGGGCGTTTTCACTTTCAGCGCCTTGATCTGCTTCTCGGCGTTGGTCTTTTCCCAGAGTCCGCGCAACAGGCAACCGAGACCGGAGTGCGCGCCACGGGCGCTGATGTTGATGTTCTCGGCGACGCTGGCCAGCGGAATGATCCCTTCCTTTTTACGATCCTCCGGGCACAGCAGAATCCCGGCAGCAATCGCATCGCGGGGTGAACGTAACTTCAGCTCGTGGCCACGCAGTTCGAGGCGTCCGGCGGTATTGCGTTCCAGGCCACTGAGCAAACGAAACAACTCGGTGCGCCCTGCCCCGACCAGGCCGAACAGCCCGAGAATCTCGCCTTTGTGCGCCTCGAAACTGATCGGCTCGCGCAGACCCGGCCCGAGCAAGCCGTCGACTTTCAGCGCCACCGCGCCGCGCGGGCGATTGCGATAATCGTAGATGTCCTGAATGTCGCGTCCGACCATGCAGGTCACCAGTTGATCGTGGGTCAACTGGCTCATGTCCTCGAAAGTACGCACGTAGCGACCGTCCTTGAACACGGTCACCGCATCGCAAATGCGGAACACTTCTTCCATGCGATGCGAGACGTAGAGCACGACTTTACCCTCGTCACGCAAGCGCCCGATGATCGCCATCAAGCGGTCGATTTCTCGGGCCGAGAGGCTGCTGGTCGGCTCGTCGAAGGCGATGACATGGGCGCCGCGCGACAGGGCCTTGGCGATTTCCACCAATTGCCGCTGGCCAAGTGACAAGCGTCCGACCTTGGTCTGCGGATCGATTTCGTCGGCCAGGCCTTTGAGGCAGTTCAGGGCTTGCTGACGTAAAACGCCGCGATTGATCAGGCCGAAACTGGCGGGTAAGTGACCGAGAAACAGGTTCTCTGCCACGGTCATTTCGGGCACCAGATGCAGTTCCTGGTGAATCACCGCCACGCCGCTGCCGATGCTGTCGGCAGTCGATTTAAACGCCATCGTCTGCTCGCCGATCTGCAACTCGCCGCTGCTGGGGATGTAAGCGCCACCGAGGATTTTCAGCAGGGTCGACTTTCCGGCGCCGTTCTCGCCCATCAAGGCGTGGACTTGGCCGGGATGGGCGACGAAGCTGATGCCGTCCAACGCTTTCACGCCGGGAAAGGTTTTACCGATCCCGTTGAAGCGCAGGCTGCCGCCAGCGTTGTGTTGTGTTGTTTGTACTTGCGCGTGCATTTAAGCCACCTCATCGCCGTGTTCAGAACGGCCTGATCAAACGGCCCGGTTGCCCGGGCCGGCGTTGCCGTCAGTTCCACAAGCCGATTTTTTCCAGCTCTTGCTTGAAGTTCTCGCGGGTGATCAGGGTGACGTCGTCCATGGCGGTGTACTTCGGTGGCTCTTTGCCGGTGGTGACCCACTCGTACATCATCTCGGCGGTCTTGTAGCCTTCGATGTGCGGGCTCGGCAGCATCGAACCGTAGAAGCCGCTGTTGGGCTTTTTCAGTTCGCCGATGGCGTCGGTGCCGTTGATGCCGATACCGATCACGTTGGCCGCAGCGAAACCGGCCGCTTCAGTGGCGCGTACGCCGCCGAGCACGGTGTTGTCGTTCATGCCGCCGATGATCAGGTTCTTCGCCGCACTCGGCAGTTTCACCAGCGCCGAGTTGGTCGCGTCCATGCTGCCCGGCACGTCGAGGGTTTTCAGGGCGGCGAAGAGGATGTGGTCTTTCGGCATGCCGGCCTCTTCCAGGGCTTTGACCGAGCCGTCGGTGCGCTTCTTGCCGGTGTCGAGTTCGTTGTAGGTATTGACCACCGCGTAGGTGTCTTTCCAGTCCCAATTGCGTTTCTTCGCTTCGGCGGCCATCGCGGCGCCCTGCTTCTGACCTACTTCGAACGCGGCCATGCCGAGGTACGGCACGTCTTCCATGAACTTGCCGTTGGCGTCGACGAAACGATCGTCGACGGCAATCACTTTGAGGTCATTGAGTTTGGCTTTAGCCATGATGGCCGGGCCGAGGGAAACGTCCGGAGGGCAAATCACAAAGCCCTTGGCGCCGTTGGCGGCCAGGCTATCGATGGCCGACAAAGTCTTCTCGCCATCCGGCACGGCGATCTTGATCAGTTCAAAACCCTTGTCCTTGGCGGCTTTCTCGGCGAAGGCCCATTCGGTCTGGAACCACGGTTCTTCGGCCTGTTTGACCAGAAAGCCGATTTTCACGGTATCGGCAGCGAGCAGCGCACTGCTCAGGCTGAATGCGCTGACCGCCAGCGCGGTAGTGCACAGGGTACGAATCCCGAAACGACGTTTCATAAGCTGACTCCTTGTTATTTTTTTTGAGCAATATTTGAAAAGCGTTAATGCGTTTGAAGCGTGTTACTGCAAAGCCTGTCGAAAATAGTCATATCGTATGATGATTGGATTTCAAGCGGACTTATCCGCGTGAAACCCGTTCGCTCAGTCGTGGTACATCACCGAGCGACCACCATCAATGGTGATGCATGAAGCGTTGATAAAAGGTGCTTCGTCACTGGCCAGAAACACTGCCGTCATCGCCACTTCCAGCGGCTGGCCAATGCGTTTCGGCGGATGCAGATCGAAGGCGCGCTGACGCTCGGCGTGCGGGTCGGCGAAACCGTTCCAGTAATCAACGTTGAGTTGGGTTTCGATGTAGCCGGGCGCGATGGCGTTGACGCGAATGCCCTTGGCCGCGTATTCGATGCCCAGCGCACGGGTCAGACCGAGCAAGCCGTGCTTGGCCACCGGGTACGGGAAGCAACCGGGAATGATGTGTGAAGAATGGGTCGAGGCGATGTTGATGATGCTGCCAACGCCCTGCTCGATCATCTGCGGCAATACCGCTTTGCAACCGTACCAGGCGCCGTCCAGATCAATGGCGAAACAGCGATGCCAGTCTTCTTCGCTCATCTGCAGCGGATCACGGAACACGTTGACGCCTGCGCAGTTGACCAACACGTCGATGCGCCCATGCCGTTCGACGGCGAGTCTGGCCATGGCGTGGAGATCCTTCTGGCGCGACACATCTGCCTTGAGCGCCTGCACGTCCGCGCCCTGCTCGCGCCAGTGGGCGGCAACCTTCTCGACCTTCTCGACTTGAATATCGCTGATCAGCAGTTTCGCTTGCTGCGAGGCGAAGGCCGCGACGATGGCTTCACCGATGCCTTGGGCAGCGCCGGTCAGCAGCACGACTTTGTTTTTCAGGCGCTCACCCTTGGGCGGTGCGGGCACCGGCGGCAGGGAAAGAGGTTCAGCCATGAATCAGGACTCCTGTTCGCAAGCGCAAAAAAACCGGGCATCTGACGATGTCCGGTCTGGAAAGCGTTTGAAACAAACCAGGCAGGCGCCGATGACAGCATTGAGCTGTTGCGAGACGCCGACTCCGTTGAGGAGTGCGATAGAAATTCGCTGCATCACTTCACCTGTTTTGTTCTTTTTAAGTGTGAGTGCGTGTTACTGCTGGAGCCGACTATAAACCCGACCAGCAAATAATCTCAATATATAATTTTACATCCCATATTTTGGGATTTAGCCCGCAAAACGCGTACAGAGCTTTCCTGCGACATCGACCCGCAATGACAGCACGGCGCCGTCCAATGGATGGTTGAGTGGGCTGTGGGCGCTGGTGATGTACAGGGTTTTCAGATCTTCGCCGCCGAATACGCAACTGGTCGGCCGACTGACCGGCAATTCAATCTTGCGATCGATTTTGCCTTCAGGCGTCAAGCGCAGCAGACAACTGCCGTCCCAACGCGCGTTCCACACATAGCCTTCACTATCCATCGCCGAACCGTCCGGACCGCCCTGTTGATCGGGGCCGTACCAGATGTAAGCGGTGTCGAGATTGCCGTCGGTGTGAACGAAATAGCGATAAAGCGTGCTGTCGAGGCTGTCACCGAACAGCAGCGTGCTGCCGTCGTCGCTCCACAGCAGCGTGTTGGGAATCCCCAAACCGCGCAGCAGCGGCGTGACGCGTTTGTCCGGATCAATACGGAACAGTCCACCCGAGCGGCGGATGATCGGCAGGTCTTCGCCCTGCTCGCCGATGTTGTTTTGCATGGTGCTGAGCCATAACCGGCCCAGGGCATCACAGCGAGCTTCGTTGGCGCGGTTGCCGGGTTGCGGATCAGCAACGCAGAACAGGGTCAGGCGCGGGTCGAGTCCCGGAGAATCGAGATCGAGGCGATAGACGCCACTGCTCAGAGTCACCAGCGCATCACCGCTGGCACAAGGAATGAACGCCGACACATGCTCGGGCATTTGCCAGATCTGCACGTTCTGGCCGACCAGGCGCAGGGCTTGCTTGCCAGCAATATCGACCCAGTACAGCGCCTGCGTCGGTGCGTCCCAGAACGGGCCTTCGCCGAGTTTGGCGCGGTGTTGGGTCAGTGCGGTCCAGGTCATGGCGATCCTTCTTTGTTGTTTTTAGTGTGTGGGTATTTAGCCGGCTTTTTTGTCAGCCATGACTTTGGGGTAAAAGCGTTTGATCGCCAGGTCCGCATTGTCGATCAGCGTCATGCAGGCCCATACGCCCCGCGCGGAATCGCGAGCGGCGATGGCGTCGGCCATGTCTTTGTGGATCGGCAAGGTGCGACGCAGTTCATCGGGGTCGGCGGCGGAGACTTCGAACGACACCGCAAGCAAGGCGCCTAGGGCCGGGACCATTTGTTCGATGAACTGATTGTGGCTGGCAGCGAGAATGCATTCGTGGAACGTCTGGTCGGCGCGGTTGTAATCCTTGCTGCTGTCGACCGCCCGCTCCAGCGCGTTATAGGCCAGTTGCACCGCCTCGATCTGTTCGAGGGTCGCTCGCTCGCAAGCCCAGCGCACGGCCATGGGTTCGATGGTGCGGCGCAAATCAAGCAGGTCATCAACGAAGTTTTCCGGCAGGCCGTTGCGCGACAGCCAACCGACGACTTGCGGATCGAACAGATTCCAGCGCCGCACCGGCAAGACGCGAGTACCGACTTTCGGCCCGACTTCAAGCATGCCTTTGGCGACGAGGGTTTTGATGGCTTCGCGGATGACCGTGCGGCTAACCCCGAGCTGTTCGCCCAGATCGGCCTCGACCTTGATGGTCTGCCCAGGTTTCACCTGACCAGCGGCGATCCAACTGCCGAGCCAGTCGACCGTTGACGCATGAAAGCTGCTGGACATGAACACCTCAAAGCGGATCGCGATGGATGCCTACGCTAATCATCATACGATTGAGTGTCAACGACAAAAAAGATCGCAGCCTTCGGCAGCTCCTACAGGAGATTGCATTCCAAATGTAGGAGCTGCCGAAGGCTGCGATCTTTTAGGGCTCCAAGCCGATGCGGAAGAACTCGCCGCTGCTCCAAACCCCCAGCCAGCGCTGGCCATCGATTTCGCGACTGACCGCCAACTCCACCAATTGGTAGAACACATTGCGGTGGATCAGCGCTTCGAGGTTGGTGCGCACGTGCACGTATGGCGCAGGCTCTTGCGTGGCGGGATCAATCTCGACGCGGATCGGATGCTCGGGCCCCGCCTCGGCGGTTTCGTCGACGTTGGTGGTAAAACGCAACACCTGCGCCTCGCCCTCGCCTTCAACCTCCACGGCAATCGCTACAAACGGCGCGTCGTCGACTTTGATCCCGACCTTTTCGACCGGGGTAATCAGGAAATAATCATCGCCGTCGCGGCGAATGATCGTGGAGAACAACTTGACCATCGGCTTGCGCCCGATCGGCGTGCCCAGGTAATACCAGGTGCCGTCTCGGGCGATGCGCATGTCGATGTCGCCGCAGAAGTCCGGATTCCACAAGTGCACCGGCGGCAGGCCTTTGGTTTTGGGGATCTGTCCCAACAGGTCATTGGCTTTTTGCGGGCCACTCATGGCGTACTCCTTGGCTTATTGGTCGCCGACCCCCAACAGGCTGCGTGCATATTGAGCAAGCGGAGGGCCGATCAGGTCTTCGGGTTTGTTGTCGTGGAACGTCAGTAAACCGCCACGACTCTTGATACGTGCAGTATCAATCAAATACTGGGTGCTGGTCTCGATCAACATGATCTGAATCACGCCGCCATCGATGCCCAGGCGATCCACGTACTCCTGATCGAGCCATTCATCGGAGTTACCAATGCGGTCGTCGGCCTTGGCGAAACGCGTGTACAGCAGGTAATGAGCACCCGCATCGCGGGCTTCACCCATTGCCTGATCAAGGCCTTCGGGCGCGCGCGCGCGACGGACCATCGGGAAATACTCGACAAAACCCTTGAAGGCTTCCTCTGCCACCACGTTCGGTCGCGGATACGAACCACCCGGTGGTGCAAAGGCGCCCTGCGCGATGTAGATGAACGAGTCCGGCTGAATGCGGAAGTTGTTCACGCGGCGGCTGTCGCTGTGATCCAGCAGCCCCGCGTCGCTCATGTGGTAGCGAGTGCCTTCGGCCATATCGCTGACATTCATGCAGCCGCCAAGCGCCAAAACGGCCAGCAGCAAAACCAGGCTACGCATCCTCATCCTCCAGAAGCCGGTGACGGAAAACCGGCGAATGGCCGTTGAATGCAGCTTTTGCGCCAGCTCGTGGGTATGGCGAATGCGGTTCTTCAGCCGCCGATGATTTTCATGACCGTCGCGCCGCCAGAGAACGCCACTTCCTGCTTGTCACCCAAGGCTTTGACCAGCAGCCTTTGCAGCGCCGGCAGCGCTTGATGACGTGGTTTGTCCAGCAGATCGCCGACGTAATGGCGATTGCTCGACGACAGGCAACCGTGCAACCAACCGGTCGACGACAAGCGCAACCGCGAGCACGTCCGGCAAAACGGCACGCTTTCGTTGGCAATCACGCCGAAGTTACCCAACCCGGGAATAGAGTAACGCACGGCCGTGGCGTCCACGGGCGCATCGGTTTGCGCGTACTCATAACGCTCGCCAATCAGCTCCAGCAACTGTTGCAGACTGACAAACTGTTGCAGGAAGGCATTGGAGTCTTTGGCCAGGTGGCCCATGCGCATCAGCTCGATGAAACGCAGTTCAAATCCACGCTCAAGACAGTAATCAAGCAGCGGCATCACCTGATCGAGATTCTGCCCGCGCAACGGCACCATGTTGACCTTGATCTTCATCCCCGCCGTTGCGGCCTGATCCATGCCGTTGAGCACTGTGGCCAGGTCGCCACCACGGGCAATACTGCGAAACGCACTGGCGTCGAGAGTATCGAGGGAAACATTGATCCGGCGCAGACCGGCGTCTACCAGCAGCGGGAGCTTTTTGGCGAGCAGCTGACCATTGGTGGTCAGACTGATGTCGTCCAGCCCCATCTTACCGACGGCGGTCATGAACGATTCGAGTTTGGGGCTGACCAGCGGCTCGCCACCGGTAATACGCAGGCGCTCGATGCCTGCGGCTTCGATCAGATAGGCCACGCCGCGTGCCATGGCTTCGGCCGACAGTTCATCCTGCGCAGCGACCAGCCGCTTGCCGTTGGGCACGCAGTAGGTACAGGCGTAATTGCAGGCTGAGGTCAGACTGATCCGCAAATTGCGAAAACGCCTGCCTTGACGGTCAACGATCATGATCACTCCGGCGATTGAAAATCGAGCCACTAAAACTTGACTCACAAATCAAGTTTTAGCAAGCCCTATGCCTGAGTATATTCCTGCGGTACTGCGCCATGTAGCGAAATCATGGCGCAATAAGGGAAGTGAATGGCTCAGCTGCTCGGCGTTTCCGGGTCGCGCTTGCGCTTGTTGCCCATGCGCACACCGATATCCATCAGGAACTGGAAGAAACCTTCCTGATCTTCCAGCACATTGCTCCAGAACGGCGAGTGATACAGCGCCACTGCGCCGTGCACCAACGCCCAGGAAGCGCAATAGTGGAAATACGGCGGCACATCTTCCAGCTTGCCTTCGCTGATGCGGCCCTTGATCAGCAAGGTGAGGCGTTCGAAATTCGAGGCACGGATCTTGTGCAGCTCCTCGACCATCTCCGGCACCTGATTGCCCTTGACCACCTTTTCTTCGAGGCGATCAAACAGGCGATAACGCTGAGGGTCACGCATGCGGAATTCGAAGTAGGCGCGGGACAGCGCTTCCTTGTCCTTGTCGACATCGGCGGAATGCAGCAGCTCGTTCAAATCGCGCTCGTAATCGAGCATCAGGCGCAAATAGATCTCGGCCTTGGACTTGAAGTGCTTGTAAATCGTGCCTTTGCCGATACCCACGGCATCAGCAATCATCTCGACGGTGACACTGTCTTCACCTTGGTCGAGGAACAGCTTGAGCGCGGTATCGAGAATTTCTTGCTCGCGGCGACGAAACTCACGGACCTTACGAGGTTCTTTGTGCATAAGAAAAGGTCTGAAGGGTCAAAATTCGAAGCCGCGTATTATGCCTAACTTGCGCAAAAATGCACGGATCATCCGACCATATCTGTGTTTCTTGTTCGTTTTGGGAACGTTTGGGGTGCAATGAGAACTCAACTGAAGCGAACGTATTCCAAATTTGTTTAAAAACCCCGACCGGCTAACTGGACTGCACGCCAGACTGATCAATACTTGAACTGTCGGGCGGCATCTCCCCCAAGTGCCGCGCCGATAAAGGTACCAAAGGACCGCGTGCCTTTGTTTTACTCCTAATGGTCTTAACCCGGATTCACCCCCCAGAACCCGGGTTTTTTTTGCCTGCGATTCAGCCTTTTACATGGGCCAACGGGAACAACCGCTTGAAGTTCTCGGTGGTCTGCTCGGCGAAACGCTCATAGTTTTCGCCGCGCAGCATCGCCAGAAACTCGGCCACTTCGCGCACATACTGCGGCAGGTTCGGTTTGCCGCGATACGGGATTGGCGCCAGATACGGCGAATCGGTCTCCACCAGCAGGCGATCCGCAGGGACTTTGCTTGCCACATCGCGCAAGGCGTCGGCATTGCGGAACGTGACAATGCCCGACAGCGAAATGTAATAACCCATGTCCAGCGCTGCTTTGGCCATGTCCCAGTCTTCGGTAAAGCAATGCAGTACGCCGGCCTGGGGCAACGCTGCTTCACGTAGCAGCTCAAGGGTATCGGCGCGGGCGCCACGGGTATGGATGATCACCGGCTTGCCGGTCTGCTGCGCCGCTTGCAGGTGCAGGCGGAACGACGCCTGTTGCAGATCGGCGGCTTCCGGCTCGTAGTGATAGTCCAGACCGGTTTCGCCGATCGCCACCACTTTCGGGTGATTGAGTTCGTGCAGCAACCAACCCAGCGCTGGCGCCGCGCCGGGCTGCACATCCAACGGATGCACCCCGACCGAACAGTCGACGTCTTCGTATCGGTCGGCCAGGGCTTTGACGTCAGCGGCGTTGTCGGCGCTGACGCCGATGCACAGAAAGTGCCCTACCCCGCGTTCGCGGGCTGCATCGAGTGCAGCATCCAGCGAGCCGTCATGGGCGGCGAGGTCGAGGCGATCAAGGTGACAATGGGAATCTACGAGCATAAAAGAGACTGCAACTTACATCGTATGAGTGGGACGGTCGGACTTGAGGGCTCCGGCCAGATGGGTTTCGATGCGACTGCGCGCGGTGTTGTCGCCATCGTTGAACTGCACGCCGACCCCCGCTGCGCGGTTGCCTTGCGCACCTTTGGGGGTAATCCAGGCGACTTTACCGGCCACCGGAATCTTCTCCGCCTCGTCCATCAGGTTCAGCAACATGAACACCTCATCGCCCAACTTGTAGCTCTTGTTGGTCGGGATGAACAGACCACCGTTCTTGATGAACGGCATGTAGGCCGCGTAAAGCACTGACTTGTCCTTGATGGTCAGGGACAAAATGCCGTTGCGCGGCCCCGGGCTGACGGGTTCATTCATGTTGACCTCCACTGCTGATGTTCAGAGTCTAGGTACACATTCTTATCTTTGGCCAGGCAATCCTGCCCATTGCACCAACAACGCTTCCAGCAGCAACGCCGGATTAAGGTTGGCCTTGCTCATGACTTTCTGCCGTTGAGCGAGAATCCAGTCCTGAATATCGAGCACTTTACCCTGCGCACTTTTCTGCGCGAGGTACTGCACCACTTTGCGCATGTCGGTCAGACCGAGCCCGGCTTCATCCTGAGTCAGTTGATAACGCAGGATCAAGCTCGACCAGTCGCAGAACCAGTCGAACAGACGCAGCATCGGAATGCTTTTCCACTCTTCGGCCAGTTGCGTCGGCGATTGCTGCTGCTTGAGCAGTTTCTTCACCCCTTCAACTACCTGCGCACGCTGTTCGCGAACGCCTTGGGACTGAAGACTGACCGCCGCCAGTGGCGAACCGGCCGCCAACGTCAACAGCTCAACACGCTCCTCTGCCGAACATTCCGGCAGCGCCTGCGCCAGCCATTGCAGGCTCATGGCCTCGCCCGGCAGCGGACAGGCCTGCTGCACGCACCGGCTCTTGATCGTCGGCAACAAACGGCTCGGCTGGTGACTGACCAGCAACAGCACGGTATCGCCGGAAGGCTCTTCAAGACTTTTGAGCAAGGCGTTGGCCGCGTTGATGTTCATCGACTCCACCGGCTCGATCAGCACCACCTTGCGCCCGCCCAGTTGCGCGGTCTGCACCACGAAACTGACCAGATCGCGCACCTGATCGACCTTGATTGCCTTGTCGGCTTCTTCCGGCTCGAGGATGTAATTGTCCGGGTGGCTCCCGGCCCTGAGCAACAGACAGGATTTGCATTCGCCGCACGCTTCGGGCGTGGGCCGCTGGCACAGCAGACTGGCCATCAACCGCTCCGCCAATGCCCGTTTGCCGATCCCGGCCGGGCCATGCATCAGATAGGCATGTGCGTGCTGCTTACGTCCGGCCAGTTGCTGCCAGAGGCTGTCTTGCCATGGGTAGGCCTCAGCCACGGGCCAGCTCCAGCAAGTTCGGGAGCAACGTATCCAGCGATTGCTGAACCTTGACCAATGGCTGACCGGCGTCGATCCGCACATAGCGCGCAGGATCGGCTTCAGCCCGCTTCAGGAATGCGCTACGCACCGCTTCAAAAAATGCCCGGCCTTCCAGCTCGAAACGATCGAGACGACCACGAGCGCTGGCGCGAGCCAGACCGATTTCTACCGGCAGGTCGAAAATCAGGGTCAGGTCCGGACGCAGATCACCTTGCACAAAGGTTTCCAGCGCGGCGATCCGCTCCAGCGACAAACCGCGGCCGCCGCCCTGATAGGCGTAAGTCGAATCAGTGAAACGATCGCACAACACCACCGCACCGCGTGCCAGTGCCGGGCGGATCACTTCAGCCAGATGCTGAGCGCGCGCGGCGAATACCAGCAACAGCTCAGTGTCCGGGTTCATGACTTCGTCGGCCGGGGCCAGCAGCACGTCGCGAATCCGCTCGGCCAACGGTGTTCCGCCGGGCTCGCGGGTCAGCACCACTTCGATACCGGCGGCGCGCAGGCGCTCGGCGAGGTATTCGCGGTTGGTGCTTTTACCGGCGCCTTCCGGCCCTTCCAGGGTAATAAACAAGCCAGTCACAGGCAGTCCTTAATCAAAGTCATTGCGTGTTTTGTGGTGCTGCTGCGTCCGGTGCAGGTTCCTGGGGAGGAACCGATGGCAGCGACTCTGGCGCAGTGTCCGGTGATGCCGCCGGAATCGCTTCCTCAGTGGCCGGAGCCGCTTCAGGCGTCGTCACTGGCGCCGGGCTTGAGCGGTAATCCGCACGTCGCTTGAGTTGGAACTCTCGCACCGCGCTGTTATGGGCATCGAGGTCGTCAGAGAACACATGGCTGCCGTCGCCACGAGCTACAAAATAGAGACTGCTACCTTCCACCGGGTTCAGTGCCGCATGAATCGCTTCGCGCCCGACCATCGCAATCGGCGTCGGCGGCAAGCCAGGAATCACATAGGTGTTATACGGCGTCGGCTCCTTGAGATGAGCGCGAGTCAACTTGCCGGTGTAGCGATCACCCAAACCGTAGATCACGGTGGGATCGGTCTGCAACTGCATACCAAGCGCCATCCGGCGCACGAAAACCCCGGCAATCTCACCGCGCTCTTGCGGCACACCGGTTTCTTTCTCGACCAGCGAGGCGATGATCAGCGCTTGATAGGGTTCCTTGTAAGGCGCATCGACGGAGCGCTTTTCCCACTCCTTGGCCAGCACTTCATCAAGACGATCAAAAGCCTTTTTCAGCAGTTCGGTATCAGAAACTCCGCGCACGAAGCGGTAGGTATCAGGGAAGAAACGGCCTTCCGGGAACAAGCCCTTGTGGCCAATCTTCGCCATCACGTCACTGTCGCTCAAACCATTGAGGGTCTGCTCGATCTTTTCATCTTTCGCCAAAGCGGCGCGCACCTGGTGGAAGTTCCAGCCTTCAACCAGGGTCAGGCTGTACTGCACCACATCGCCACGCTTCCACGAATCGATCAGTCCATTGACGGTCATGCCGGGTTGCATGCGGTATTCACCGGTGTGGATCGGCGTACCGGCAAGATTGAAACGCCAATAGACCCGAAGCCAGAAAGCGTCCTTGATGACGCCATCGGTTTCAAGTTCGAGGAAGGTACGGGTCGGTGTGGAGCCTTTCGGCACATCCAGCAGTTCTTCCTGCGTGATGTTCAGAGGCTGTTCCAGTGCGGAGTGAATCTTCCAGGCGCTGGCGCCCAACAACAGCCCTGCCAGAACCAGTCCGGTTTCCAGCAGCAGCAAAAGTTTACGTCTCACGAATCAGGCATCCAGTAGGGCGCGGGAAATGGTTTGCAGTTTACGGGTGAGCGGGCCAACCGGCCAGCTCAGTGCAGCGTAGGCACGTACCGGCCAGACGCCATAGACGCTGTTGCAGACAAACACTTCATCGGCCCATTGCAGTTGATCAAGGCTGATGTCGGCGATTTGAGTGGGGATGGCCAATGACTCGGCCTGAAACAATATTTCTGCGCGCATCACACCAGCGACACCGCAACGCTTCAGATCGGGCGTGACCAATACACCGTCACGCACCAGAAACAGATTGCTGAAAACACCTTCAATGACCCGACCAGCCTGATCGAGCATCAAGCCTTCGGCGTGTTCGCTGTCTTGCCATTCGGCGCGAGCGAGCACTTGTTCCAGTCGATTGAGGTGTTTGAGTCCAGCCAGCAAAGGTTGTTTGGACAATCGCGTGCTGCACGGAAACAGGCGAACGCCCTGTTCGGCATGGACGGCGGGATAAGCGGCGGGTGGGTTGCCTTGCAGAATGCGTCGGCCCGGCGCCGCGGGATCGGGCGCATAACCGCGCAAACCGTCGCCACGGGTGAGGATGAGCTTGAGCACGCCCTCGCTCATCGCTGCCGCGTAGCTCAGCAGCTCCTGGCGAATCAGTTCGATATCGGCCTCGATGGCCAGACGCGTGCAGCCATCGGCCAATCGCATCAGGTGTCGATCCAGCAATAACGGTTGGCCGCCACGCACGGCAATGGTCTCGAACAGACCATCGCCGTAAGCCAGGCCGCGATCTTTCAGCGACAGAGCGTCAGCCGGTTGACCGTCGACCCAGCTGTCCATCAGCCCGCGAACCGACGGAACGCCAAGGTGCCGTTGGTGCCGCCAAAACCGAAGGAGTTGGAGAGCACGACATCGATGTCCATGTTGCGCGCGGTGTGCGGCACAAAATCGAGATCACAGCCCTCATCAGGCTCTTCGAGGTTGATGGTCGGTGGTGCCACCTGACTGTTGATCGCCAGTACGCTGAAGATCGCCTCGACTGCGCCCGCCGCACCCAACAGGTGACCTGTCATGGACTTAGTCGAACTGACCGCCAGCTTGTAGGCGTGATCGCCAAACACCGACTTGATCGCGTTGGCTTCGGCGAGGTCGCCGGCCGAGGTCGAAGTACCGTGCGCGTTGATGTATTGCACTTGATCGGCGTTGATTTTTGCATCGCGCAGCGCATTGGTGATGCAACGAGCCGCACCGGCGCCATCGGCGGGGGGCGAAGTCATGTGGAACGCATCGCCACTGGTGCCAAAACCGATCAGCTCGGCGTAGATGGTCGCGCCGCGCGCCTTGGCGTGCTCGAGTTCTTCGAGCACCAGAGCACCGGCACCGTCGGACAACACAAAGCCGTCACGGCCCTTGTCCCACGGACGACTGGCGCGAGTTGGCTCGTCGTTGCGGGTCGACAGCGCACGGGATGCGCCGAAGCCACCCATACCCAGACCGCACGCGGCCATTTCGGCGCCGCCGGCGATCATCACGTCGGCTTCGTCGTACATGATGTTGCGCGCTGCCATGCCGATGCAGTGCGTACCAGTGGTACACGCTGTGGCGATGGCGTAGTTAGGCCCCTGTGCACCCAGATGGATGGACAGGAAACCGGAAATCATATTGATGATCGAGCCTGGCACGAAGAATGGAGAAATTCGACGCGGGCCCGTCTCATGCAGAGTACGGCTGGTTTCTTCGATGTTGGTCAGACCGCCGATCCCCGAGCCCATGGCCACGCCAATGCGTTCACGGTTGGCGTCAGTGACTTCCAGACCGGCATTGCGTACGGCTTGAAAGCCCGCCGCGAGACCGTACTGAATGAACAGATCGAGCTTGCGCGCTTCCTTGACCGACAGGTATTCCTCGACATTGAAGCCCTTCACCGAGCCGCCAAAGCGGGTGGAATAGGCAGAAAGGTCGGTGTGTTCGATCAGACCAATGCCACTGCGGCCAGCCAGAATGCCCTGCCAACTGCTCGGCACATCCGTGCCCAGTGGCGACAACATACCCATACCGGTGACTACGACGCGTCTACGCGACACAGCACTCTCCTTTTTCAAATGACGATTTTGCATCAGGCCTAAAGAAAAAACCGCACGCCATGATGGCAGTGCGGTTTTTCCATGACAGCAAGCAACGATTACAAGCTATTAAGCCTGGTGGTTAGTAACGTAATCGATTGCAGCTTGTACAGTAGTGATCTTCTCAGCTTCTTCGTCAGGGATTTCGGTCTCGAATTCCTCTTCCAGAGCCATCACCAGCTCAACGGTGTCAAGGGAGTCGGCACCCAGGTCTTCTACGAAGGAAGCGGTGTTGACCACTTCTTCTTCTTTAACACCCAGTTGCTCGGCAACGATTTTCTTGACGCGCTCTTCGATGGTGCTCATACCTTGTTTTCACTCCTAATGGACAAATTCAGGCAGCTGGCCAGTGGGTAAGTGTATAGAAAGACTTTTCAGCTTTTCAACTGAAAGCTTCACTCCTCAAACCCTGCGACCCTCTGCCTATAAATAGATTGCAGCTTTATAACGGATTTTAGACAGCTCGTATGACATTTTTTTGAAGCAATCCGTCACATTTTACTTACATGTACATCCCACCGTTCACCGGGATTGTAGCCCCAGTAACGTATGCCGCACCGTCGGATGCAAGAAAAGCGACCACAGACGCGATCTCTTGAGCTTGTCCCAGACGACCCAGCGGAATCTGCGTCTGCAAGGCTTCACGCTGTGCTTCAGGCAGCTCGCGGGTCATATCGGTGTCGATAAACCCTGGGGTTACCGAGTTGACCGTAATCGAACGCGAACCGACTTCACGCGCCATTGCACGGCTGAAACCTTCCAGACCGGCCTTGGCGGCTGCATAGTTTACTTGGCCTGCGTTGCCCATGGCACCCACCACCGAGCCAATACTGATAATTCGACCCCAACGCGCCTTGGTCATGCCGCGCAGAACGCCCTTGGACAGGCGATATAGACTGTTCAGGTTGGTATCGATCACGTCGTACCATTCATCGTCTTTCATGCGCATCATCAGGTTATCGCGGGTGATACCGGCATTATTGACCAGAATCGCCGGCGCACCGAACTGTTCCTGAATGCTCGCGATCACCTTGCTGACCGACTCGTCACTGGTCACGTTCAGTTCCAGACCGGTGCCCTGAATGCCGTGCTCTTTCAGAGTGGCGGCAATCGCCTCGGCACCCTTGGCAGAGGTCGCGGTGCCAACAACGATGGCGCCCTGACGACCCAGTTCCAGTGCGATAGCCTGGCCGATACCGCGGCTTGCACCGGTTACCAGTGCAACTTTACCTTGCAGACTCATGCAAGCTTCTCCTGATTCAGGCTTGCGCTGCGCGAGCGGCAGCGAAAGCGTCTGGGGTATTGAGGTTGGAAGTCGCAACGCCTTCGGCGCAACGTTTGTTCAGACCGGCCAGCACTTTGCCCGGACCGCATTCGACCAGATTGGTCGCGCCCTTCGCGGCCAGAGTCTGTACCGACTCGACCCAGCGAACCGGCTTGTACAGTTGTTCGAGCAGATCACGCTTGAGGGTTTCCAGATCGGCCGGCACTTGCGCGCTGACGTTCTGCACCACCGGGATCTGCGGCACCTGCCAGTCGATGGCGGCGATGGATTCGGCAAAGCGCTCGGCAGCCGGACGCATCAGTTCGCAGTGCGACGGCACGCTCACCGGCAGCGGCATGGCGCGCTTGGCGCCACGGGCCTTGCAACCTTCGATGGCACGCTCAACGGCAGCCTTGGCACCGGCAATCACGACCTGGCCAGGCGAGTTGAAGTTGACGGCACTGACGACTTCGCCTTGTGCCGCTTCGGCGCAGGCAGCCAGCACATCGGCATCTTCCAGACCGAGAATGGCAGCCATGCCGCCCTGCCCGGCCGGAACAGCTTCCTGCATCAGTTGACCACGGCGCTCGACGAGTTTCACCGCGTCAGCCAGCGTCAGACTGCCAGCAGCAACCAGGGCGCTGTATTCACCCAGGCTGTGACCGGCAACAAAGGCCGGACGCGCACCACCTTCAGCCAGCCACAGACGCCACAGGGCGATCGAGGCGGTCAGAATGGCCGGTTGGGTTTTATCGGTTTGATTGAGCAGCTCTTCCGGACCCTGCTGGGTCAGTGCCCACAGGTCATAGCCCAGAGCATCGGATGCTTCTTTGAAAGTTTCGAGGATCAGCGGATGTTGCGCGCCCAGCTCGGCCAGCATGCCGAGGGACTGCGAACCCTGTCCTGGAAAGACGAATGCGAGGGAAGCAGACATGTAACAAGCCCCTAATGATCTTGTCGTCGGAGAATGACGCCCCGCTTGGGGACGCAAGAAACTGACAGTTGGATGGCCCTTTGAACCGAGCGGTCACATTTAAGCATTGTCCGACGAAAACGCCTAAGACAACAAATCCTCCAGACGACCGTGGAGGCGCTCGGGAAGATTCTCCTGAATCTCGATCAGGGCACGGGAAATCGCACTCTGAAAGCCCTGAACCCCAGCCGAACCGTGACTTTTCACCACGATACCCTGCAAGCCGAGGAAGCTTGCGCCATTATGTCGCGCCGGCGCCAGATCAGCCTGCAACCGCTTCATCAGCGGCAACGCCAGGGCACCGACAGCGCGGGAGGCAAGATTCTTTTTGAACAGCGCCTCGATGCGCGCAGCAATCATCGTCGCCAGGCCTTCACTGGACTTGAGCAGGATATTCCCGACAAATCCATCGCAGACCACGACGTCCGCTTCGCCACGATACAACCCGTCACCTTCGACGAAACCGATGTAATTGATGCCTCGGGCAGCCTGGAGCAGAGTCGCAGCCAGCTTGACTTGCTGATTGCCTTTGATGTCCTCGGTGCCGATATTCAGCAACGCCACGCGTGGACGGGCAATACCGAGCGTCTGCGCGGCCACCGACCCCATCACCGCAAACTGCAAAAGGTGCTCTGCGCTGCAATCTACGTTGGCGCCCAGGTCGAGTAACTGGCAATAACCTTTCTGAGTGGGGATAGCAGCAACCATCGCCGGCCGGTCGATGCCGGGCAACGTCTTGAGTACAAATCGTGACAAAGCCATCAGCGCACCGGTATTGCCGGCACTGACGCAGGCCTGGGCCTTGCCATCGCGCACCAGCTCAAGGGCGACACGCATCGACGAATCGGGCTTGCCACGCAAGGCCTGAGTCGGCTTTTCGTCCATCGTGATGACCTCGGACGCCGGAAAAATCGTCAGGCGCGCGCGATCGGCAGCCGATTGGCCGTTGATCAATTCTTCAAGAAGGGAGGGTTGACCGACGAGGGTCAGGTGCAGCGAGGGCGTAGCAGACAGGCAAGCAAGGCTGGCCTGAACAATGCTGCGGGGACCGAAGTCCCCGCCCATTGCGTCAATCGCGATGACTTGAGCGGACAAGTGATTACTCGTCAGCGCCCTTGTCGATCACTTTACGGCCACGGTATACGCCTTCTGGCGATACGTGGTGACGCAGGTGAACTTCACCAGTGGTTTTTTCTACAGACAGGGTGCTAGCCTCGAGAGCGTCGTGCGAACGGCGCATGTCACGGGCAGAGCGGGATTTTTTGTTCTGCTGAACAGCCATAATTGATTAACTCCTAAACGTTTGGGTCACGCTTTAACTGCGCCAATACACTGAACGGGTTGGACCGCGTTACCTCGTCCTCGCTCGGTTCGGGCTCATCTGCTCCCGCCGGCTGCTGGCATTCTTCCGGATGATGAGCAGGCACAATGGGCAAAGCGAGCAAAAGCTCTTCCTCGACCAGTGACTGCAGATCCAATGGATCTTCGCCCAGTTCCAGCACGTCATAACCTTTCGGTAACGACTGGGTATTCGCACCCTCCTTCACTACAGCGTAACTGCATTCGCTGTGGATCGGCAGGGTGACCAGCTCAAGACAACGCTGGCAAACCATTTTGACTTCGGTGTCGATAAAGCTGTGGATTACCACAGATTTACGTTCATCTCGTTCAAAAACGAATTTCGCCTGCACCGTACCGACATTGTCGGAAAGCGGGTCGCAGAGTCTCTTCAAATCGGCCAGCAGCAGTTCACCTTGAAGGGTGGTGCCACGGTCAGCCAATTTGCGCGGGTCAACGTGAGGTGGAATCGGGTCATTCAACATAGGCGCAGCATTATAGGGATGCACCCACCCATGTCAAAGGAAATTGTGCCCTGTCCGTCACTTGCGTGCCTCCGCTAGAATCCGCACCTGCCTCAGGAGACGCGAATGCTGCCTTTATTACTCGCTTCAAGCTCGACTTATCGCCGCGAATTACTCGCCCGCCTGCACCTGCCGTTCGCCTGCAGTTCGCCAGACATCGATGAAAGTCACCGCCCCGGCGAATCGGCAATCGACCTGGTCAAACGCCTCGCCGAACAAAAAGCCCGCGCACTTGCCGACCGCCATCCCGCTCATCTGATTATCGGCTCAGACCAGGTGGCCGTCCTCGGCGCTCAGATCATCGGCAAGCCGCACACCTTCGAGAAGGCCCGCGATCAACTGTTGGCTGCCAGCGGCGCCAGCGTGACCTTCCTGACCGGCCTGGCCCTTCTCAATAGCCAGACCGGCCAATGTCAGGTCGATTGCGTGCCATTCACCGTACACATGCGCCAACTCGACATGGCTCGCATCGAGCGCTACCTGCGCATCGAACAGCCTTACGACTGCGCAGGCAGCTTCAAGGCCGAAGGCCTCGGCGTGAGCCTGTTCCAGTCCACTGAAGGCCCGGACGCCACCAGCCTGATCGGCCTGCCGCTGATTCGCCTGATCGACATGCTGCTGGTCGAGGGCGTGCAAATCCCATGACCACAAAAAACCGGCCATCAAGGCCGGTTTTTTTATGCATCGACAACTCAGCGCAACGAAGGCCCGTGGAAACCCATCCACATCGCCAACTGCTCAGCCACGCTGGCACCAAGCTTCTTCGAGAAACGGTCGAACGGTGATTCCTGAACAGTGAAATCCACCAGCTCTTTCTCGCCGATCACGTCACGCGCCACGGAACTGGCATTACCCAAGCCATCAATCAGCCCAAGCGGCAGTGCTTGCTCGCCCGACCAGACCAGCCCTGAGAATAGCTCCGGATGCTCTTTGTCCTTCAGACGGTCGCCACGGCCTTGCTTGACGCTATTGATGAACTGCTTGTGCGTAGTGTCCAGCACGCTTTGCCAGAACGCAGTTTCTTCAGGCTTCTGTGGCTGGAACGGATCAAGGAACGACTTGTGCTCGCCGGACGTGTACGTACGACGCTCGACACCCAGCTTCTCCATGGTCCCGACAAAGCCATAACCCGCCGCCGTCACACCAATGGAGCCAACCAGACTCGCTTTGTCGGCATAGATCTGATCCGCCGCGCTGGCGATGTAATACGCACCCGACGCGCCGAGATCGGAGATCACCGCATACAACTTGGTATCCGGATGCAGCGCTCGCAGGCGTTTGATCTCGTCATACACATAACCCGACTGCACCGGACTGCCGCCCGGGCTGTTGATCCGCAGGATGACACCCTTGACCTTCTTGTCTTCGAATGCAGCACGCAGGCTACCGACAATATTGTCGGCACTGGCCGGCTCCTTGTCGGCGATCACGCCGGTGACGTCGATCAGCGCGGTGTAGTTCTCGCCGCGAGTCGCGCTTTTTTCCATGTCCATCAGCGGCGTGAACAGGATCAGCGCAACAAACAGATAAACAAACGTCAGCAGCTTGAAGAAAATTCCCCAACGCCGCGAGCGCCGCTGCTCCTGCACACCTGCCAGAAGGGTCTTCTCCAACAGCTTCCAGCTTTTCTCGTCACCGCCGTCGACACTTGCCTTGGCCGGTGCTTTCCATTCGTCGGTCATGCCATCCACCCCAGCAAAAACGTATTAAGCCTGCTTCCCCAGCCAGGCATGCAATTCGGAAAAACGGTCGATCGACAGGCGCGGTTCAAATAGCTTCAACGCCTCGATCGATTGCGCGCCATAGCTGACCGCTACCGAGCCCATCCCTGCGTTGCGCGCCATTTCGAGATCGAAGGACGAATCCCCGACCATTAGCGCCTCCTCGGGACGTACGCCGCAATGGGCGAGAATCTGCTCAAGCATCAGAGGGTGCGGCTTGCTGGCAGTTTCATCGGCAGCGCGGGTGATATCGAAATAATCTTCCCAGCCGTGCGCCTTGAGTACGCGATCCAGCCCGCGACGGGCCTTACCAGTCGCGACAGCCAAGTGATAGCCATCATCGCGAAACGAGGCCATCGACTCGACAACACCTTCGAACAACGGCGAAGGTACGGCCTCCGCGGCGATGTAGTGCTCAGCGTAAAACTCACGGAATGCAATCAGCTCGGCATCGCCGATCTCGGGATACAGCGTGCGTATCGCCTCCGGCAAGCCCAAACCAATAATGCCTTTGACGGCAAAATCGTCACGCAACTGAAAACCGGAACGTTCGGACGCAACGTGCATCGCCTCGACAATCCGACCAATGGAATCAGCCAGCGTGCCGTCCCAATCAAAAATCAGCAATTTGTAATCAGGGTGCTGCACTCAGGCGCTCCACAGTTTTGGCCCACATCTCATCGACCGGGGCCTGCAAGGTCAGCTTGCCGCCATCGGGCAGGGGCACGGTCAGCATGTAAGCGTGCAGGAACAGGCGCTTGCCGCCCAGATCACGGATTTCCTTGGTGAAGTCGTCATCGCCGTACTTGCTGTCACCGGCAATGCAATGCCCGGCGTGCAAGGTATGGACGCGAATCTGGTGGGTACGCCCGGTAACAGGCTTGGCCTCGACCATAGTGGCGAAATCGCCGAAGCGGCGCAGCACCTTGAACACGGTCAGGGCTTCTTTGCCTTCATCGTTGACTTCGACCATGCGCTCGCCGGAGCGCAGATTGCTCTTGAGCAACGGCGCACTGACCTGCTTGATCGAGGTCGCCCAGTTACCGCGAACCAGCGCCATGTAGCGTTTATCGACGCCATCGCCACGCAGTTTTTCGTGCAAGTGACGCAGCATGCTGCGCTTCTTGGCGATCATCAGCAGGCCGGAGGTGTCGCGATCGAGACGGTGAACCAGTTCCAGCTCCTTGGCATCCGGACGCAACTGACGAAAGGCTTCGATTACGCCGAAATTCAAACCGCTGCCGCCGTGAACCGCAATGCCGGCGGGCTTGTTGATCACGATCAGCGCTTTGTCTTCGTAGACAATCGAGGCTTCCAGACGCTGCAAAAGGCCTTGGGCCAGAGGCACCGGCTCGTCACGCTCCGGCACGCGAACTGGCGGCACACGCACGATATCGCCGGCCTGCAGCTTGTATTCGGGCTTGATCCGACCTTTGTTCACACGCACTTCGCCTTTGCGCAAAATGCGGTAAATCAAGGTCTTGGGCACGCCTTTGAGCCGGGCGAGGAGGAAATTGTCGATTCGTTGGCCGGCATACTCCGGCGAGACTTCAAGCAGTTGAACGCCTGGAGTCGAAGGGGCAGTAGTTGTCATGGCGCGGATGATAACAATTTTTATGGAATTGAAGCACTTAATCATTGCTGCTATATTCGCGAACGCCGCCAAAAGCGGCCTGGACAGCGGCACCACGGTCAAAAACCGGCCCTGACCAACGCAATTCACCAGGACGCGAGGCCGTCCTACGGGGCTTTCGCTACGTAACGGTGGAGTTTGCAGTTGTAACAAGCGCAGGTGACATGAGGCCTGAATCACACCGCCGAGCAGAGTTTTAACTCGCCTGGCAGGCAAACATTCAAGGCCAGTTCACAAAGTGCAGTCAACTGCGAATGACCTCGAGCGAACGCTTCGGAAACACTGCCTAAATTAGCCATGATGCGTGACCTCCCCTTTCGGAGCTCACGGTAAATGCCAACCCGCTGCGGATTCTGCGCGCGGCAGCACCCGAATTATCAGGGATACGTGTAGGGTGGAGATGCACAACCGCTGGACTGTGTAGCAATAGGCTTTATCAAGACGCTTCATCTCGTCCACAGCCGCTGGTTGATTCCTCCTCCTGACTGAGTGCTTAAGTAGCCACAGCAAGCAGGACGCGTACGTCGCGGTATCGGCCCAATTGGTCGCACATCGCTGGACACGGGAATGGCCAACCACTCCCGACGCACCTGACACCGACCGTGAGAAGTCGTGTGTGCCGAACGCCGTTTCCGGCAGCCCGGAAACCGACGGTACTACATGAAAAGAATGCTGATTAACGCAACTCAACCCGAAGAGTTGCGTGTTGCACTGGTAGATGGCCAACGCCTCTACGACCTGGACATCGAATCCGGTGCACGCGAGCAGAAGAAGGCCAATATCTATAAAGGCCGCATCACTCGCATCGAACCAAGCCTTGAGGCTGCCTTTGTCGATTTCGGCTCCGAGCGCCACGGCTTCCTGCCCCTCAAAGAAATCTCCCGCGAATACTTCAAGAAAGCTCCTGAAGGCCGCGTCAACATCAAGGACGTCCTGAGCGAAGGCCAGGAAGTCATCGTTCAGGTCGAAAAAGAAGAACGTGGCAACAAGGGCGCAGCCCTGACCACCTTCATCAGCCTGGCCGGTCGCTACCTCGTACTGATGCCGAACAACCCGCGTGCCGGCGGTATCTCCCGTCGCATCGAAGGCGAAGAGCGCAACGAACTGCGTGAAGCGCTGAACGGCCTGGTTGCACCAGCCGACATGGGTCTGATCGTGCGTACTGCCGGCCTGGGCCGCAGCAGCGAAGAAATGCAGTGGGACCTCGACTACCTGCTGCAACTGTGGACCGCCATCAAAGAAGCCTCGCTGGATCGCTCCGCGCCATTCCTGATCTATCAGGAAAGCAACGTGATCATCCGCGCCATCCGTGATTACCTGCGCCAGGACATCGGCGAAGTGCTGATCGACAGCGTTGAAGCACAGGACGAAGCCCTGACGTTCATCCGCCAGGTGATGCCGCAGTACGCCAGCAAGATCAAGCTGTACGAAGACAGCGTTCCGCTGTTCAACCGCTTCCAGATCGAAAGCCAGATCGAGACCGCTTTCCAGCGCGTCGTTGAACTGCCTTCCGGCGGCTCCATCGTTATCGATCCGACCGAAGCCCTGGTGTCCATCGACATCAACTCGGCGCGCGCCACCAAAGGCAGCGACATCGAAGAAACCGCCCTGCAGACCAACCTTGAAGCCGCCGAAGAAATCGCCCGTCAGTTGCGCCTGCGCGACATCGGCGGCCTGATCGTCATCGACTTCATCGACATGACCCCTGCCAAGAACCAGCGCGCCGTGGAAGAGAAAGTCCGCGAATGCCTGGAAGCCGACCGCGCTCGCGTGCAGATCGGCCGCATCTCGCGCTTCGGCCTGCTGGAAATGTCCCGTCAGCGCCTGCGTCCATCGCTGGGCGAAAGCAGCGGCATCGTCTGCCCGCGTTGCAACGGCACCGGCATCATCCGTGACGTCGAATCGCTGTCGCTGGCGATCCTGCGCCTGATCGAAGAAGAAGCCCTGAAAGACCGCACCGCTGAAGTTCGCGCACAAGTGCCGATCCCGGTGGCCGCGTTCCTGCTCAACGAAAAACGCAACTCGATCACCAAGATCGAACTGCGCACCCGTGCCCGTATCATCATCCTGCCGAACGATCACCTCGAAACGCCGCACTTCGAAGTTCAGCGCCTGCGTGACGACAGCCCTGAAGCCGCGACCAACCAGTCCAGCTACGAAATCGCTGCTGCCGCTGCAGAAGTCGAAGAAGTCCAGCCAGCCGCTGCGACCCGCACCCTGGTTCGCCAGGAAGCCGCGGTCAAGACTGCTCCGGCACGCGCCAATGCTCCGGTTCCGACCGAAGCTGCCGCCCCTGCCGCACCAGCACCTGCTCCAGTTGCCGTACCAGAGCCTAGCCTGTTCAAAGGCTTGGTGAAGTCGCTGGTCAGCCTGTTCGCTACTAAAGAAGAGCCTGCCGCTCCGGTCGTGGTTGAAAAACCGGCTACCGAACGTCCGGCCCGCAACGAAGAGCGTCGCAACGGCCGTCAGCAGAGCCGCAACCGTAACGGTCGCCGCGATGAAGAACGCAAGCCGCGCGAAGAACGTGCTCCGCGTGAAGAGCGCGCCCCACGCGAGCCGCGTGAAGAGCGTCAGCCACGTGAAGCCCGTGAAGCCCGTGAAGTCCGCGAGCCGCGTGAAGCCCGCACTGAAGCCCCAGCCGCCCGCGAAGAACGCGCACCACGCGCCCCTCGTGAAGAACGTGCACCACGTGCTCCGCGCGAAGACCGCAAGCCACGTGGCGAGCGTGAAGAACGTGTGCGTGAACTGCGCGAGCCTCTGGACGCCGCTCCCGTTGCTGCGGCCGCTGCCGACGTGACCGCTGAAGAGCGTCCGGCCCGTCAGCCACGTGAAGAACGTGCTCCGCGTCCACCGCGTGAAGAGCGTCAACCGCGCGCCGAACAGGCCGCTGCTGCCGTCGCTGAAGAAGAAGTGATCAGCAACGAAGAGCAACTGCCGGAAGACGGTTCGGAGAACGCCGAAGGCGATCGCCCACGTCGTCGCTCCCGCGGCCAGCGTCGTCGCAGCAACCGTCGTGAGCGTCAGCGTGATGCCAACGGCAACGTGATCGAAGGTTCGGAAGAGTCCGAGTCCGGCGAAAACGCTGAAGCGCCGGACACTGCCGATCTGGCTGCCGGCCTGGTTGTAACCGCCGCTGTCGCCAGCACTGTGATCAGCGCTCCGGCCGAAGCACAGGCTCACGAGCAAGCCGAACGCGCCACCGCCGCTACTCTGGAAACCGCTCCAGTCGAAGCACCGGTTGTTGAAGCAACGACTCCGGTAGAAGTGACTGTTGCTCCGGAAGTCGAAGTAGCACCGGTTCGCGAAGCTCAGCCGCAGTTCGAAGCTTTTGCTGACGCTGCTGCTGAACCTGCAGTAGTCGCCGAAGCGCCAATCGTTGTTGCAGAGCCGGTTGTCGAAACCGTCGCTGAAACCGTGACCGAAACCGTGCGTGAAGTTCGCGAAGAGCAGACCGCATTCAACTGGGTTGCCGAGCCTGCCGCCGCTGAAACACCAGCGCCTGCATTCGAAGCGCCAGTGGTTGAAGAAGCCAAGGCTGCCGAACCTGCTCCAGCGCCAGTCGTTGAAGCACCGGTCGTCGAAGCGCCAGTGGTTGCCGAAGCACCTGCTCCGGTCGTTGAAGCGGCTCCGGTCAGCGCTCTGGCGCCAAACGGTCGCGCGCCAAACGATCCACGTGAAGTGCGTCGTCGCAAGCGTGAAGAAGAGCGTCTGGCGAAGGAAGCCGAACTGGCCGCCGCTTCTGCTCCGGTTGTTGCCGAGCCAGTGGTTGCTGAAGTGGTCGAGGCAGCGCCTGCACCGGTTGCTGAAGAAGCCGTGGTTGAATCGGTGATCGCTGAAGCACCACGCTCCGTTCAGGACGCGGTCGAGCACAACGAAGAGGCCCAGGAAAAAGAACACGAGCCTAAACCTCTCGTCTGATTCCTTAAGCCAATAAAAAGCCCCGCCTGATGATTCAGGCGGGGCTTTTTTATGCCTTTTGATCTTGCTGTTACTTGAACACCAACGCCTCAGGCACATCGATATCCCACAACACCCCTGGATCATCGACCACCACTTCCACCACCCTTCCCTGCTTGAACAAAGGCCTGGCCCCGCGATCACCGGACAACGCCAACAACTCCAAACCAAACGAATGACCAAACCCCACTGGATGCCCAAACTCGCCATCCTGCACCGGCACGCTCACCGCATCGTCAGCCATCGCCGCGACCACCCGCTCGATGCTCGACGGCAAGATAAACGGCATATCTCCCAACACGATCAACCAGCCATCCACATCCGGGCAAGCCGCCACACCCGCAGCAATACTGTCGCCCATGCCTGTCGATTCAATCGAAACCACATCACAGCCATAGGCCTGCGCCATGCGCATTGCCTGCGGTCGAGCCTCAGTGGTCACCAGCACGCGCTTGTCGAGGCTAGCCGGGAGGTTCACCAACACCTGCTCGATCACCGAGCGCACAGCGCCATCACGCCCGGTGCAATCGGCCAGCAATTTGTCCTTGTCCGCACCCGCCACTTGGCGAAAGCGACTGCCCTCGCCCGCCGCCAGCACAATCACACCGATGGATCGACTCATGCGCCCTCCAGTGACTTCTTCTGCTTCAATTCAACGCCGTTCTTGATCGCGACAATTTCCGCCAAAAGGGACAGAGCGATTTCCGCCGGCGAATGACTGCCGATATGCAAACCGATCGGCCCGTGCAACCGAGCGATGGCCTGTTCCGACAAACCTAGCTGAGCCAGATTCTCCCGACGCTTCTGACTGTTGACCCGCGAACCCAGCGCGCCGACATAAAAGGCCGGCGAATCGAGGGCGGTCAGCAAGGCCATGTCATCCAGGCGCGGATCGTGAGTCAGCGCGACAATTGCCGTGCGCTCATCGGTCTGAATGCTCAATACCGCGTCATCCGGCATCCCTGGGACGAAACGACCGTGATGCTCTTCCCAACCGTAGACGAATTCGGTGCGCGGATCGCAAATCAGCACTTCGAAATCCAGCAACCGCGCCATGTCCGCCACGTACCGCGACAGCTGCCCGGCGCCGATCAACAGCAGACGCCAGCGCGGGCCATAGATGGCACGCAAGGTCTTGCCGTCGAACGCCAGCGAATCGGACTTGCTGGCACCAGTCAAAACCACTTCACCGGTTTCAATGTCCAGTTCACGGGCAACAATTTCATGGGCTTCGCAACGCGCGAGCAGTTCGGCAACCCATGATGGATCACCGACACGCTCCTCGGTCAGACGCAGCGTACCGCCGCAAGGCAGGCCAAACCGCGCCGCCTCTTCGCGGGTAACGCCGTAGGTGATCAATTGCACCGGTGGCCCATCTGTAGCGATGCGCCCGTCGTGCAGGCGGGCGATCAAGTCATCCTCGACACACCCGCCCGACACCGAGCCGATCACCACGCCATCCTCACGCAATGCCAGCATGGCGCCGGGTGACCGAGGCGCGGTGCCCCAGGTCTGCACCACGCTGAACAGCACCACCCGCTGCCCGGCGCGGCGCCATTCGAGCACGCTGCGCAGGACGTTGAGGTCGACGCTGTCCATTACGCCTGCGCCTTATGCCAGCCCTGCAACTGATAACGCACTGGCAGGTTGCGGATGCGTTGGCCGGTGGCCGCGAAAATCGCATTGCACAGCGCCGGCGCAATCGGCGGCACACCCGGTTCACCGACACCACCCAACGGTACGTCGCCCGGTGGCGTCACCAGATGCACCGCGACTTCCTTCGGCGCCAGCGACATGCGCGCGACCTCGTACATATGGAAGTTGTCCTGCTGCACCTTGCCGTCCTTGAAGCTGATCTCACCCAGCACCGCGTTACCAAGGCCCATGACGCAGGCGCCCTCGAACTGTGAACGGATGCGCTCAGGGTTGATCTGCGGCCCGCAATCGACGGCGATGTCAGCCTTGTGCACGATCAGCGTGCCATCGTCCTTGACCTCGACTTCGATCACTGCGGCCACATAGGTGACGAAGCTGTAATGCACCGCCAGCCCCAGGCCACGCCCCTTGGGTAACTTGCGTCCCCAACCGGCAGCCTTTGCCGCGGTTTCCAGTACGGTGCGCATGCGCCCGGTGTCGATCGGATAGCGCTCTGGGGATTCGCCGTAGTTCCACTCTTCGCTCAAGGTGCGCGGGTCGATCTGTCGATCCGGGCCAAGCAATTTGACCTGGTACTTGAGCGGATCAACACCGGCCTTGTGCGCCAGTTCATCGACAAAGCTCTGGATCGCGAACCCATGGGGAATGTTCGACACCGAGCGATACCAGCCGACCCGCGTATGCACCGTGGCTTCGGGGTTTTCCAGGCGCACGTTGGGAATGGCATAGGCCATGTTGGTGAACCCCATGCCCAGTTCGAATGCCGCTTCATGGTTCATACCGGGAGCGAACAGCGCAGTGATGCTCGGCGCCACGGTGCGATGCAGCCAGCCGGACGGCATGCCGTCCTTGCCAACACCGGCCTTCAGGTATTCGGCGGACACGGTGTGGAAATACGAGTTGTGGATATCGTCCTCGCGCGTCCATTGCACCCGCACAGCTTTGCCAGGGAATTCTTTGGCGAGAATCGCGGCTTCAACGACGAAGTCCGGTTTTGATTTACGACCGAAACCACCACCCAGCAGCGTCACATTGAACGTGACGCTATCGAACGGCAGACCGAGGCGCTCAGCGATTCGTTCGCGAGTCACCTGCGGCGCCTGACTCGGCGCCCAGGCTTCGCAGACACCGTCCTTGAAACGGGCGATGGCAACCATCGGCTCCATCGGTGCCTGCGCCAGGTGCGGCAAATAATAAGAAGCTTCGAGGGTGCTGGCAGCACCGCTCAGGGCTTTATCGATATCACCGGTATTGCGCACCACTTTTCCGGGCTTCAGCGAAGCGGCTTCCAGCTCTTTGCGATAGGCAATCGAGTCGTAACTGGCGTTCGGGCCATCGTCCCACTCGATTTTCAGCGCTTCGCGGCCCTTGATGGCCGCCCAGGTGTTACTGGCGATAACTGCCACACCGCCCAATGGCTGAAACTCTGAAGGTAGCGGGCGGCTTTCGATCTGAATGACTTTAAGCACACCAGGGACTTTCAGCGCAGCGCTGTCATCGACCGATTTGACCTTGCCGCCGTAAACCGCCGGACGGGCGATGGTGGCGTACAACATGCCGTCGAAATGCACATCAGCGCCGTACACCGCACGCCCGTTGACGATGTCGTCGCCGTCGATGGCTTTGGTGCCTTCCTTGCCGATGTAGCGAAACTCCGACGGCTGCTTGAGGCGCAAGCTGTCGCGCGCCGGTACTGCCAAGGCACTGGCGGCAGCGGCAAGTTCGCCATAGCCCAGCTCGCGGCCGGACGGTTTGTGCAGGACTTTATGCAACTGTGCGTGGCACTCGCCGACCGGCACTTTCCACTGCTCAGCCGCCGCTTGCTCAAGCATGGTCCGGGCCGCCGCGCCGCAACGACGCATCGGCTCGTACCAGTGGCGCATGCTGCGCGAACCGTCAGTGTCCTGGTTGCCGAAGCGCACTTCATCGCCCGGCGCCTGCTGCACTTTGACCTTGGCCCAATCGGCTTCCAGCTCATCAGCGACGACCATGGTCAGGCTGGTACGCACGCCCTGGCCCATCTCGGAACGGTTGCACACCACGGTTACCGTGCCGTCAGCAGCGATGCTGACGTAGACCTTCGGATCATCGATCCAGCCGTTGGGCATGCCATCGGCACCAAATTTCTTCGGTTTGTCTTCGGCCAACGCATCCTGCCAGCCCCAACTTGCCGCCAGCACCAGCGCGCCGGTGGCGCTGACGCCTTTGAGAAACCCACGGCGGCTGAGGTTGCTCAGGGCGAAATCATTCGGTAGGCGACTCATGCCTTGGCCTCCTTCAGATGAGTGGAAGCCTGACGGATCGCGGTTTTGATCCGGTTGTAGGTGCCGCAGCGGCAAATGTTGCCGACCATCGCTTCTTCGATCTGCTCGTCGCTAGGGTTCGGATTGGTTTTCAGTAGCGCGGTGGCAGACATGATCTGGCCACCCTGACAGAAACCGCACTGGGCCACGGCGCTGTCGAGCCAGGCCTGCTGGACGACTTGCCCGACTGGGTCAGCATGAAGGTTGTCGATGGTGGTCACGTTCTGCCCGACCACCGAGCCGATCGGCGTGATGCAACTGCGCGCGGGCAAGCCGTCGATATGAATGGTGCAGGCGCCGCACAGGCCCATGCCGCAACCGAATTTGGTGCCGTTATAACCGGCGACATCACGAATTGCCCAGAGCAGCGGCATGTCTTCAGTGACATCGAGGGGATGGTCTTGACCGTTGAGTTTCAGGGTAATCATGGGCACGCCCGCATATTTTTGGAGGTTATGGGGTCGAGCAATCTGCCGCCGGAAACATCAGCGGTGGGTTCGCAGATCGACTCAGGCTAGTCAGGCTCTCTTGCGCCGACGAAAACGTCTGCACCGGGCCTTTGGTGGAGCAAATGGTTGGTATCGTTAGCTCGCTAAGTTAACCCAGCATTAACAAAAAAGCCCTGCACTTTTTATCAGTGCAGGGCTTTGGATGGCGCCTTGAAAGCTTAGCCTCAATAACGATTGGGCTCCATTTCCAGTTCGACATTGAAACGCTCGGAAATATCTTTCTGGATACGCTGCGCCAGATCGAGCAATTGCAGCCCGGTCGCCGCGCCGTAATTGACCAGCACCAGCGCCTGCAATTTATGCACGCCGGCATCGGCCTCACGGAAACCTTTCCAGCCTGCGCGCTCGATCAGCCAACCGGCGGCCAATTTCATCTGCCCATCCGGCTGCGCATAGGCCACCAGATCCGGGTGTTGAGCCTTGATCTGCTCAACCAGCGCCGCCGACACCAGCGGGTTCTTGAAGAAGCTGCCGGCATTGCCGAGCACCGCCGGGTCCGGGAGTTTTTCGCTGCGGATGCTGCAAATTGCGCGGCTGACGTCAGTAGGCGTCGGTTGCTCGATGCCCTGCTCGTTCAGACGCTGACGCACCGGACCGTATTCCAGATGCAAATGAGCGACGCGATTGAGCTTGAAGCGCACCCGCAGAATCAACCAACGTCCCGGCTCCTGCTTGAACAGGCTGTCGCGGTAGGCGAAGTTGCATTCCTCCAGGCTGAAATCGCGCAGCTCGCCGGTCTGGCGATCCAGCGCCGTGAGCCCGGCGAACACATCCTTGATCTCGACACCGTAGGCACCGATGTTCTGCATCGGCGCAGCGCCGACGGTGCCGGGAATCAGACTGAGGTTTTCCAAACCCGAAAAGCCCTGCGCCAAAGTGTGTTGCACAAATGGGTGCCACGGCTCGCCGGCTTCGGCTTCGATCACCACGCGGTTGCCGTCATCACTGATCACGCGAATACCGCGAGTGGCCATGCGCAGTACCAGCGCCGGGATATCAGCGGTCAGCAGCAGGTTGCTGCCACCACCGATCACCAGCAATGGCACATCGTGGGACTCGGCATACACCAAGGCTTCGCGTACATCATCATCGCTGCGGGCTTCGGCAAACAGTTGCGCGCGAACCTCCACACCAAAACTGTTGAACGGTTTCAGGGAAACCTGCGGTTGTACCAACAAACTCATAGCCGCCCCTTCACTTCGATCAACAGTTGGTCACAGGCCGCTTCGATCAGGTCCAGGACCTGCTCGAACCCCTGATCGCCGTCGTAATACGGATCCGGCACTTCATCGACCAGCCCGGCATAACGGCGCAGGAACAGATCCAGTTCGGCCTTGCCAGTGAACGGTTGCAACGCCTTGAGATTGCGCAGGTTGCTGTTGTCCATGGCCAGGATCAGATCATAACTGGCGAAGTCGGCACGGCTGACCTGCTGCGCGCGTTGCGCCGACAGGTCATAACCGCGCACTTTGGCTGCGGCCTGGCTGCGTTTGTCCGGCGGATTGCCGACGTGCCAGTCACCCGTGCCGGCGGAGGCCACTTCGACCTGATCCGCCAGCCCCGCTTCACGCAGTTTTTGGCGCAACACGCCTTCCGCTGTGGGTGACCGGCAGATGTTGCCCAGGCACACAAACAAAACGCGCATCAGGCCTCCAGCAGGCGACGAACGCGTTCGAGGTCTTCGACGGTGTCGACACCGGTTGGCGGTGCGATCAGCGCGTCGGCGACATGAATCCGCACGCCGTGCCACAGGGCACGCAGTTGCTCCAGGGATTCAGTGTTTTCCAGCCAGCAAGGGCCCCAGCTCACGAAATCCTGGAGGAAACCGGCGCGGTAGGCATAAATGCCGATGTGGCGACGGTACGGCACGCCTTCTGGCAATTGCTCGCGATTCTTGGCGAACGCATCGCGCGCCCACGGCAAGGTTGCACGGCTGAAGGTCAGCGCCAGACCATTAACGTCGCTGACAACTTTGACCACGTTCGGATTGAACAGGGTTTCCACGTCTTCGATAGGCTCGGCCAGGGTGGCCATGCGCGCTTCGGTGTGGGCGGCAAGGTTGGCGGCGACCTGATCGATCACGCTCGGCGGGATCAACGGCTCGTCGCCCTGCACGTTGACCACGATCGCGTCGGCCTCAAGGCCCAGTTTCGCCGCGACTTCGGCCAGACGATCGGTGCCGGAATTGTGATCTTCACGGGTCAGCACCACTTCGGCACCAAAGCCCTTGCAGGCCTCGACGATACGCGCATCGTCGGTCGCGACGACCACGCGGCTGGCGCTGCTTTTGCTCGCCTGTTCCCAGACGTGCTGGATCATCGGCTTGCCGGCAATCAACAGCAACGGTTTGCCCGGCAGCCGAGTGGAGGCGTACCGCGACGGGATGACAACGGTGAAGGCTGTGGTCATTTATCCAGGCGCTCGTCAGTGGTCAGGGTACGCGCTTCGGTTTCGAGCATCACCGGGATGCCGTCGCGGATCGGATATGCCAGACCGGCACCTTTACTGATCAGCTCGGTCTTGTCGGCGCTGAGCTTGAGCGGGCCTTTGCAGATAGGGCACGCGAGGATATCGAGCAATTTGGTGTCCATGAACATTCCCTGGAATAAAGAGTTAAGGCAAAAGCCGATCCGGTAACAGACGCATCAGTTGGATGTCGAACCAGGCCACAAAGGCCGGCGACGGCACCGCATCGACCGCCAGATACCACCAATCGGCAGCAGCGAAGGCACGGCACTTCACCGCGTCCTTTTCGGTCATCACCAACGGCAATGACGGCGTGAAATTCAAGGCCTGCACGCTGTACTCGGCGTGGTCGGCAAACGCATGGGGGACTGGGCGCCAGTCTAGCGCTTCGAGGGTATTGAAGAAACGTTGCGGATTGCCAATCCCGGCGACCGCATGCACGCTTTGACCGGCAGAAAAATGATCGAGCGGCTTGCGCTCGCCACTGCGCAGATTGACCAGCGCGGTGGGTTGCAGGCGGAAGGCGAACCCGTCATCGCGATCGGCCGTCGCGCCGTTGAACAGCACGCCGTCGACGCTTTGCAGACGTTCGATCGGCTCGCGCAAAGGCCCGGCGGGCAGGCAACGCTTATTGCCCAGACCACGAGCGGCGTCAATCAACACCAGTTCCAGATCCCGGCCCAGACGATAATGTTGCATACCGTCGTCGGACAGGATCAGGTCCAGCGTTTCGCTGGCGAGCAAGGCTTTGACCGCCGCACTGCGATCAGGATCAATCATCAGCGGCACGCCGGTACGCTGGACGATCAGCAATGGCTCGTCGCCTGCAATGTCAGCGCTTTGCTCCGCTTCGACCCGCCACGGCAGTTGCGGCGGTTTGGCGCCGTAGCCACGGCTGACCACGCCGACGCGCAAACCACGGCGCCGGCAATGTTCGATGAGCCAGAGGATCATTGGCGTCTTGCCGGTGCCGCCGACAGTGATATTGCCCACCACGATCAACGGCACTGGCGGCTGATAGATTTCGCCCTCGCCATCGAGAAAGCGCTGACGCTTGCCGACGACGACGCGGCGATAGAGCATTTCCAGCGGCCGCAACAGCGTCAGGGCCGGGTGCCCCTGATACCACGCGGCGAGCAAACGATCGGACAGGCTCATCAGGATTTGGGCGCCGCCTCGACCGTGGTCATGCGCAGATGGCTGAAACCGAGCTTGCCGGCCGCGTCCATGGCGGTGATCACCGATTGATGCTGAGTCTTGCCATCAGCGCTGATCGACAACGGCATATTGGTGTCACCGTTGGATTCCTTCTGCATGGCTTCCATCAAAGTCGGCAGATCGTTTTTCGCCAGAATCTTGTTGTTCACCGAAAACACGCCCTCGGCGCTGATGGCGACGTCGATCTGCTTGACCTGCTGATCTTCGGCCGGCGAACCACTGACCGCTTCGGGCAGATCGACTCGCAACTGGGTCTCGCGGGTAAACGTGGTGGTCACGACGAAAAACAGCAGCAGGATGAACACCACGTCGATCAGCGACGCGAGGTTGATGTCCACGGTTTCCCGGGGCTTGCGACGGAATTTCACGCGCGGCCCTCGGCCAGGTCGACGTCACGGTCGCCCTGCACCACTTCAACCAGTTTGATTGCTTCCTGCTCCATGCCCACCACCAACTCATCGATGCGACGCTGCAGGAAACGGTGGAAGAACACCGCTGGAATACCAACCATCAGGCCTGCCGCAGTGGTGATCAGCGCTTTGGAAATACCGCCGGCCAGCACCGAAGCATTAGTGGTCATGCCTGAACCGGTAAAAGCACTGAAAATATCGATCATGCCCAACACTGTACCCAACAGCCCCAACAACGGCGCCATGGCAGCGATGGTGCCGAGTGCATTGACGTAGCGCTCGAGCTCATGGATCACCCGGCCTGCGGCTTCTTCGATGCACTCTTTCATGATCTCACGACCATGCTTGGAGTTGGCCAGGCCCGCCGCGAGGATTTCACCCAGCGGCGAATTGGCGCGCAATTCCTTGAGTTTTTCTTTATTGAGCTGTTTGTCCTTGATCCAGACCCAGACCTGGCCCAGCAGATGCTCGGGGGTAACGCGGCTGGCGCGCAGGGTCCACAGGCGCTCGGCGACAATCGCCATGGCCGCGATGGAACTAAGAATGATCGGCAACATCATCCAGCCGCCGGATTTGACCAATTCCCACACAGTGACAGTCCCCTCGAAAAAGTGCGCCACTTTACCATACCGGTTCGCGATTAAGACCCGCCCCTCCGACGACCGTGATGCCGCATTCGTGCGCCCCCCGATCAACGGGCAAAAGCGGGCGGATCACGCCAGAAGCGTCGCTGTTGGCGCATTGTCCTGGGCGGTTTGAAGGTACCGAGTTGCAGATGAATGGCGCCATGCACGGCGCTGTCGTAGATGCGCAGACCCTGTTTGCGATAGCGGGCGAGCACGGTAGGGTGCGGATGCCCGAAGGAATTGCCGTGGCCTCGAGAAATCAGCACAGCGTCGGGGTTCAAGGCTTTGAGCAAGGCCATTGAAGAGGAACTGCGACTGCCGTGGTGCGGCGCTTGCAGCCATTGCGTAGGCACCGCCAATGGACTTTCCAGCAAGACGCGCTCGGCATGGGTGTCGATATCACCGGTCAACAGCAGGCGCTCACCATTAGCCTCAATCTGCAATACGCAGGAGCGCTGATTACTGTCGTGGGCATCCGACCATTGCCAGAGCTGAAAACTGACGCCATCCCAGTGCCACTGGCGTGCGCTTTCGCAGGCTTCGGCATTCAGTTCGGCGGGCAATCCCGGTGGGTCACCACTGATGACTCGATCCACCTTCAAGCTGCGCGCCACTGCCAGCGCCCCACCGGCATGATCGGCATCGGCGTGGCTGAGCAGCATCAAATCAAGCTTTTCGACGCTCAATTTGCGCAAGGCCGGCAGCACAACACGCTCACCGAGATCGAAATCACCGAAACGCGGCCCGGCGTCGTAAAGCAAGGTGTGATGCCGGGTGCGGATCAGAATCGCCAACCCCTGACCAACATCGAGCTGCCAGATATCGGCCAATCCTGCGTCCAGTCGCTCTCTTGGCGGTACCACAAGGACTAGCAGCAAGGGCCAACCCAGAGGACGCAGCGGTACCCCACGGGGCAATAGCAGCAGCACGGCACCGAGACTGCCGATGGCCAACGCCCACATGGGAATCGACGGCGCAATCCACGCGGGCCAGTGCCCGGCGATTAACGCCAGACCTTGAAATAGCCAGTCGATCAAACCGCCGGACAGCCACAACAGCCCCTCACCGACATACGGCACCGGCAGCAACAACGTTCCGAGCAGTGCCGGTGGCAACACCACCAGGCTGACCCAGGGCACTGCGAGCAAATTCGCCAACGGCCCACTGAGACTGATCGGCAGGTTCAGCGCCATCAGCACCGGGCACAAACCGATCGCAATCAGCCATTGCGCCCGCGTCCACGTCTGCCACCAGCGCCACGCCCCGAGGCGACCGCCAAAAGTGAAGACAAGCACCGCCACCGCCGCGAAGGACAGCCAAAAACCGGGCCGTAAACTGGCCAGCGGATCGAGCAACAGCACGCAGTTGAACGCCAACAACAGCGGCCACCACGCACCGAGATGGCGAAAGCGCAGACGCCACAACAAGACCAGCCCGACCATCACGCAGGCCCGGCGCACTGGCACATCAAATCCGGCGAGCAGCCCGTAACCGAGCGCGGCAGCGAATGCCAGACCACAGGCCCACGGCAGCCAAGGCCAACGCAACGGCCACAGCCCATATCGGGCCAACCCGGCGACCAGCAAGTACATCACCGCCGCCAACATGCCGATGTGCTGGCCGGAGATCACCAGCAAATGCACGGTGCCGGTGTCCTGCAGGATCTGCCAATCTTCGCGACTGAGCCCGGAGCCATCGCCCAGTACCAAGGCCGCCAACGCGCCGGCCCGCCCCTGGGCGTCCACCTCAAGCAAACGCTGACGAATGCTGTCGCGCCACGCCCATCGCGCTTCGCTCAGGCGCTGGCCATCCTTGATCGTTCCCGTCGCGCCGATGCGTTGCGCCAGCAACCAGGCTTCGTAATCGAAGGTATCAGCATTGAGTAAACCGCCAGGACGCTTGAGCTTGACCGCCAGGCGCCAGCGTTCGCCACTGTTGACCGGCGGCCCGGCGTACCACGCCAGACGCATCAGCGGCGGCAGTTTGCCGTGACGCGAGCGCGCATCAGCCAATTCGAAACGCACCACACCTTCGCTGATTTGCGGCAAGCCGACCACTCGCCCTTCAAGCCAACGGGTCTCACCGTCGAGTTTGACCGGCAATCGATCATTCAATGCCCATTGCGCGCCAACACAGGCCCAAGTGAAACCAAACAGCAAAAAAGCCAATGGATAGCTGCGAAACGGCAGCAACATCAAACCGGCGATCGGTAACAACAGCATCAACCAGACCGGCGGTAACGCCGGCATAAAAACAGAGGCAAGCAGACCGACTGCCAGCGCCATCATCCCTGTGCGCATAAGCCCGTCCTTGAGAGTCCCGCTCTTAGGCATAGCGGCTCTTTCGCACGACCGTCGTCAACAATTGTCACAAAGTCTGAATGGGGGCTTCGTAGAATCCAGACATACTTGCCGCCTTAACCGACCGAGAAGCCTTATGCCCCGGCGCTTATTCAAACGTTACATGCCCGACCCGACGAGCATCAGGGAACACAAATCCTTACGCTTTCTCGGCAAGTTGCTGCATGACCCGAACCTCTGGCACCTCAATCGTCACTCGGTGGCTCGCGCGATGGCGGTCGGGCTGTTTGCTGCGTTTCTGCCGATTCCGGCGCAGATGCTGGTCGCAGCAGCGCTGGCCATCATCGTGCGTGGCAACATGCCAATCGCCGTCAGCCTGGTCTGGCTGACTAATCCGATCACCATGCCCGCGGTGTTTTTCTGTACCTATCAGGCCGGTGCGTGGTTGATGGATGTGCCGGCACGGCATCTGCCGGATGAGTTGACGTGGGAATGGATCAGCGGTGAGCTGTCGACGTTGTGGCAACCGTTTTTGCTGGGTTCGGTGGTGGTAGGGCTGGTGCTTGGTGCCCTCGCCTATTGCGCGGTGATGATGTATTGGCGCTGGTGGGTAGCGCGGCAATGGGCGCGGCGCAAGAAGAAACGAATGTCGTGAATGCAAACGGCCTCCGCAATGGGAGGCCGTTTTTTTGTGCTGCCTGGACTGACGCCATCAATCCTACAGGGATATTGTGCGCTCTTAAGTACGCATCCCGCGCCCACTCACCAGCAACCGCGCGCAACCGAAATACAGCACCACGGTCGCTACCAGCATGAAGGTGATCGCAATGCCGATGCGGATATCCGACACCCCGAGAATGCCGTAGCGGAAGGCGTTAACCATGTGCAGCACCGGGTTGGCCAGCGATACGGTCTGCCAGAACGGCGGCAGCAGAGTGATCGAGTAGAACACGCCCCCCAGGTAGGTCAGCGGCGTCAGCACGAACGTCGGGATGATCGAAATGTCATCGAAGTTGCGTGCAAACACGGCGTTGATGAAACCCAGCAACGAGAAGATTGTTGCCGTCAGTACCACCACCAGTATGGTCACACCCAGGTGATGCACCTGCAAATGGGTGAAGAACAGCGACAGGATGGTCACGATGACGCCGACCATCAACCCGCGCAGCACGCCACCACAGGTGTAGCCAATCAGGATCGTGTGCGGCGACACCGGCGAGACCATCAACTCTTCGATGGAACGCTGGAATTTGCTGCCGAAGAAACTCGACACCACGTTGCCGTAGGAGTTGGTGATCACCGACATCATGATCAGCCCCGGCACGATGTACTCCATGTAGGTGAAGCCACCCATGTCGCCGATCTGCCGGCCGATCAGGTTGCCGAAGATCACGAAGTACAGAACCATGGTGATCGCCGGCGGCAGCAACGTCTGCGGCCAGATCCGGGTAAAGCGTTTGACCTCGCGGTAAACGATGGTCTGGAGCGCGACGAGGTTGGGACGGAACTCGGAACTCATACCGCCACCTTCGACAGATTTTTCTCCACCAGGGACACGAACAGCTCCTCGAGGCGATTGGTTTTATTACGCAGGCTCAGCACCTCGATGTTCTGCAGGGCCAGTTGGCCAAACAGCGCGGTGATGCCCATGGACTTGTCGACCTGAACTTCCAGGGTATGGCTGTCGATCAACCGGGCGGGATAGCCGATCAATTGCGGCGCGGCATTCAAGTCGTTTTTCAGGTCCAGCAGGAAGGTTTCAACGTGCAACTGGCCCAACAGTTGTTTCATGCTGGTATTTTCGACGATCGTGCCGTGGTCGATGATGCCGATGTTGCGGCACAACTGCTCAGCCTCTTCCAGGTAGTGCGTGGTGAGGATGATGGTGATGCCTTTCTGGTTCAGTTCGGTGAGGAACGTCCACATCGAACGGCGCAGCTCGATGTCGACCCCGGCAGTCGGTTCGTCGAGGATCAGCAGGCGCGGTTCATGCACCAACGCACGGGCGATCATCAAACGACGCTTCATGCCGCCGGACAGCGAACGCGACGGCACATCGCGCTTGTCCCACAGGCCGAGTTGGGTCAGGTACTGCTCGGCGCGTTCCTTGGCGATCTTCGCCGGAATGCCGTAGTAACCGGCCTGGGTCACGACGATATCGAACGTTTTTTCGAACTGGTTGAAGTTGAATTCCTGGGGCACCACGCCGATCGAGCGCTTGAGCGCTGCCGGGTTCTTGTCCAGGTCATTGCCAAAGATATTCACCGTGCCGCTGGTCTTGTTCACCAGGGTCGAGAGAATGCCGATGGTCGTGGATTTGCCGGCACCGTTGGGGCCGAGCAAGGCGAAGAAGTCACCTTCGGCGACGTCCAGATCGATACCACTCAAGGCCTGGAACCCGTTGCCGTAGGTTTTGGTTAGCTGCCGGATGGACAGAGCGGAACTCATATCTGATTTACGCACCATGGTGAAGGGAAGAAAGACATAAATAAGGGTGGGCGGCGAGGGATACAACCGCGGCGCACGAGCGCAATGGTGCTTGCCGTCGCCGCACAAGTACAGTCAAGTGTGTCGATAGTAGGTATTAAGTCAACGCGGTCATAACTGCTTTCTGATACGCCGGACGCTGTTTCAGGCGCTCGTACCAGGCTTGCAGATTCGGTTGTGCCGCGCGTTCGATAGGCATCTCGAACCAGGCATAAATGAAACTGCCGAGCGGAATATCGCCCATACCGATTTCGTTGCCGGACAAGTACGGTTGGCTGGCAAGTGCCTGATCAGCCATGCTCAACAACTCATTACATTCTTTAATCGCCGCGTTGATGGCGGGCCAGTCCTGTTTGTCCGCCGGGGTACGCAACACGCCCCAGAACACTGTGCGGAACGGCCCGGCAAAACTCGACGTGGCCCAGTCCATCCACTTGTCGGCGATGGCCCGGGCCTGCGCATCCGCCGGATACCACGCGCTATCGGGCGCATGTTTGGCCAGCAGATAGCGGACAATGGCGTTGGATTCCCACAGCACGAAGCCGTCATCCTCAATCACCGGCACCCGACCGTTCGGGTTCATCGCGCGGTACTCGGGCGTGTCGACCACGCCGAACGCACCACCGGCATCAATCGCCTCGAAAGCCAGGCCCAATTCCTCGGCAGCCCACAGTGGCTTCCTGACATTCGATGAGTTTTTCCGTCCCCAGATCTTCAGCATGACCGCCTCTTTGCAAATGAGTGGGCAGGCAGCATACGCCGGATCAGACGAGCCTGACATCACTGTGCATGTCACCCAACAGTTGCGGCTGATGATCACCGAACAGGTGTGGATAGCACTTCTCCAGGTGTTCAAAGAAGAAGGTTTCCGGCACATCGGCGAACTGGCCGTGATCGACCAGATACTCCATCAGTTGCGCGCCGTCACGATTGAACGGGTGGAAAACGCTGTCGTTGATGCCGTCGAACTCCAGCGGTGCCACATTGAACAATTCGCAGAGTTTCTGGTTGAACGCCGGTGTTGCCTTGACCCAGCGACCATTGAGAAACAACTCGGTATAGCCATGCATGGCGAACATATCGCTTTTCAGAAGCTCAAGCAGACGCGGGGTCGACAGATGATTACGGACATCGGCCAGACCGATGCGCGCCGGGATTCCACAATGTCGAGCACACCCGGCGAGCAGCGTGGCTTTCGGCACGCAGTAGCTTTCCCCTGTCGCCAGCGCATAGCTGCCGCGCAACGTTTGCGGATCGCGACTGAAGGTGTAAGGGTTGTAGCGCACCGCCTCACGCACCGCGTAATACAGACTGACCGCCTGCGCGAGTGGATCGCGGCTGGCACCACGATGCATTTCGGCGAACTCCACCACCGCCGGGTGGTCACTATCGATGAAGCGGCCGGGACTCAGATACTCGTGCATGACGACAGATCTCCTGGGTGAGCCCCGAGTCTAGCGACAGCTCAAGCACAGAGATAACGACGTTTCGGCCAAACTTGGACGCAAAGACGCGGGACTGGCGAACGATTTCCCACACGCGTTGCCCACCGAACCTACGAAAACCGTCCGGGGTTTCCCACGATTTCAATCACCTTGCTCTGACCACCCGCTTTTGCAGATGCCGTCTAAGCTCTGGAGGGTCGATTTGCCTTGGTTCACGGAGGACTGAAATATGCTGTTGTTGTGGATACTGGTTTTGATCGTTGGCGTGGCGTATCTCGCCCACCGGCGCATCGCCCCGCTGCCCGCGTTGGGCATCGTTGCCGTCTACCTGCTGGCAATGGGGATTTTCAGTCACGCGCCGGGCTGGCTGCTGCTGGTGTTCTGGGTCGTCCTGGCGGTGGTTGCCGCGCCGCTGCTGCTGCCCGACCTGCGTCGTAAACACTTCACTGCGCCGCTGTTCAACTGGTTCCAGAAAACCCTGCCGCCGATGTCGCAGACCGAACGCGACGCGATCGATGCCGGCACGGTCTGGTGGGACGGTGAACTGTTCAGCGGCCGTCCGGACTGGGACAAACTGCTGTCCTATCCCAAGGTGCAATTGAGCGAAGAAGAGCAGGCCTTTATCGACGGCCCGACCGAAGAGCTCTGTGCGATGGTCACTGACTGGCAGATCGGCCAGTCGATGGATCTGCCCCCAGAAGCGTGGACGCACATCAAGGAACACGGTTTCTTCGCCCTGATCATTCCCAAGGAATTCGGCGGTAAAGGCTTCTCCGCCTACGCTCACTCCCAAGTAGCGATGAAACTCGCCACCCGCAGCGGCGATCTCGCTTCCACAGTCATGGTGCCCAACTCGCTAGGCCCAGCCGAATTGCTGCTGCATTACGGCACTGACGAGCAACGCAATCACTATCTGCCGCGGCTCGCCCGTGGCGATGACATCCCGTGCTTCGCCCTCACCGGCCCGCTCGCTGGTTCGGACGCCGGCGCAATGCCCGACACCGGGATCATCTGCAAAGGTCAGTGGGAGGGTCAGGAAGTCCTTGGCCTGCGTCTGAACTGGGAAAAGCGCTACATCACCCTCGGCCCGGTGGCCACCCTGCTCGGCCTGGCCTTCAAAGCGTATGACCCGGATCATCTGCTGGGCGACAAGGAAGACCTCGGTATCAGTCTGGCGCTGATTCCGACCGATACCGCGGGCGTGGAAATCGGCCGTCGGCACCTGCCGCTGGGCGCTGCGTTCATGAACGGCCCGAACTCGGGCAAAGACGTGTTCATCCCGCTGGACTTCCTCATCGGTGGTCAGGAGATGCTCGGCAAAGGCTGGATGATGCTGATGAACTGCCTGTCGGTCGGGCGTTCGATCTCGCTCCCGGCGGTCGGCACCGGCGCGGCCAAGTTCACCAGTCTGGTGACCGGGCAATATGCGCAGATTCGCGAGCAGTTCAATGTGCCGCTGTCGGCCTTCGAAGGTATTCAAGAGGCGATGGCGCGTATCGGCGGCAACGCCTGGATGATGGACGCCGCACGCATGCTCACCGCCAACGCGGTGGATCTGGGCGAGAAACCGTCGGTGCTGTCGGCGATCCTCAAGTACCACCTCACCGAACGCGGTCGCGAGTGCATCAGCCACGCCATGGATGTGCACGGTGGCAAGGCGATCATCATGGGCCCGAACAACTACCTTGGGCGCAGCTGGAACGGTGCGCCGATTTTCATCACCGTGGAAGGTGCGAACATTCTGTCGCGCAACCTGATGATCTTCGGTCAGGGCGCGATTCGCTGCCATCCGTTCGTGCTCAAGGAAATGGCCCTCGCCGGTCGCGAGGACAAGGATCAGGCGCTGAAAGAGTTCGACGGCCTGCTGCTCAAACACATCGGGTTCGCCGTGAGCAACGCCGCCAGCACGCTGGTGCTGAACCTGGGTATCGGCCACTTCGAACACGCGCCGGGGGACAAAATCAGCCAAGGCTACTTCCGCGCACTCAATCGTCAGGCCGCGGCGTTCGCCATGCTGGCCGACTTCAGCATGATGTTGTTGGGTGGCGAACTGAAACGTCGCGAACGCTTGTCGGCACGTCTGGGCGATGTATTGAGCAACCTGTATCTGGCCTCCGCCGCGCTCAAGCGATATCACGATCTGGATTCGCCGGCTTACATGGAGCCGCTGTTCCGCTGGGCGATGGAAGAAAGCCTCGGCCAGTCGGAACGCGCACTGGATGAACTGCTGAGAAACTTCCCGAACAAAGTCTTCGGCTGTGTATTGCGGGTCATCGTGTTCCCGTTCGGTCGTCGTCACAAAGGTCCGTCGGACAAACTCGGCGCCGAGGTCGCGGGTGTCATTGGCCGTGCCAAGGGTGATCCGGCACTGGAAGAACTGCTTGCCGGCTGCTATCGCCCGCAATCGGCAGACGATGCGGTGGGTGCGCTGCAACACGCCAGCGACTTGCTGCACACCGCGCAACCGCTGCACAAAAAGCTGCACGCGTCGCTGAAAAGCGGTCAGGTCAAACCGGCCGCAGGCGAACACGCTATCGATGCGGCTTTGGAGGCCGGCGTGTTGCAACCGGTAGAAGCGCAGAGCTTGCGCGATGCCGAAGCGGCGCGGCGCAAGGTGATCGACGTCGATGACTTCGACAAAGAGGAGCTGACGCTGGCTGAGGGAAAAGTCCGCTGATCCCTTCCAACGTATAGCTGTTTATTTGTGAAAAATGGGCGCGGGCGCTTTATACTCCCGCGCCCGTTTTGCTCTTGAGGACTTATCTCGTGTCCAACGTCGTTGCCGATCATCTTGTTTTGCTCGACCACCTGCGCAGTATCCTGGTCGCCGTAGGTGAGGCCGAACAGGTTCCCGAAGAAAGCCATGCCTTGTTCCTGGAGCGCTTCGACGAACTGCTGGCGTTATTGCCGATCGATCCGATCGAAAGCCAATACCTGGGCCAGGACATCCTGACTCAAGTGATTACCCGTTACCCGCAAATTGCCCACTTGATCCCGCGGGATCTGCTGTGGTTCTTCGCCGGCGACTGCCTGCACTATCTGGCCGATGAAGAAATCGACATGTATCAGGCGCTGGAAGAACGTCGCTTTGAAGCTGAACAGAACGATAAGCCGTTCGACTGGAACCAGGAAAAGCAGCTGTTGGCGATGTCCGCTCAGGACAGCAAGCACTGATACTCATCGAGTAATGAAAAGGCCCGCATGACTATTCATGCGGGCCTTTTTTTGATCTTCAGCTTTTAAAGCAATCCCTCGCTCTCCGGCAGCTCGTAGGCCATCGCTGCATTACTGGTATTGCCTGCCTTTCCCGGTTTGCTCAAGGTCGGCTCTTTGTCCAGACACTCCACCAGATAATCGATAAACACCCGCAGTTTTGGCGGCAAGTAGCGCGTAGGCGAATGCAGCAGCCACAGACCACCGTGGTAGGAAGCCAGGAACGTCCAGTCCGGCAGCACCTGCACCACCAACTTTTGCTCCAGCGCATAACGCGCAGTGAAATACGGCAGGCTGCCAATGCCGATGTGCTGTAACACCGCCCCCAGGCGCACGCCAGTGTGGTTGGCGGCATATCGACCACGCACACCAACCGTCACCGCTTTGCTGCCTTTCTTGAATTTCCAGCGCGCATCACTCGGGGTTTCGCCCAGATAAATGCAGCTGTGATTGAGCAAATCGTGAGGATGCTTCGGCGTGCCGTGTTCGGCCAGATATTGCGGAGTGGCGCAGAGCAAATGATCGATGGTCAGCAATTGCCGCCCGACCAACCCGGCTGGCGGCCGATCAGTAATTCGAATTGCCAGGTCGACATGGTCGTCAATCAGATCGACCTGCCTATCCTCCAGCAGCAACTCCACATCGACCTTGGGATAACGCCGCAAAAACTCGGGCATGTGTGGATGAATGACAAAACGCCCCACCGCCTTCGGTACGCTGACCCGCACCAGGCCCTCGGCTTCATGAGTGAATTGGCCGCTGATTTCCATCACTGACTTGGCAGCGCTGACCATCTCCTGACAGCGTTTGAATACCTCTTCCCCGCCATCACTCAGGCGCAACTTGCGCGTAGTGCGCTGCAACAAGCGAGTGGCCAAGGCCTTTTCCAGTCGCGAAATACTGCGACTGATCGCCGACGGCGACGAACCCAGTTGGCGAGCCGCTTCAGAAAAGCTGCCGGTCTCCACGACCTTGACGAAAATCGCCATTTCGCCGAGCAATGGCAAGGGAAGATTGATGCTCACAGCGCACAAGTCCTTTGATGTTTGAACGGATTATCACGTTATTGCACGATTCATATAATAAAAATAGAAACTTTAATAAGGGCATGGAATATGACGCTTCGCCTCTTTTTCCATAGTGATGACCTCAAGGCCAATGTGGAAGTCCTCGACTGCACGCCCTACGAGAACGAATTTGCCGTAGTGCTGCGCGCCACTCTGTTTCACCCGCAAGGTGGCGGCCAACCCTGCGACACCGGCTGGATTGGCGAAAGCCAGGTGCTGCGCGTCGTACAGGAACCGGACCAGATCATTCATTTTGTCGACCGACCGGTAAAACTCGGCATGACTTGTATCCGGGTCGATGAACAACGCCGCTGCTTCAACACGCGCATGCATTCGGCCGGGCACCTGATCGGGCATTTCGTCCAGGCCATGGGCTGGATGCCAATCAAGGCGCACCACTGGCCGGATGAGGGTCGGGTGCAATTCAAGCCGGGCGATGCGGCTCAAGAAGTTGATGCACAAACCGTTCAACACGGCATCGACCAGTGGATCGAGCACGATCTGCCACGCCTGACCTCGCTGCGCGAAGGCGCGCGGGAAATCGGTTTTGGTGAACTGCCGGCCTATGGCTGCGGTGGCACCCACGTACGCAGCCTGAAGGATCTGGGCACAGTCACGATCGCGTCCCTTTCGCAGAAGAAAGGCACGTTGTCCGTCCACTACAGCGTGGATTGAGCATTTCGGACGCTGCCCTGCGCATCGTCCGGCGCCGGGGAACCGCACTCGCCGGTTCCGTTGACTATCGATAGATGGACCTAAAAAAATGATGCTAGACGTCAAGCGTCTCGATGAGACGTGCATAAAAAAACTGGCCAACGAAGAAGTCCTCGCCATCCGCGTCAAAGGCTTTTTGCCCGAGCCGCTGGCGATCCAGATTGGCGACAAGATTCTTGCTCCAGGCTTTGAGGGCTACATCAACGCACCGAGTATCGGCCGCATTGGCATGGCGTTTTACGAGGCAGAAAACCAACCGCTGCTGATCGAGGATTACTTCGAACGCGCCACCAGCAACATCGCTGAATTGCGTAATCGCTGTGCGCCCTATTCCTCGCCGGTCGACACTTTGCGCTGCATGCTCGATGAATCCTGGCCGGCCGGTGCCCATCTGGAAAACCTCTACGGTCGCAAGATGTATGTCGGCCTGTCGCGGGTGGTGAAGCCGGGCGTGTGCTTCCTTGCCCATCACGACATTTTCGCCAAGGACGCACCGGAGAGCTTTCAGGCCCGCAGCCTCGAAGCGCAATTTGCCTGCAACGTTTACTTGAACATGCCGACCGAGGGCGGCGCGTTGCAAATGTGGGACGACGACATTTCTCCCGATCAGTTCGACGAAATGCGCGGCGACAGTTACGGCATCGACCCCGCACTGCTTGGCCCGCCGACCCTTGAAGTGCGGCCTGATCCCGGCGATTTCATCATGTTCAATTCGCGCTGCATGCACTCGGTGACGCCAGGTGTGGCGGATCCGCGCTTGAGCCTTTCCTTCTTTGTCGGCTATCGCGGCAATGCTTCACCCCTGACCTTCTGGAGCTGAGATGTTATCGAATTACCTGGGCGAGTTTCTGGCGCTGGCTACCATTCACTTTTTGGCTGTGGTCGCTCCTGGCCCTGACTTCGCCGTGACCATTCGCCAGAGTGTGCGTTTTGGCCGAATTGTGGGTATTTGCACAGCGCTGGGCATCGGCGCGGGCATTTCCGTGCACGTGCTCTACACCCTGCTTGGCGTCGGCGCCTTGATGCATACAACGCCGTGGTTGTTGACTGTCGCCAAGGTGATTGGTGGCGCTTACATCTTGTACCTGGGTGTCAGCCTGCTGCGCAGCAAACCGAAATCGACGATCGAGGGCGACAAAACCAAGGACGAACCGGTCGTTGAGCAAACCCTGTTTAAAGCCTTCAGTACCGGTTTTCTGACCAATGCCACCAACCCTAAAGCCACGCTGTTCTTTCTGGCTATCTTCACCACGATCATCAGCGCCAGTACGCCGCTGCAAATCCAGGCGCTATACGGCTTGTGGATGTGTTTTGTAAACGCGTTGTGGTTCGTGATCGTCGCGCTGTTTTTCTCCAGCAACAAAGTGCGCTTGCTGTTCATGCGCATGGGCCATTGGTTCGAGCGCACCATGGGCGTCGTGCTGATTCTGTTTGCCGGTCGATTGATGATGTCCTGGTAATTTTCCCCACAAAGCAAAAAGCCCGCCGATTTTCATCGGCGGGCCTTTTTTGTTTCAACTGACAGCCACGAACCTGACCCGACTGCTATGGATGAAACGGGCACCCATCAAAACCGTGGCCAGCGTCAAAGCGGTGATCAGCCCCGACCAGATGCCTTGCGGGCCCCATTCCAGGCCGAAGGCCAACCCGACGCCAAGCGGTACACCCACCCCCCAATAGCAAAAAACCGCGATCCACATGGGTACGCGAGTGTCCTGCAAACCGCGCAACGCCCCGGCGGACAACATCTGCAAACCATCCGGGAACTGCAATGCCGCGGTATACAGGAGCAACGTCGAAGCCAGCGCGGTAACGGCAAGATCCGGGCTGTACAAACCGGCAATCGCCTCATTGCCCAGCAACAGAATCATCACCGATACACTCTGTGCCGCGAGGACGATGACACACCCGGCCCAAGCGGCCTGCCTGACACCCTTGAAATCTCCACGACCCAGCGCATGCCCGACGCGCACGGTGGTCGCCTCCGCCACAGCCACCGGGATCATGAAACACAACTGCGCCAGGTTGACCGCAATCTGGTGCGCCGCCAGAAAGGTCGACCCCAGCCGCCCGATCAACAACGAAGTGACGATAAAGAGTCTGCCCTGCATCAGAATGGCGATGCCGATTGGCATCCCTGTCTTCAATAAATCAGCGATGGCCTCACGGCGCGGCGGATCGAATCGGCAAAACAGTTGCAGATGCGCCAGGCGTTTGCCGAACCAGAGATAACCGGCAAATAGCAGCGCCTGTAGCCACATCATCACCGCCGAAGCGATGCCGAGGCCTTGCGCGCCCAACTCGGGAAATCCGAGCCGGCCGTTGGTCAGCACATACCCAAGCGGCGCGAGAATCAACAGTCCGCCAAAACTGAAAATCATGGTCGGACGCATCCAGTGCATCCCTTCGCACAAATAGCGCATGCAAAAAAACAACGTCAGCGCCGGACTGCCCCAGCGCACTGCATACAAAAAGGCCTGAGCACCAGGGATCATCTCCGCTGCGATGCCGGCGGGCGCAAGCAGCATGGGTGCGAGACTCAAGAAGACAAACATCAGAAGGCCCATTAACAGCGCCAACCACAAAGCCTGGCGAAAAACCGGCCCGATCTCGGACAGGCGACCAGCACCAGACAAACGCGCCACTGATGCAGTCAGCGCGATCAACGTGCCGATCGGCACCAACATCGGCAGCCACAGCAGCGCTGTGCCCAGCGTCACCGCTGCCAAAGTGTCCGTGCCGTGATTGCCGGCGATGAGATTGTCGACGAAGGCAATCAATCCGGCACACACATGGCCAACGACCAACGGCAGCGCCAGAACCGCCGTTGCACGAACCTCGGGCAGAGCGCCACGAGATGCAGATATAAATGACATTAGAGGGGGATCCCGAGAGTCGATAGACAGGATCGGCTACCGGAGCCGAAGACCGGATCGTTATCCCAGAATCAACCTTGCGCTGGCTGTCAGACGCTTCCGGATTTCTCGGTTTCGCTGTAGGAGATTTGTAACGGGCAGGGAAAATACAAAAAACGCACAAACAAAAACGCCGCTCATTCATGAGCGGCGTTTTTGTGAAATTGGAGCGGGAAACGAGACTCGAACTCGCGACCCCGACCTTGGCAAGGTCGTGCTCTACCAACTGAGCTATTCCCGCAAATGGCGTCCCCTAGGGGACTCGAACCCCTGTTACCGCCGTGAAAGGGCGGTGTCCTAGGCCACTAGACGAAGGGGACACGCTACCCGGAACACATGGTGTGTGTGTTTCGGTGTCCAGATCCGCGTCCGAAGACTTGGTTCTGGTTTCACTCAGCCCCGCCCGAAAGCAGTGCCGTTTAAAAATGGAGCGGGAAACGAGACTCGAACTCGCGACCCCGACCTTGGCAAGGTCGTGCTCTACCAACTGAGCTATTCCCGCATTGGCGTCCCCTAGGGGACTCGAACCCCTGTTACCGCCGTGAAAGGGCGGTGTCCTAGGCCACTAGACGAAGGGGACACGCTACAACATTCACTCCCTACCGCGTTTCGCTGTGTGCTTTACGCTGTAAGTGGCGCGCATTCTATGGATGGATTGGGAGGTCGTCAACCCCCTGATATAAATTTATTTAAATCAATGACTTCGACCTGCTTTAAGGGCCCCCGCAAGCTTTTCCGTCGCTTGAGGTTTGACGCCTATATTCCGACACTCGCCAAGACGCTATAGTCCGCAACACAGTGATGGCATTTTGAACATTAAGCGCCAGCATTCATATAAGCAGTGCGCGGCCGATACAGATTGAACCAACCGATCCAACTCGTCGAGCGGCGCTAGGCGCACAAATGCCCAGCCACTACACTCGCATGCGAATCCTATAAAGAGGTCTTACCGGTGACACCACTCATGATCACCCTGCTTGTCATAGCCGGGATCGCAATTCTGATCGCCATTGGCTACATGAACCATGTGGTGGAAAACAACAAGGTAGAGAAGATCCGTACCAAGGTCGAACTCAACGACCGCCTGCGCCGCTGCGGCGAACTGACCGAGACCTTCCCCGGCCAGTTCATGACCCCGGCACTCAAGCTGCTGCTGACCCGACTGGAACTGAACGTCTGCCAGCGTCTGCTGAACCTGGAAAAAACCAGCGCTACAACCAAAGCACGCATCACCGAACTCAACGCGCTGGTGGCCCAGGGCGAATCGATCCCGGTCAACAATCCGCCGGCGCCGATCCTGACCGAAGCCAAAGCCAAAGATGTACGCTTCCTGCTCGAAGCCCTCCACGGCCAGATCACCCGCGCCGCGCATGACGGCTTCCTGCCGCCGAACGAAGCCAAACACTGGGTGCGTGAAGTCCGCCACATTCTGGTCCTGCTGCACATCGAGTTCTTCAACAACCTCGGCCAGCAGTCCCTGCAACAAAACCAGCCCGGCCAGGCCCGCCTCGCTTTCGAACGCGGCGTGCAATACCTGCGCAAACAGCAGGACCCGCAAATTTACTCCGAACAACTTCAATACCTGGAGAAACTGCTGGCCCGCGCCAACGCCCAGGTCATGGACAAGATTGCACCGGTTGAAGGTGAAGAAAACCAACTGACTGCAGGGCTCAAAGATGTTGAAGCCGATGCAGACTGGAAGAAGAAAGCGATCTACGACTGATCAAAGATGCTGAAAGAGAAGCCACCGAGAGGTGGCTTTTTTGTGGCTCTTGATTGGGGAAGACTGAAAGAGATGGGTTGTTTGATAAACCGCGTTCGCGAGCAGGCTCGCTCCCACAGTTAACTGCATGCCCCCTGCCAGAGACCGGTCGGCTGTAAGGCCGCCATCGCCAGCAGGCTGGCTCCTACAGTTTCAATTTGTGTGCGCCCCATGCGGCAAAGCCGCCCCACTCAACACAATGAGCGTTAGCTCGAGTGCAGCTTTTGATCTTAAAGCCCGTCGGAAGGCTGAGTGGAGGGATTGATCCGGGGGTGGGAGCGCAGCGACCGTTTGGCGAAGCCAAACACATCGAGAGGAGGTGCAGCGCAGCAAACCGGAGGCGATGCGCCCGGATCAATCCCGTAGCGAAGGAACCCGAGCCACAGCGAGGGCCGAACGTCAGGGTAAAGCCTTTTTGGTTACCTTTTCGGCGTTTGGAAAAGGTGACCCGCCGTAAGGGCGGAACCGTAATCCGCAACACCACAAAAAACGGATATTCACAAAAAACCATGAACCTGGTCGGCCCTAAGGCCGCCAAGGCTCAAAGCCGAAAATGCCCAACCATCCCCCGCAACTCCCCCCCCAACTGCGCCAGCTCAATACTCGAAGCCGCATTCCCGCGCATCGCAATCGAAGACTGATCCGCACTCGCGCGAATACTCGTCACACTGCGATTAATCTCCTCGGCCACCGAACTCTGCTCCTCGGCAGCCGCCGCAATCTGCTGATTCATCTGCTGAATCAACGAAACCGCCGCCGCAATACTCCCCAACGCACTTTCCGTCTGCAACGCATCACTCACCGCCAACTTCACCAACTCACCACTGCTCTGAATCTGCTGCACCGACGAATGCGCCGCTGAGCGCAACGCACTGACCAACCGCTCGATCTCCTCGGTCGATTGCTGCGTGCGTCTGGCCAGCGCACGAACCTCATCCGCCACCACCGCAAAGCCCCTGCCCTGCTCCCCCGCCCGCGCCGCCTCGATCGCCGCATTCAACGCCAACAGATTGGTCTGCTCGGCCACGCTTTTGATCACCTCCAGCACCGTACCGATATTCTGGATTTCAGCACTGAGGCTCTCGATGCTGGAACTGGCCGACGTCGCCGAATCCGCCAGCTGTTCGATCCGTGCCATGCTCTGGCGCACCACCTGCTGACCGCTCTCGACCTTGTCGTCCGCAGTCTGCGCCGCCAACGCCGCCTCTTCAGCGTTGCGCGCAACATCGTGGACGGTGGCGGTCATCTGATTCATCGCCGTGGCCACCTGCTCGGTTTCCTCCTTCTGACTGCTGACCTCAAGATTGGTCTGTTCGGTCACTGCCGACAGTGATTGCGCAGAACTGGCCAGTTGCTCGATACCGGCCTGCAAGCCGCTGACAATAGTGCTGAGGCCTGCGCCCATCTGCTGCATCGCCAACATCAACTGGCCAATCTCGTCACGCCGGGTCACCTCGACAGTCGCGCTCAGATCCCCGGCCGCAATCCGCTGCGCAACAGTGATCACACTGCGTAACGGTGCGACGATCAGTCGAGTAATCACCCACGCCGCAATCAACCCGACCAGCAGTGCCAGCGCCGAAGAGCCCACAATCAACACCGAATTCTTTTTCAGTTCCGCCTGCATGGCTGCGTCTTCGGCAACGTAAGCCTGATCCACCCTCTTCACCACTTGCGCAGCACGCTGGTGCAATTGTTCGTACACCGTCTTTTCCTGATCAAGCAACCCGGTGTACTCGGCCAGCTTGTCGTTGAAGCCGGCGATATGTCCGGAGACCTCATTAAGCACCGTCAGATAACCCTCATCCTTGACCATGGATTTCAACTCTTCGGCTTGAGTCTGTGCCTGGGCGGCCTGTTCGATATTGCCCTTGCCCGCACTGTCGGTATCGCCCTTGCGGCTTTGATCCAGACGAATCCGCGCCTCATTCATTGCTTGCAGCATCAGCCTCGACACCTGACTGACCTGATTGGCCTGCTCGATGAACTGCGCACCGTCCTTACCCTCGCTGTCCTTCAAGGTATACGCACCGTCATCGGCCAACCCGGCCTGCAACACGTCGAGGTTGTTGGCCACACTGGAGACCGACCAACTGGCCATTTCCAAAGCCAGATCCTTGGCCTGGGTCAACGAGACGAACTCATCGAACGACTTGCGATAGGCCCCCAGCGATTGCTCGACATCGGTCATTACCGGCACGTTGGCCGGCGATTGCGCCTTGAGCGCGTTGGCCTGAGCCATCAAACCATCCACGCCTTCGCGCAAGGCATCGGCCGTTTTCGGGTTACCGCGCAAGGCGTATTCCTGCTCAAGCAGGCGAACCTTGAGCAGGCTGCTATTGAGCGAGGACATCTGTTTCAGCCCGTCGAAGCGCAGACTGATGGTTTGCAGGGACCAGACGCCAATGGCCGCCACCAGCGCGGTCAGCAGCAAAACCAGCACAAACCCGATACCCAGTTTTTTCGCCATACCGAGGTTGGCAAAACGTCCTTGCACGGCTGAAATCATTGCGCGTAGTCCCCTGCCAAAGTCTGTTGACGAAGAGTCGCAATGGCCATGAACCAGCACAAGTCTCTGGCGTCGGAATAATGGCAAAAAGCTACGCCTGCGTCGTTTTCAGAACACTTGAGGTCGATCCGAACGGGCATTGCGAAAAAACTGTCGGGCACGCGGATCGCAGGCGTAAGCCACGTTGATGCGCAGCCAATCGCCGGCCTCGCCATTGGGACTGAAGGCATCAGGGGTCGACAGCAATACGCCGCAACGTTGAGCCAGCTGATACACCTGTGCCTGATCGGTCATTCGTGAACGAGCCCAGATGAACAACCCGCCAGTCGGCTTGCCGAATACTTCCCAGTCGGCGTCCTCCAGCGCCTGCAGCGCGGCGGCGCGATCGGCATTCAGGCGCTGCCGCTGACGGTTTACGAGTTTGCGGTAAGCACCCGTCGCCAACAGGCTGGTCAACACCGCCTCGGAAAACCTCGAGCCTCCCAGGCCACTGATCATCTTCACCTGAGCCAGCCGCTCAATCAGCTTACTGTCGGCCTTCACAAAACCGACCCGCAACGAACTACTCAGTGTCTTGGAAAAACTGCCCACATAGATGACACGCCCATCGTCATCCAGTGCGGCCAGACGCGCACCGTTACCCGTGTGCAAGTCAGCGTAGACATCGTCTTCGATCAGGCGCACATCGTAGAGTTTGCTCAGTTGCATGACCCGCTGAGCCACCGCCGGCGTCAGGCAACTGCCGGTGGGATTGTGATGATGGCTGTTGATGAAGAATGCGCCGGGCTGAAACTGTTGCAGCAAAACCTCGAGCGCCTCGAGATCCGGCCCGCTGGGCGTGCGACGCACCTCGAGCATGCGCACGCCATGCAGGCGCAAAAGGTCGAACAGCGGCGCATAACCGGGCGTCTCGACCACCACGCAGTCGCCGGCCTTGAACAACGTACGGACGATCAGATCCAGCGCGTGGCTGGCACCACATGTGCTCAACAACTGCGTGCTGCGGGCCTCGATACTGAATAGTTTGAGGCGTTTGACGATCTGCTCGCGCAACGCCGCGAGGCCCAGTGGCGTGCTGTAGTTGAACAGACTGGCCATGTCGGTACGCGCCACTTCACGCAATGCGTAGCTGAGATCGTCGGGCTCGCGCCAGCTCTCCGGCAAACCACCACCGCCGAGTTTCAAGCCGCTTGTTGCGCCGCACACAGCATCGCACCAGGCATATCGTCCCTCGATTGACAGCAACTCGTCCTCCGCGCCCTCCCTGGAAGGCGACGCTGCCACGATAAAGCCAGCACCCTGACGCGTGCTCAGAACGCCCTGCGACACCAACCGCTCACAAGCCTCGACAACACACGACTGGCTGAGCAGATTGCCCCGGGCGATTTGCCGAACGGAGGGCAAACGGGTGGCCGGTGGTACTCCGCTTTGCAGTATCCAGTCAGTCAGTCCGTCAACAATCTGCTGCACGACCGGCACCATTGCCTGTCGATCAATTCTCAATTCCATGAGCAAGCAAACTCCTGTCCGTTTTGCTGGCGGCAGTAAATCACAGCCACGTCGCACAGGCTGTGCGACAACGCCGCCAAAAGCGACCGATCTAATCCTTTGATACACATTGTTTAGCCGTTTAAGGGAACTGAAAGTGGCGCAAAAAAAAGCCCGCACGAATGCGGGCTTTGTTCAGCAGCAACCTTTCAGAACGCGGTCACGCCGCCATCCACGGCCAGCGAATGTCCGGTGGTGAATGCCGCGCCGTCGCTGCACAGGTACAACACTGCACTGGCAATTTCCTCGACCTTGCCGATGCGGCCTACCGGGTGCATCGCGTTGGCGAACTCGCCCTTCTTCGGATCGGCCTCGTAGGCACGGCGAAACATGTCAGTGTCGATTACCGCCGGGCACACCGCATTGACGCGGATTTTCTTTTTCGCGTACTCGATGGCGGCCGACTTGGTCAGACCGATCACCGCGTGTTTCGACGCCGCGTAAATGCTCATCTTCGGCGCCGCCCCGAGCCCCGCCACCGATGCGGTGTTGACGATCGCTCCGCCGCCCTGCGCCAGCAACAGCGGCAATTGATACTTCATGCACAGCCAGACGCCTTTGACATTGACGCCCATGATGGCGTCGAACTCATCCATCGAGCTGTCGGCCAGTTTGCCTTTCTCGATTTCGATACCGGCATTATTGAAGGCATAGTCGAGACGGCCGTAGGTATTGATCACCTCGTCCATCAGATTTTTTACTTCGCTTTCGACGGTAACGTTGCAACGCACGAAAGTCGCTTCGCCACCGGCTGTACGAATCAGCGCAACCGTGCCCTCGCCCCCGGCCGCGTCCAGATCGGCCACCACCACTTTCAAGCCTTCGGCGGCGAATGCCTGGGCGGTCGCTCGGCCGATGCCGTTGCCGGCTCCGGTGACTACAGCAACCTGACCGGAAAACGTCATGCTCATTGTTATGTCCTCGAAGGGTATGATGCAGGGAGAGAGTTTGAGATTTGCAGCATAGCCATTGGGGGTGGACGGACGTCAGTACTATCAGAAGGCTGTTTATGCCCCCATGCGCCGCAGTGATAGAACCCCACCAATAACTATCACTGCACTGGATTGGAATGCATTCGCCGCATCAGCCAACCTTGCGACATCGCCGCTGAAGGTCTATCAACAAGGCTTCATTCAGCTCGAGTGCCTGCCATGACCAACCAGACCAATCGCCAGTTCCTGCTCGCCAAACGCCCGGTGGGCGCTGCGACTCGCGAGACTTTCACTTATCAGGAAGTACCGGTGGGCGAACCGGCGGCGGGACAGATACTGGTGAAGAACGAATACCTGTCCCTCGACCCGGCCATGCGTGGCTGGATGAATGAGGGCAAGTCCTACATCCCGCCGGTCGGCATCGGTGAAGTCATGCGCGCCTTGGGCGTCGGCAAAGTCATCGCTTCGAACAATCCGGGGTTCGCGGTCGGGGACTACGTCAACGGCGCGATCGGCGTGCAGGATTATTTCCTCGGCGAGCCGCGAGGTTTCTACAAGGTCGATCCGAAACTGGCACCGTTACCGGTGTATTTATCTGCGCTGGGCATGACCGGCATGACCGCGTACTTCGCCTTACTCGACGTCGGTGCACCGAAGGCTGGTGACACCGTGGTGCTTTCCGGCGCGGCCGGTGCGGTGGGCAGCATTGCCGGACAGATCGCCAAGATCAAAGGCTGCCGGGTGATCGGCATTGCCGGCGGTGCCGACAAGAGCAAATACCTGATAGATGAACTGGGCTTTGACGGCGCCATCGATTACAAAAACGAAGACGTGCTGGCCGGGCTCAAGCGTGAATGTCCGAAAGGTGTGGACGTGTATTTCGATAACGTCGGCGGCGACATTCTCGATGCGGTGCTGAGTCGCCTAGCCCCGAAAGCGCGGGTGGTGATCTGCGGCGCCATCAGCCAGTACAACAATAAAGAGGCGGTAAAAGGCCCGGCCAACTATTTGTCGTTGTTGGTCAATCGTGCGCGCATGGAAGGTTTTGTGGTGATGGACTATGCGGCGCAGTACGCGAGTGCCGCGCAGGAAATGGCCGGGTGGATGGCCAAGGGGCAGCTCAAGAGCAAGGAAGACATCGTCGAAGGACTGGAGACATTCCCGGAGACGCTGATGAAACTGTTCAGCGGTGAGAACTTTGGCAAGTTGGTGTTGAAGGTCTAACTCACAACCACTGTAGGAGCTGCCGAAGGCTGCGATCTTTTGGCGATACCGGCCTATTCAAAAAACACGGGCAAGATCAAAAGATCGCAGGCTGCGCCAGCTCCTACAGGGTTTTGCGTTCGGGCTTTCAGGCGATTTCGGCCACTACGGAGGCCAACGCCTTGGCCGGATCCGCCGCCTGGCTGATCGGGCGGCCGATCACCAGGTAATCGGAACCGGCATCCAGCGCCTGACGCGGGGTCAGAATGCGACGCTGGTCGTCCTGCGCGCTGCCCGCCGGACGAATCCCCGGGGTCACCAGTTGCAGCGAAGGATGTGCGGTTTTCAGGGCCTGGGCTTCCAGTGCCGAGCACACCAGTCCGTCCATCCCGGCCTTCTCGGCCAGTGCCGCCAGACGCAATACCTGCTCCTGCGGTTCGATATCCAGACCGATACCGGCCAGATCCTCGCGCTCCATGCTGGTCAGCACCGTCACGCCGATCAGCAGCGGTTGTGGGCCACTGCGCTTGTCCAGCTCTTCACGGCAGGCTGCCATCATGCGCATGCCACCGGAGCAATGCACGTTGACCATCCACACGCCCATCTCGGCAGCGGCTTTGACGGCCATCGCAGTGGTGTTTGGGATGTCGTGGAATTTCAGGTCAAGAAACACTTCAAAACCCTTGTCACGCAGGGTGCCGACGATTTCCGCGGCGCAACTGGTGAACAGTTCCTTGCCCACTTTGACCCGGCACAGTTTCGGGTCCAACTGGTCGGCCAGCTTCAGTGCGGCGTCACGGGTGGGGAAATCCAGGGCGACGATGATAGGAGTCTGGCAGACGGACATGGATGGGCTCTCAGGCAGGTCGAAATCGGCGCGCATTGTAGCGGAACCGGCGGCGGCGCGGCACCCGATGATCGGTAAATCGTCGCGCCAACCGTGATCAGCATAGCGCTCGCTGCTATTGTGTCGACTCCGATACACAGCCGACACGCCACCAACAAGCACCCGCGCTAGCCTCGCCAGCCGCAACACGTCCTTACATCAGCACTTCCCGCCCCACGGCCGGACGCCTATGCTGAAACCACCACCTCGCAGCCCATCTTTGTGGTTGGCGGCCTACTGGCAGATAAACAGCCCCATGCACAACAACCAAACCACCGTGAATGATGAGCAAAAAGACGACAAGCGCTGGAGCATCCGGGCCCTGATCGTCGACGATGACGTGCCGATCCGCGAGTTGATGATCGACTACCTCGCCCGTTTCAACATTCACGCCAGCGGCGTCACCGACGGCGCGGCGATGCGCCAGGCGATGCAGGCCGAGCATTTCGATGTGGTGGTGCTGGATCTGATGCTGCCAGGCGAAGACGGCTTGTCGCTGTGCCGCTGGCTGCGCGCCGAATCGGACATCCCGATCCTGATGCTCACCGCCCGCTGCGAGCCCACTGACCGCATCATCGGCCTGGAATTGGGCGCTGATGACTACATGGCCAAACCGTTTGAACCGCGCGAACTGGTGGCGCGGATCCAGACCATTCTGCGCCGCGTACGCGATGATCGCACCGAACAGCGAGCGAACATCCGCTTCGACAACTGGCGCCTGAACAGCGTCCTGCGCCAACTGATCGCCGACAACGGCCTTGTGGTGCCCCTGTCCAACGCCGAATTCCGTTTGCTTTGGGTTTTCATCGAACGCCCGCGCCGAGTGCTCAGCCGCGAACAATTGCTTGACGCCGCCCGCGGGCGCTCGATCGAAGCGTTCGACCGCAGTATCGACCTGCTGGTCTCGCGCCTGCGGCAAAAACTCGGCGACGATCCAAAAGCCCCGCAGTTGATCAAGACCGTTCGCGGTGAGGGCTACCTGTTCGACGCCAGGGACATCGGCTGATGCGGGCGCGCTTCGACACGCTGTTCGGCCGCCTGTTTGGCATGCTGTTCGCGGCGATCGTCCTGGCGCACCTGTTGGCGTTCACCTGGTTTCGCCTCTACGGCCCGCCACCGCCTCCGCCGCCACCGGAATTTTCCCAGAAAGCCGAGGGGCAACGTCCGCCCCAGGAACCGCGATACCCGCCACGCCTGCCTCGCCCGTGGTTTGGCGGGCCGATCGTGCCGCTGACGTTTCAGTTTGTCTCGCTGATAATTGCCGCGTGGTACGGCGCCAAACTGCTGAGTCGGCCGATCCAGCGCCTGAGCGACGCGGCCGAACGCCTCAGCGAAGACCTCGACAGCCCACCGCTCGACGAATCCGGGCCGCGCGAAGCCAGGCAAGCGGCGCACACCTTCAACCTGATGCAGCATCGCATTCGCGAACAGGTTCAACAGCGCGCACGCATGCTCGGCGCCGTCTCCCACGATCTGCGCACACCGCTGTCACGCCTGAAACTGCGTCTGGAAAACATCAGCGACGACAAGTTGCAAAGCCAGATGCGTCAGGATCTGAACGACATGATCGGCATGCTCGACGCCACCCTCACCTACCTGCACGAACAACGTACCAGCGAAGCGCTGCAACTGATGGACGTGCAGGCGCTGGTCGAATCGTTGTGCGAAAACGCTCAGGATCAAGGCGCTGACGTGCAAGTCAGCGGCCATTGCGCACCGATGCAGGTGCAGCCGATGGCGCTGCGTTCGTGTATCAACAACCTGATGGACAATGCCCTGCGCTATGCCGGGCAGGCGCGCATCGAATTGCAGGATCAGCGCGAGCAACTGCTGATCCGCGTGATCGACCACGGGCCGGGGATTGCCGAGGACAAGCGCGAGGCGGTGTTCGAACCGTTCTATCGCCTGGAAGGTTCGCGCAACCGCAATTCCGGTGGCGTGGGCTTGGGCATGACCATCGCCCGCGAGGCAGCGCAGCGTTTGGGCGGGCAATTGAACCTGGAAGAAACACCGGGTGGCGGCCTGACGGCAATCATCCGTTTGCCCCGCACCTGAGAACACATCTGTGTACCAATCGGTACAAACCTCACATACCCACGACAACTTACGCCTTGAGGCTGCATAAGCCGGTACACCCACCGGC
>NZ_JACSZV010000068.1 GCF_014472415.1 Pseudomonas sp. N40(2020)
TAGTCCATTACTGTGTCCCATGACTAACTCGTCGTATCGTTTTGTCAGTCGGGCATCTAGCCCGGTCATTTGATATCCATGCCGTCCTTTTATAGACCAGGATCGGGAGATGTGTAGATACCAATGCAGCGATGAGGCCTGCAAAAACACCGATCATTTTTCAGCATGATTACGCTGAAAAACCTCCTCCCCCATCGCCGCAATCTGCCCGTCGATCAATGCCTCGAACGGCCTGAGCAACGGCTCAAAGGAGACCGGGGCTTCCAGCGTCTGCAACGCCTGCACAATCGCTTCAAGCGTCGATAACGCCCCCGGCCCCGGTGCCTTGCGCAACCGATACCGCGACACACCACCTTCGGCCAGCGTCACCCGTGGCAACGCCGCCAACAGCGGATTGAGGTGCAGCATCTTGCGCGCCTTGCGCCAGGTGCCGTCCGGCACGACCAGCAACAGCGGTTGCTCGGACTCGCCGTAAGCCTGCACCGGCTGCGCATCGTCCGCCGGAAACAGCAAACGCGCCTGATACCCCGGCCGGTTCAACAGCGTCGGCAAATCCTCGAACACCTCACCGACGATCAGTTCGGCATTGGTCAAACCCAGCGCCGCCAGCCGCGCGGTGTTCAACGCATGATTGACCTCACTCGGATGCTGCAACAGCAACACCCGGGTGCGGCTGTCGAGACTGGGGATCAGCGCGCACAGGCAATGGGTTTGTGGGCGCAGGCAGCGCGGGCATTGGGGTCTGGACATATTCTTAGGCCTGATTGAGCTGGGCTTTGAGCAAATCGCGGAACGTCTGGATCAACGGCTCACGACTGCGGCCACGGCGCATGATCATCGAGAACGGCGCCTGATAACCGAAGGTCGCTGGCAGCAGCACGCGCAAATCGCCCTTGTCGGCCCAAGCCTGGGCGTAATGCTCCGGCAGATAACCGATGTAGGCGCCGGACAGCACCAGAATCAGCTGCGCTTCCATACTCTCCACGGTCGCGGCGCTGTGCTTGAAACCGTGGCGGGCGAGTTCCGCCTGACTCCAGTAACCGCGCCCGACCATGCGCTGCTGGGTGATGACTTGTTCGGGAATGCGCCGCTCGTTGAACAACGGGTGTCGGCTGCTGCAATACAGCCAGTGTTGCTCGCGGTACAGCGGCATGTAGACCAGACCGCTCATGCGCGTGGAGAACGCACCAATGGCCAGATCGAGGCGGTTGTCTTGCACTCCGAGTTGCAACTCATAAGGGCTCATCACCGACAAATGCAAATGCACCGCAGGGTGTTCCTGACTGTAGGCGCCGATGGCTTCAGCGAACGGCAGGGCCTTGTCGCTGACGGTCGAGTCGATCACCCCGAGGTTGAGCGTGCCGCGCAGTTCGCCTTTGAGCGCGGCGGCGTATTGCTCGAAGCCTTCGAGTTCGGCCAATAGGCGCAGGGTTTCCTGATGGAACAGCTCACCCTTGCTGGTCAGGCTGAACCCGCCACGGCCACGATGGCACAGCACCAGACCGAGCGCGGCTTCGAGCTGGCTCATGTAGGTGCTGATCGCCGAAGTCGACAGGTTGAGTTCCTGTTGCGCGTTGGCGAAACCCTGATGACGGACCACGCTGACGAAGATGCGCAATAGTTTCAGGTCGGGTAAAGCGTTGGCCATAACGACTCCAAGGATCGTGGGAACGATCAGATGAGGAAGTCTGGCATTAGTTTAGAAAAATCTGAACTAAGTATTTGCCCGTAGCGATTCTTCCCCCTCACTACATTTCGCAGAATCGGCCCACAGCGGTGCCCGCCTGCCGGTGCGCCGACATAAATAAAACAAGACGATGAGGCCCTACCCGTGGACAAGATTCTTCACCAACCACTGGGCGGCAACGAAATGCCGCGCTTCGGCGGCATCGCCACCATGCTCCGACTTCCCCATGTACCGACCGCTGCCGGTCTGGACGCTGCCTTCGTTGGCGTGCCTCTGGATATCGGTACTTCGCTGCGCCCCGGCACCCGCTTCGGGCCACGCGACATCCGCGCCGAATCGGTGATGATCCGCCCGTACAACATGGCGACCGGCGCTGCGCCGTTCGATTCGCTGTCGGTTGCCGACATCGGTGACGTGGCGATCAACACCTTCAACCTGCTCGACGCCGTGCGCATCATCGAAGAAGCCTACGACAACATCCTCGAGCACAACGTCATCCCGATGACCCTGGGTGGCGACCACACCATCACCCTGCCGATCCTGCGTGCCATCCATAAAAAGCATGGCAAGGTCGGTCTGGTACACATCGACGCCCACGCTGACGTCAACGATCACATGTTTGGCGAGAAAATCGCCCACGGCACGACCTTCCGTCGCGCCGTTGAAGAAGGTCTTTTGGACTGCGACCGCGTGGTGCAGATCGGTCTGCGTGCGCAGGGCTACACCGCTGACGACTTCAACTGGAGCCGCGATCAGGGTTTCCGCGTGGTGCAGGCCGAAGAGTGCTGGCACAAGTCGCTGGCCCCGCTGATGGCCGAAGTGCGCGAGAAAGTCGGCGGTGGTCCGGTGTACCTGAGCTTCGACATCGACGGCATCGACCCGGCTTGGGCGCCAGGCACCGGCACCCCGGAAATCGGTGGTCTGACGACCATTCAAGCGATTGAGATCGTTCGTGGCTGCCAAGGCCTCGACCTGATCGGTTGCGATCTGGTAGAAGTCTCGCCCGCTTATGACACCACCGGCAACACCTCGCTGCTGGCCGCCAACCTGCTGTACGAAATGCTCTGCGTACTGCCAGGCGTGGTTCACCGCTGAGGGTTGGGTCATGAACGAACGTGATCAGGTTCTGAAAGCGGCCGCCGATCTGGTATCCGCCTTCGCCCGCAATGATCGCGAAGCCTACTTCGGCGCATTCAGCGCCAATGCCAGCTTCGTGTTTTACACCCTCGAACAACCGCTGCTGTCGCGCGATGCCTATCAGGCGTTGTGGGACAACTGGCGCACCGAGGATGGCTTCGAGGTGCTTTCCTGCACATCAAGCAACGCCTTCGTCAGCCTGCAAGGTGACGTGGCGATTTTCATCCATGACGTGGCCACCGAGCTGCGCATGCAAGGGGAGCAACACTTCAGCCAGGAGCGCGAGACGATTGTTTTCAAGAAACAAGCGTCGAGCCTAGAACAACAAGGCCTATGGCTGGCCTGCCACGAACATTTGTCCGCAATGCCGGAAGGGCTGCCATCCCCTTAGCCAAGACAGGTGACGCTCACGCACGATGAGCGCGCCTTTATGATCGGAGCAGATCATGAATAACAACAACAACGACCAAAGCCTCACGCAGATTGAAACCCACGGGGTCGAACAGATCCCGGACAACGAACGCACCGCAGGCCCGACGGATTTGTTCCGGATGATCTTCGGTGGTTCCAATACCTTTGCCACCGCCGTGCTCGGCAGTTTCCCGGTGCTATTCGGCCTGTCGTTTCAGGCCGGCGTCTGGGCAATTGTCTCGGGCGTGCTGCTCGGCTCGCTGATCCTCGCACCGATGGGCCTGTTCGGCCCGCTCAACGGCACCAACAATGCCGTGTCGTCCGGTGCGCACTTCGGCGTGCACGGGCGGATCGTCGGTTCGTTCCTGTCGCTTTTGACCGCCATCGCCTTCTTCTCGCTCTCGGTGTGGAGTTCGGGGGATGCGCTGATCGGTGGTGCGAAACGCCTGATCGGCCTGCCGGAAACCGACCTGACCCTGGGCCTGGCCTACGGTCTGTTCGCGATTCTGGTGCTGACCGTGTGCATCTACGGCTTCCGCTTTTTGCTGTGGGTGAACAAGATCGCGGTGTGGAGCGCCAGCCTGTTGTTCCTGCTGGGCATCTTTGCTTTCGCCGGGCCTTTCGACGCGCACTACGCCGGTACTGTCAGCCTCGGTCAACCAGGCTTCTGGGCAGCCTTCATTGGCGCGGCGCTGGTGGCCATGAGCAACCCGATCTCCTTCGGTGCGTTCCTCGGCGACTGGTCGCGCTACATCCCGCGTGAAACCTCCAAGCAGCGGATCATGGCCGCCGTGGTGCTGTCGCAGATCGCGACGTTCATCCCGTTCCTGTTCGGCCTGGCTACCGCGACCATCGTCGCGATCAAGGCGCCGGACTACATCGCGGCCAACAACTATGTGGGCGGCTTGCTGGCGGTGTCGCCGAGCTGGTTCTTCCTGCCGGTGTGTCTGATTGCAGTGATTGGCGGCATGTCCACCGGCACCACCTCGCTGTATGGCACCGGGCTGGACATGTCCAGCGTGTTCCCGCGTGTGCTGTCACGGGTGAAAGCGACGCTGCTGATCGGCGTGCTGTCGATTGCCTTCATCTTCATCGGGCGCTTTGCGGCGAACCTGGTGCAGAGCGTGTCGACCTTCGCTGTGCTGATCATCACCTGCACCACCCCATGGATGGTGATCATGATCATCGGCCTGGTGGTGCGTCGCGGCTTCTACTGCCCGGATGACCTGCAAGTGTTCACTCGCGGCGAACAGGGTGGCCGCTACTGGTTCACCCACGGCTGGAACTGGCGTGGGCTGGGCGCGTGGATCCCGAGCGCGGCGGTCGGCCTGTGCTTCGTCAACTTGCCGGGGCAGTTTGTTGGCCCGCTGGGTGAGCTCGCGGGCGGGATCGACGTCAGCTTACCGGTGACGTTGGGCCTGGCTTCGGTGGTGTATCTGACGCTGCTGAGCCTGTTCCCGGAACCGCGCGAAGTGTTCGGCCCAAAGGATGCTCGCAGCCAAGTCGCAGCAAAACCTGAACTGCGTCAGGCCGCCTGACGTAGGTCCCCTGTAGGAGCGAGCCTGCTCGCGATGGCTGCGGCATGTGACTATCGCCGCCCGGAGCAAGCTTGCGCCCACAAGGGCAAATCGAATTCAGCCTCAACATAAAAAAGACAATCGGAGACACGCCATCATGGCTTTGGATTTATTCGTCGTCCTCATCTACGCCGCCGGCATGCTCTTGCTCGGCTACTTCGGCATGCGCAAAGCCAAGACCAACGAAGACTTTCTGGTCGCCGGTCGCAACCTCGGCCCGAGCCTGTACATGGGCACCATGGCTGCGACCGTACTGGGTGGCGCGTCCACCGTCGGCACCGTGCGTCTGGGCTACGTGCACGGCATCTCCGGTTTCTGGCTGTGTGCGGCGCTCGGTTGCGGCATCGTCGCGCTGAACCTGTTCCTCGCCAAACCGCTGCTGAAATTGAAAATCTACACCGTTACCCAGGTGTTGGAAAAACGCTACAACCCGATGGCCCGCTCGGCGAGCGCGGTAATCATGCTGGCCTATGCGCTGATGATCGGCGTGACCTCGATCCTGGCGATCGGCACCGTACTGCAAGTGCTGTTTGACCTGCCATTCTGGATCTCGGTACTCGTCGGTGGTGGCGTGGTGGTGATCTACTCGGCCATCGGCGGCATGTGGTCGCTGACCCTGACCGACATCGTCCAGTTCATCATCAAGACTGTGGGCCTGATGTTCATCCTGTTGCCGATCTGCCTGTACCGCGTTGGCGGTTGGGATGAGCTGGTGCTGAAACTGCCTGCTACTGCATTCAGCTTCACCACCATCGGCTGGGACACGATCATCACCTACTTCATGATCTACTTCTTCGGCATCCTGATCGGTCAGGACATCTGGCAACGGGTGTTCACCGTCAAGACCGCCAAAGTCGCCCAGTACGCTGGCAGCATCGCGGGCATCTACTGCATCCTTTATGGTCTGGCCTGCGCCCTGATCGGCATGGCTGCGCACGTACTGATCCCGGATCTGGACAACGTCAACAACGCCTTTGCCGCGATCGTCAAACTCTCGCTGCCGGATGGCATCCGTGGTCTGGTGATCGCCGCTGCTCTGGCCGCGATGATGTCCACCGCCAGCGCCGGCCTGCTCGCCGCTGCCACTACGCTGACTGAAGACTTGCTGCCGAAACTGCGCGGCGGCAAACAGTCGAGCCTGGGCATCAACCGCCTGTTCACCCTGCTGACCGGCATCGTCGTGCTCGGTATTGCGCTGGTGGTGAACGACGTGATCAGCGCCCTGACGCTGGCGTACAACCTGTTGGTGGGCGGCATGCTGATCCCGCTGATGGGGGCGATCTTCTGGAAACGCGCAACCACCGCCGGCGCGATCGCCAGCATGGGTATGGGTTTTGCCACGGCGCTGGTGTTCATGTTCAAGGACGGTCTGGACGCCAACACGCCGATCTACTACAGCCTGGCCGTAGGTCTGGTGAGTTTTGTGGTGGTCAGCCTGGTCTCCCCTCGCCCGGCGACTGTGGCAACTGCCATCTAAGCTCTACGTAACGACTTGATGCTTTCTTCGACGAGTGTGGCGTCGGTTGCCACACTCGTTTTTTTTCGTCTAAAGGAATGTGCTGATGAAGATTGTTTCTCGCGATCAGTGGTTCGAAGTGCAAACCCTGAGCGATGGCATCCGCCTGATTCACGAGCCGTACATCCGCCCGTTCTACCGGTGCAATCTCTGGCACGTACAAGGACGCGACAAGGATCTGCTGCTCGACAGCGGCTCCGGGCTGGTCAGCCTGCGCGAGCAACTGCCGTGGCTGACCGAGCGGCCACTGGTGGCGGTGGCCAGCCACTGCCATTTCGACCACATCGCCGGGCATCACGAATTTGCCGAGCGACTGGTGCACCCGGCCGAGGCGGACATTCTGGCGGCGCCGGATGGCGAGAATGATTTAAGTCGTGCCTTCGTCGGCGACGACATGTTCGAAGCGCACCCGGACTGCCCTCTGTGCTATGCCGAATACCGGGTCAAAGCCGCGCCGGCCACCGGGTTTATCGAGGATGGCGACGTGCTGGATCTGGGCAATCGTACGTTGCAGGTGCTGCACACACCGGGGCATTCGCCCGGCGGCATCAGCCTGTATGAAGCGGCGAGCGAAACGCTGTTCAGCGGCGACATCATCTACGACGGGCCGTTGATCGAAGACGCCTACCATTCCAATCTGAATGACTACGCCGCCAGTCTGAGCCGTTTGCAGGCACTGCCCATCCGCACGGTGCATGGCGGGCATTTCGGTAGTTTTTCCGGGGAGCATTTGCGCTCGATGATTGACGAATGGTTGCGCGGGCACGCATGACGCCTGCTGTACTCAAGCAGAACAACAACCAGAAAAATTTGCCATGAGAAGAGCTGCCGTGCGTGCCGCCGTACATCGGTTCATCCGGCGTCTGCTGGAAAACCGCGAATTCGATGACAAGACCAGCCTGGTGCAATTGGGCCTGGAGAAGGCGGATATCGAGGATCTGATCTTCCATCTGGAAGATGAATTCGGACTGACGGCGTTTACCGCCGAAGAGGATCACCTGCTCAAGAAAGCGAAGACCGCGAATGACTTGAGCCGTTTTTTGCTGATGATTGCGCGTCACTGAAAACAAAAAATCGCAGACTTCGACAGCGCCTACACTGATCTCTGTAGGAACTGCCGAAGGCTGCGATCTTTTGATCTTAAGTCTTTTGAACCTTTACGTCGGGGGCCTTACCGCCGACGCTGCTGACGCCGACGCTGTTCGTCGTCCGTGCGAATCGGTACCGGTTGCAGAGGCGGTTCGATCAAGCCGAGGGCAACACCCAAATCGTGCAGCCAATTTTGAATTTTCTCTTTCATCGTCATGCCCCCTTCAGGGTGGTGCCGAGCGACCGGAATTCTGAGGCCGCTTCGCACTGATAATAGTCCGAAGTCCTACGCAATGCTCGGGCAATTCCGCAATGATCTGTTACTGAATTGAACAGAGTCTGCTGACATTGGTTCAAGCCGTTTCCCGAGTTTCAGCCAAAGGCGCGGGATAGACGGCGTGCTGCACTTCGATCCATGCATTGAGGTTGGCGCCAACCATGCCACGGCGCCACATGAGCCACGTTGTCGCACCCGCAAACGGCTCTGCCAAAGGGTGCACCGCGACGCTATCGCGCCCCGGCAGACTGGCCAGCATCGACTCCGACATCAACGCCACGCCACTGCCCGCAATCACACAGGCAAGCATGCCCTGATACGACTCAATCTCCATCGCCCGGCCCATCGCTGCGTGATCGTGCGCGAACCATGCCTCCAGCCGCATGCGGTACGAGCAACCCTGGCGAAAAGTGAAAACAGAGCGCCCTTCGACATCTCTGGCACTGCTTACCGGCGGATGATCGGCTTCAGTGATCAGCACCAGCCTTTCCTCACACAACGGCACGCCGTCGAGCCCGGCCAGCTCCAGCGGCCCGTCCACCATTGCCGCATCGAGGCGTCCGGTGAGCAAACCTTCGAGCAACTCACCGCTCGGCGCGGACTGCACTTGCAGGTTCACCGCCGGGTATTGCTTGTGATACCGCGCCAGCAGCGCCGGCAAATGGATCGCCGCCGTGCTGTACATGGTGCCCAACACAAAATCCCCCGCCGGTTGCCCGCCCATCACCGCCGCGCTGGCCTGATCACGCAGGGCAAACAGTTTGCCGGTGTAGTCCAGCAGGACTTTTCCCGCAGGCGACAACTGCAAACGCTGACGCTCTCGGACGAACAATTCGACGCCCATTTGCTCTTCCAGCTGTTTCAGGCGGGTCGAAAGATTGGAAGGCACTCGATGCAGGCGCTCGGCGGCGCGGGTGATCGAACCTTCCTCGGCGACTGCCTGAAAGATCCGCAGTTGGCTGAACTCCACAACCTTTCTCCATAACAGAACAAGTTACTCACTATTATTCATTTTTAAAGAAAGTCAATCAGTCTTAGCCTGACGGTCATTGCTTTTCCAAAGGAATCCAGACCATGTCACCACTGATTCGCTTATCCGCCTGCTTCGTCGCCCTGATGATGGCCGTGGGCATCGGGCGTTTCGCCCTCACACCACAAATGCCGCATATGCTCAGTGAAGGACAGATCGACCTGACTGCCGCTGGTCTGATTGCCGCGGCCAACTACCTTGGTTACCTGCTCGGTGCAATGGATGCGATGTTCGCCCACCGTCCGCAGCAGGTTCAGCGCCGATTGCACGGTGGCCTGTGGCTGTGTGTGCTGCTGACGCTGGCGTCGTTTTGGGCCAATGGCTTCTGGTCGCATCTGCTGCTGCGCTTTGGCACCGGGGTGGCAAGTGCCTGGGTGATGGTGATGATTACGACGCTCAGTCAGCCACTGGCTGCCGCGGCGGGTCGCCCACGGCTTGGGGCGCTGGTGTTTGCCGGACCCGGCTTGGGGATTTTTCTGACAGGCGTGTTGGCGCTGGTCTCACATCTGCTGAACCAGACTTCTGCGACGTTGTGGCTGATTTATGCAGCGGCGGCATTGGTGATGATGCTGGGGGTCTGGCGACTTCTGCCGCAACCAGTCGCAGCGAAGACGGCTGTGGCAGCCGTCAATCCATCGAGTCGTGGCATCGGGCGTCTGGCGGTGATCTACGCCCTGTACGGTGTCGGCTACATCATCCCGGCGACGTTCCTGTCGCAGATGGCCAACGCGCAGTTTCACGGGCAATGGCAGGCAGACCTATTCTGGCCGAGCTTCGGCCTGTGCGCGGCAATCGGCGTGTTGCTGGTGAGTCTGCGCCGTCACGATCCGCAGACCACGCGTCACTGGTTGATGGCGACGCTGTGGCTGCAAGCAGCCGGAGTTTTTGCCTGCCTGTTGGGCAGCGGTTGGGGGTTGGCGCTGGGCGTAATCCTCTGCGGCACACCGTTCCTGGCTTGCATGCAACTGGTCATGCAGCGCTCGCGGGAACTGGCGCCCCACGCCACCCAGCGCAACGCCGGCATGCTCACCGCCTGCTTCGCCGCCGGCCAGCTCAGCGGCCCGCTACTGGCCGCGCTGAGCAGCCATTTCAGCGGGGGCTTGCAGCCCGCGCTGGTGATCGCCGGCAGCGGTTTGCTGATTGCCGGCGGGCTGGCGATGCAATCGACTGTTACTGGCCCAGCGCTTTGCGCAAACGCCGACGCACCCACTGTTCAGCGCTGACAAAAGTGATGCCGAGCAACACCAGCACGGCACCGATGACGAAGTTCAGGCTCAGTTGCTCGCCGAGCAGCAACACGCCGAAAGTGACGCCGAACAGCGGCGTCATGAACGAGAACACCGCGAGATTCGCCGCCAGATAACGGCGCAATAACCAGAACCACACCAGGTAACTGAAGAAGGACACGACCAAACCCTGGAACAGCACACTGGCCACCGCCACGGTAGTCAGATTTACATGGCTGATCTGGCCGCTGAACAGCGCGATCAACAGCAGGCCGATGAAGCCGACGATCAGCTGATAGAACAACGTCAACGTCACCGGCGCTTCCGACAGTCGCGAGGCGCGCACCACCACGGTGGTCGCGCCCCAGCAGGCGCCAGCCAACACACCAAAGGCATCGCCCAGCAACATGCGCCGGTCAAGGTTGTCCCACGACACACCGCCGGCAAAGGCAATCGCGATACCGATAAACGCGAGCAGAATCCCCAGCCACTGCAACGGCCGCAGACGCTCGCTGGCCAACAGAAAATGCACGCCCAGCGCGGTGAATATCGGTGCCGTATAGAGGAACACCGACATGTGCGCAGCGGTGGTCAGTTGCAAGCCTTCGCTGATGAAGAAGAACTCCAGACCGAACAGTGCACCGGCCAGCAAGCCGCCGCGCCAGGTGTTGCCGACCTGATCCCAGCCGCCCTTCCAGCAGATGAGCAATCCTACAAGCAACGCGGAAATCCCTGACCGCCCCGCTGCCTGCATCACCGGCGCAATGTCCGGCGCCGCCCATTTGATCATCACCTGCTGCACGCCCCAGATCAGACACAGGCCAATCATCACCTGCAAGGCAAAACGGTCGGCATTGCGCCGCTCGACAATCACCGCAACACCTCGAACACACACAACATGGCAGCCATCCAATGGTCAAAACGTGCCGAGGATTATCAATCAATCAGACAGAAAAAGCCGTCTGGAAAAGACATTTAGTTCATCGCAGACGTCAGCGGTGAATGGTTGTCGGCTGCGCCGTCATTCGCTGGCAAGCCAGCGAAGAGGCCGGTCAAGGCAACACAAATCAACGATTCGAAACACCAAACCGTCGAGCCACCAAAAACCCGATGGTACAAGCCACAGCGGTGGCAAACGTCCCCCACGCCCAATCCATTAAAGACACTTGCGCCGACCACCCACGCAACGTCGCCCAATTGGTCAGGTCATAGGTGCCATACGCCACCAGCCCCAACAACGCGCCCATCTTCGCCGCGCGCTGCCAACTCAGCGCCGGCAACACCACCAACAGCACACACCCGAAAACGTACAGGCAATAAAAAACCGCTGCGGGAATCAGCAGCGGTTTTTCAAGCATCAGCGGACCGAGCAGTTCGCGATAGGTCGGCGCCATCAACAGGCCGAGCCAGACGCCGTCGAGCAAAAGAAACGTCACCAGGGTGGCGACATAGGCAATCAACGATTTTTTCATTTACCCGACCTTAAGTGAGCCCATACAAGATGGGCCACGCCAGGCTCAGGTTAGTTCAATGCGATCGGCGTGAATGACGATCTTGCCTTCCTTGTACAGCGAACCGATGGCCTTCTTGAAGTTGCCCTTGCTGACACCAAAAAGGCTGCTGATCAACGCCGGATCGCTCTTGTCGCTGACCGGCAGCGAGCCATCGTTTTCGCGCAGCTTGGCGAGAATCTTCGAGTTCAGGCTGCTGGCCGCTTCCTGACCAACCGGTTGCAGGCTCAGGCTGATCTTGCCGTCGGCGCGCACTTCCTTGATGAAGCCTTTCTCGATCATGCCGGCGCGCATGAACTTGAAGATTTCGTTCTTGTGAATCAAACCCCAGTGCTTGTTGTTGATGATCGCCTTGAAGCCCATATCGGTGGCTTCGGCAACCAGCAGGTCAACTTCCTGGCCCTGGCTGTAGTTGGCCGGGGTTTTGTCGAGGTAACGATCCAGACGTGCGGTCGCGGTGATGCGGCGGGTGTGCTTGTCGAGGTAGACGTGCACCACGCAGTACTCGCCGGCGGTCATCTGACGTTTTTCTTCGGAATACGGCAGCAACAGATCCTTCGGCAGGCCCCAATCGAGGAACACGCCGATGCTGTTGACTTCAACCACTTTCAGGCTGGCAAATTCACCGACCTGAACTTTCGGCTTTTCAGTGGTGGCGAGAAGTTTGTCTTCGCTGTCCAGATAAATAAAAACATTGAGCCAGTCTTCATCTTCGCTGGGAATATCTTTGGGAATATAACGGTTGGGCAAAAGAATCTCGCCGTCAGCACCGCCGTCCAGATATAAACCGAAGTTAGTGTGTTTAACCACTTGCAAACTGTTGTAACGCCCGACTAAAGCCATTTTCCAGAACCCTCATTGCGTGGGCGGCATTCTACCCGTTTTTGCCCCCAGCGTTGACTGGCAGATTCCTGGCTTCAGCGAAATAGGCGCAAAGCCTTGATTTTCCTTGGACGCGCACGTGACGGTTGCCGCTCGTCAGTCCGCTTTGGCGCATTGCGGCAGCCCTTCACAGCGCCGAAAAATATAAATGATCTTATTTAAAACAGCAGGTTAGCCGGTTATTTCGAAAATTGAATCGAGAATAATCCACCATGGAGGTTGGTTATTCCCGGGGATATTTACCAAGCAATTGTCAAGTTATTACTGTACGATGCCTGGCCGAGTTACTTTTCTACAGGTTAATGGCCGCCATGCGTGTAAAAGCATCCACCAGCAAAGCAAAGCCAGCTCCAGCCGTTGAAACCAGCGAATCGATCAACGATCAGATCGCCGCGTTCCTCAAGTCCGGCGGCGAGATTCAGCAAATTGCCAAAGGCGTCAGCGGCCAGACGTTCGGCCCGTCCAAGCAGATCAGCCTGGGCAAGAAGTAACACCCGGTAATACACCCGTCCATAGGCGCTTTGAGCTTCGAAGCGCCTGGACTGGCACCGCAAAATTCCCCTCCGCTTTAAACAAATCAATCACCCATTCTTTGCAAATCGACGAACGGCCATCAATGCCGCGCATTCGCCGGTATCCTTGCACGCGTCTAGATCAAGCGTTTCAGCAGGCTTGCCGCCCTGCGCTCGCTGTTAATGGAGTGACGCATGCGCAAAACATCCTGTTTATCGCTCGTAGGCCTGCTGGCTTGCACGACTGCGCACGCGCAGATTTTCCAGCGTGAACTGGGCGACTTCGACCTCAAACTCGGCACCACGCCCAGCCGCAGCATGGCGCAAGGACTGGTCAAACCGGCGTCCACCGGCTCGTTTCATGGCGGACTAGACCTCAGCCATGACAGTGGCCTGTATTTCGGCCAGTACGCGCCGAGCATGGGCATTACGCCGGGCAAGAACCTCGAAATCGACTCCTACTTCGGTTTTAAACAACCCTTCGATCAAACCCTCGGCTACGAAGTCGGGATGATCCACTACAGCTATCCCAAAGTGGACACACTCGACAGCCAGGAGTTGTTCGGTGGTCTGACCCTGCTCGGCAGCCGATTCGGCATTGCCTTGAGCAACGATCCGGATAAACAGAACAACACGCTGTTTGCCGATCTGCGCGGCAATCAACCCTTCGGCATTGGCGTGAGCATGAAATACACCACCCACCAACTGAACACTCCGGTGGCGGTGGACGGTGGTTATGTCAGCAGTTTCACCGATTGGTCGGTGAATTTTTCCCGGCCGGTCATGGGTGTCAATCTCGACCTGATCTACAGCAATTCCAGCCTCAGTGGCAGCGATTGCTCGGCCTACTCCGGGCACAACAGCGAATGTGACGGCCTTGTTACACTCAAAGCCGAGCGCGCGTTCTATTGATCGGCTGAACTGCCGGGTTCATTCTGCGTTCACATAAGAATCAGACCCCAAGGCTGGCCATCGCAAGGATTCGCCCATGTCTCGCTGGTTCAAACACATTGTTGCCCTGCTGATATTCACCCTCGCCCTCGGCGCCTGTAGCCGCGTAGGCCTGGCCTATCGCAATCTCGACGTGATCATTCCGTGGACGCTCAGCGACTACCTCGACATGAACGGCGAGCAGAAAGGCTGGTTCAACGAACGCCTTCAGGAACACCTGAGTTGGCACTGCACCACGCAATTGCCGGGCTATCTCGACTGGCTCGACCGCTTGCAAACGATGGTCGAGACCAACCAGGTGACTGACGCCGCGCTTGCGGCGCGCACCGGGGAAGCTAAAAAAGCCATTGCTGAAACTGCGCGGGAGATCACCCCGTCGGCCATCGAGTTGCTGCAAGGGCTGGACGACAAACAGGTCGCGGAGATGAACGACGCATTTGCCAAGGATCTGCGCAAGCGCCAGCAGGAATACCTGAAACCGCCGCTGGCCCAGCAGATCGCCGAACGCGGTGCACGCATGGTCAAACGCCTCAACGATTGGCTGGGACCGTTGAGCGCCACGCAAGAACAGCGGGTCATGGCCTGGTCGACGACGCTGGGCGACCAGAACACCCAATGGATCGCTAATCGTGCCCATTGGCAGCAGCAGTTCAGCGCAGCCGTCACTCAGCGCAAGAGTCCCGAATTCCCACAACGAATCGAGACGCTTCTGGTCAACCGCGAGCGTTTATGGACGGCGGATTACCGCCAGGCATTTGCTGACACCGAGGCGCAGGGACGCTCGCTGGCGGTTGATTTGATGGCGGAGAGTACACCGCAGCAACGTCAGCGGTTGTTGAAGAAAATTGAAGGGGTGCGCAAGGACTTCAATGATTTGAAGTGTCTGAAGGCCGCTAAACAGGGTTGAAGATCAAAAGATCGCAGCATTCGGCAACTCCTGAACATAACCCTTTAGGAACTGCCGAAGGCTGCGATCTTTTGCTTTCAGGCAATCTGTGCCTTTGAAGCCACATCATCAAACGTCGCCTCAGCCAGCGCGTCCTCCTGCTCATCCAGCACTTGGCGTGGATGATCGTTGCCGGGAATGCTGCTGTCGATCAGGCTCAGCAAGCTGGAACCGCGTGACGTCAGCACGAAATTGCTTCCTGTGGCGCCCTCGTCATCTGGACGCGGTGCGATGTAGCCACGCAAGAGCAGCAACCTTTCATATTCGCAGGCCACTGTTTTCAAATGATCCAGATTCTCGATCGGCTCGCCCGCGCTGGCTTTCGCCGCCGCATAGTCTTCGGCGTATTTCCTAGGAGCGAAACTTTCGCCAGCACTGTTCTGCGCTTCGTGCAGCAAACGCTCAATCAAATCCCAGTTATAAGTCGTCATCCTGATTCAACCTCCGGTGCGCGTAATTAATGGCGCTGTCAAAGGTTGTGACCCGAGCGTGCCGCAGCCGTTCAGCCGCATTTCTCGCCCCGACCGACCGGCGGTCTGTCGAATTCCCTGCCGGTTAAACGACTAGTCTGAAACAGACGGTTTCAACCCCGCAGGAGAAATCATCATGAACGTCGAGAATCATCCGGTGGTGTCGCGCGAAGAATGGCTCGCCGCCCGTAGGCAACACCTCGATCACGAAAAAGCCTTCACCAGGGAGCGCGACCGCCTCAGCGCCGAACGTCGCGCATTGCCTTGGGTGAGAATCGACAAGGACTACCACTTTCAAGGCCCGGACGGCGAATTGAAACTGGCTGACCTGTTCGGCAAGCACAGCCAATTGGTGTTGTACCACTTCATGTTCGCCAAGGATTGGGAGGAAGGCTGCCCAGGGTGCTCGTTTCTGAGCGATCACATTGACGGCGCCAATCTGCATCTGGCGCATCACGACATTGCCGTGGTCGCGGTTTCCCACGCACCACTCAACGAGTTTCAGGACTTTAAACGGCGTATGGGCTGGAAGTTTGATTGGGTATCGTCGGAAGGTTGCGACTTCAATTACGACTTCGGCGTTTGCGCTCGGGCCGAGGATGTCGCTGCGGGAAAGGCTACTTACAACTATGAAAAGACTGATAGCGCCGAGGAGGAAATGCCGGGGCTGAGCGTGTTTTATCGCGATGATAAAGGTGGGATTTTCCACACTTACTCAACGTATGCCCGTGGGCTGGACATGTTGGTGGGCGCCTACAACTACCTCGATATGACGCCCAAGGGCAGGAATGAAGACGAGATCATGGAGTGGGTGCGGCATCATGATCGGTATGAGGGGGCGACCAGATCCAGTTGCTGCCATAGTGACTGAGGGTACCCACATTACTGAACTTTTCTCGGCCTCAAGGCCTCAACCGGTTAACCCGCCTTAACCGGAACTGAGGCCTGCCCCATGAAAACCCTGATCAAGCTCACCCTGGCTGCAACTCTCGCCTGCGCCCTGCCCGTCTGGGCCTGTACGCCGGAAGAAGCCACCGCCAAACGCGAACAACTGGCCAAGGAAGTCTCCAAGCTCACCGAGCAGAATCCGGACAAGGCAAAGGAGATCAACGCCGAATTGCAGAAGATGGATCTGGGCACGGCGAGCGCGGATTTGCCGGACAAGTGCCAGTTGATTGATCAGCGATTAAAAGAGCTCAATTCGGCCCAGAAGAAAGCCGAGGGTTAACAAACCTAAGTCAAAAGATCGTCCGATCTTTTGATCCTAATAATGCACTGGTGCATTTATTTTATTGCATTAATGCATATTGCGACTAAGGTTACCTCGAGCAAGGAGATCGGCGCCCGCCATGGAACATGGCCAACCTTTAACCCCGATCGCTCGGCAACACCACTGCACCCATACAAGCTGGACGCTTGTTTTCACTCATGGAGGATTGAAAAATGTTAACCAATGAAGCAACCCGATTCACCGGCGAGACCCTGCCAAGGTGCCTGATCGGCCATCTGATCGACCCGCAACTGGTCGAGGTCGAGGTCGAGACCGCTGAACGCGCCAATGCCCTGGCTGCCAGCAGCCTCAACTTCAGCATGCAACAGCAGACCCAGACCAACTGGTGCTGGGCGGCCGTTTCCGCCTCGGTCGGCAACTATTACGGCACCGGGAACTGGACCCAGTGCGGTGTCGCCAGTTCGGAACTCAACCGCAACTGCTGCAACCAGCCGGGGCCGTGCAACGTCTATGGCTATCTTGATTCCGCCCTGCGCACCACGCGCAGTTACAACGGCATGAATCAGGGTTCGCTGCAGATGTCGGCCATTCAGAACCAGATCAACATGGGCCGCCCCGTCGGCCTGCGCTGTGCCTGGTACGGTGGCGGTGCGCACTTCCTGACGATCTATGGCACCAACGGCAACTACGTGCTGGTCGCGGATTCGATCTACGGCTATTCGACCCGCGCGCTGAACGCATTCCCCGGTTCGTACAACGGCGGCGGCAACTGGACCAACACTTACTTCACCGCAAAAAACTAGGAGGGCGACATCATGCAACTGACTTATCCAAAGGCGCCTTCCAACGGCGTACAGACTTTGCGTCCGGCACTACAAGCCGCCCTGCAAACCCAAGGCTTCGGCGCGAACCGGCAGTTTGCCAACGCTGTACCTGCGAAAATCAGCCTAAGTGAAGCCTGGCGTGGTTACTCGCTGAGCCTGGAGGACTTGAGCAACGGCAAAGGTCTGCCAGATGCCCGAGTGGGCGATTGGCATTACCTGGTGTTCGCCGATGGCGTGACCATTGCCGATGTGCAATTGGTCGACGTTCGCGGCCATGTCGAGTTCGCTTCGTTGAACCATGGTGGCCTGGCGGCTGCCACGGTCGGTGCGCTGAAATTGGCCGAGCAATCGCCGCAATTGCAGGGCAAAACCGTGGAACCGCGGTTGTTGTTTGTTTCGGCGTTGCACGTTGTAGCGATCTGGCTGCACGCCGATGGTGAAGATGTGCTGATTCCAATCGAGCCAACGCCCAAGGAATTGGCGGGCACAAGGTTGTACAGCGAGGCCGCGCTGCTCGCGTTGCTGAAACCGGCGGCTGACAAGGCCAAGCAACGTTTTGACGCCGACACCAGCGGGCTGCTCGGGAGCTGACAAATCCCGGCGATAAAAAAACCCGGACACTGTCCGGGTTTTTTATGTGCGCCTGAAACGACTTACTCAGCCGCAGGCTCTGCCGGCTTGCGGCGCTTGAGCGGCGCCATGCCGTCGCTGCTCACCAGAGAATCCGGCTTCGGACGGTTGACGCTCTTGCGCTTGGTCGGCGTCTTGGCGGCGGTTTTCTTCTTGTCGCCCTTCGCGTCGGTCTTTTTCTTCTTCACGCCGACAGCTTTACCCGAGGCCTTGACCTTTTTCGGCCCGCCGTAGGTGCCTTTGACTTCCTTGATGGTGCGGCGCTCGAAGCTCTGCTTCAGATAACGCTCGATGCTCGACATCAGGTTCCAGTCGCCGTGGCAGATCAGCGAGATCGCCAGACCGTCGTTACCGGCACGACCGGTGCGGCCGATGCGGTGCACGTACTCGTCGCCGCTGCGTGGCATGTCGAAGTTGATCACCAGATCCAGGCCATCAACGTCCAGACCACGGGCCGCCACATCGGTGGCCACCAGAATCTTCACGCCGCCCTGCTTCAGACGATCGATCGCCAGTTTGCGATCCTTCTGGTCTTTCTCGCCGTGCAGTACGAACGCCTTGTATTCCTGAGCCACAAGGCGGCCGTAGATGCGGTCGGCCATGGCGCGGGTGTTGGTGAAAACGATGGCCTTCTGATAGGTCTCGTTGGCCAGCAGCCAGTTCACGATCTGCTCTTTGTGCTGGTTGTGGTCGGCGGTGATGATCTGCTGACGAGTGGTCGAGTTCAACTGGCTGACCGCGTTGAGCTGCAAGTGCTCAGGGTTGTTCAGCACTTTGCCGATCATCTCGCGCAGACCGGAGCCGCCGGTGGTGGCGGAGAACAGCATGGTCTGCTGACGGTTAGGGCATTCGTCGACCAGACGTTGCACGTCTTCGGCAAAACCCATGTCGAGCATACGGTCGGCTTCGTCGAGCACCAGCACTTCAACTTCTTTCAAGTCGAGGTTGCCAGCGTTGAGTTGCTCGATCATCCGGCCCGGGGTGCCGATGAGGATGTCCGGCACCTTGCGCAGCATGGCGGCCTGCACCTTGAAGTCTTCACCGCCGGTGATCAGGCCGGATTTGATGAAGGTGAACTGCGAGAAGCGTTCAACTTCTTTCAGCGTTTGCTGGGCCAGTTCACGGGTCGGCAGCAGGATCAGGGTCTTGATGCTGACGCGAACCTTGGCCGGGCCAATCAACCGGTTGAGGATTGGCAGGACGAAAGCGGCAGTCTTGCCGCTACCGGTTTGCGCCGTCACCCGCAGGTCACGCCCCTGAAGCGCCAGCGGAATGGCCGCTGCTTGCACAGGCGTTGGCTCGACAAATTTCAGCTCGGCCACAGCTTTGAGCAGGCGTTCGTGCAGGGCGAATTGGGAAAACACGGGTGCTACCTCGAAGATATGCAAAAAAACAGCTGCATAGATTACCGGTTTCGAGCGCTCAGGCCGAGTTTCTTTATACAAACGGTGCTAATCAGTGGCTTTTTTGTTGCTCGATTTGTCTCTTACGGTAATACGCAGCGTCTTAAATGCTCTAATCGCCCATCGCGTCTTATAGAAGAATCGTTTCTCTTATGGATTTCAAACAGCTCTGGCTCAAAGCCCAAGACCTATGGGGCACCCTCGAACAGCATCCGTTTCTGCAATCCGGCCTGGCGCTGATCCTGCTTTTAGTGCTCGCGCTGGTGCTCGGACGAGTGGCGCGCTATTTGATCCTGCATGCCAGCCGCATGCTCGGTCGCCAACCGGCACTGCACTGGCTCAACGACTTTCGCCACAACAAGGTGTTCCAGCGTCTGGCGCAGATGACGCCGTCACTGGTGATCCAGTTCGGCCTGCATCTGGTGCCGGAGCTGAGCAAAACCGCGATGACGTTCCTTGGCAACGTCGCGCTGTCGTTCACCATCCTGTTCCTGTTGCTGTCGATCAGCGCCCTGCTCAATGCCTTGCTCGACATCTACGCCCGCACCGAACACGCCCGCACCCGCTCGATCAAGGGTTACGTGCAACTGGCGAAAATGGTCTTGTACGTGTTTGGCGCGATCATCATCGTCGCCACGCTGATCGACCGTTCGCCGTTGTTGCTGCTGTCGGGTCTGGGTGCGATGTCGGCGGTGATTCTGTTGGTTTACAAGGACACGCTGCTGTCGTTCGTGGCCAGCGTGCAACTGACCAGCAACGACATGCTGCGGGTCGGCGACTGGATCGAGATGCCGCAAGTCGGTGCCGATGGCGACGTGGTCGACATCACCCTGCACACGGTCAAGGTGCAGAATTTCGACAAGACGATTGTGTCGATCCCGACCTGGCGGCTGATGTCCGAGTCGTTCCGAAACTGGCGCGGCATGCAGCAGTCCGGCGGTCGGCGGATCAAGCGCAGCCTGTTCATCGACGCCAGCGGCGTGCGCTTCATCCGTGACGATGAAGAAGAGAAACTGAGCCAGGTGCATCTGCTGACCGGTTACATGAGCCGCAAGAAAGCCGAACTCAAGGCTTGGAACGAAGCGCAAGGCAATGTGGCGGCGATGTCGGCCAACCGTCGGCGGATGACCAACATCGGCACCTTTCGCGCTTACGCGCTGGCGTATCTGAAGAGTCACCCGGAGGTGCAACCGAACATGACCTGCATGGTTCGCCAGATGCAAACCACGGCGCAGGGCATTCCGCTGGAAATCTACTGCTTCACCAGCACCACGGTGTGGGCCGATTACGAGCGGATTCAGGGGGATATTTTCGATTACCTGCTGGCGGTGCTGCCAGAGTTTGGTTTGAGCCTGTATCAACAGCCGAGTGGCGGGGATCTGCGTGTGGGAATGCTGCCGGCGGTGCTCGGCGCGGCCAGCATTCCAGAGCCGCAAAAACATCTCATGTAAAACCACCGATCTACTGTAGGAGTGAGCCTGCTCGCGATAGCGGTGGGTCAGACGAATCAATGATGACTGACCCACCGCTATCG
>NZ_JACSZV010000069.1 GCF_014472415.1 Pseudomonas sp. N40(2020)
GCTGAAGCGAGGCCAGCTGGCCGCGACTCAGTACCCGAATTTCTTGACGACCATAGAGCATTGGAACCACCTGATCCCATCCCGAACTCAGCAGTGAAACGATGCATCGCCGATGGTAGTGTGGGGTTTCCCCATGTGAGAGTAGGTCATCGTCAAGATTAAATTCCGAAACCCCAATTGCGAAAGCAGTTGGGGTTTTGTTTTGCCCGCAGGAAAGTTCGTACAGCAATCACAGACGCCGTCCGGCTGTCATCACCTGCCGACAATGCTAAGGTTCTGACCTAGCTTTTGTACTTTTCTCCAAGGAAGTCTTATGCCGGACGCCCAGTCCCTCAACGCTGCATTCATGGTGGTTCAGAGCAATAGCCTGGACGAACTGCGCAGCCTGGTGGTCAGCATCATGCGGCGCTATCCACTGGCTCCCTTGGAAAATGAAATTGCCCTGGTACAGAGTAACGGCATCGCCCAGTGGCTTAAATTGGCCTTGGCCGAGGACCCTGAAGAAGACGGCCTTGGGGGTTGCGGTATCGCTGCGGCGATTGATGTGCAATTACCCGGTAGTTTCATGTGGCAGCTCTACCGCATGGTTTTGGGCCGAGATGAAATTCCAGCCAAATCCCTGCTCGATAAAGCCCCGCTGACCTGGCGCCTCATGAGGCTGCTACCTCAGGTTATCGACCGCGCGCATTTCGAACCTTTGCAACGTTTCCTGACTCACGACACTGACCTGCGCAAGCGATATCAGTTATCCGAGCGCCTGGCGGATCTGTTCGACCAATACCAGGTGTATAGAGCTGACTGGCTTGAAGATTGGGCTGAAGGTCGACATCAACTGCGTAACGTCAGAGGCGAAGTAAAGCCACTATCGCCCACCAGTTGCTGGCAGGCTGAGCTCTGGCGTGCGTTGTTGGAAGATGTGGGTGCCCAAGGTATGGCTCAGAGCCGCGCCGGTGTTCATCAGCGTTTTATCGAGCGCATCGGTAACCTCGCAGAAGCGCCAGCGGGGCTGCCTTCACGAGTGATCGTTTTCGGGATTTCTTCATTGCCGGCCCAAGTGCTTGAAGCATTGGCCGGACTCGCGCGTTTCAGTCAGGTTCTGCTGTGTGTCCATAACCCATGCCGCCATCACTGGGCCGACATCGTCGCTGACAAGGATTTGCTGCGTCACCAGTACAAGCGCCAATCGCGCAAGAGCGGTATGCCCGTAGTACTTGATCCTGAGACCCTGCATCAACATGCTCATCCTCTCCTTGCAGCATGGGGCAAACAAGGTCGCGACTACATCAACCTGCTCGACAGCTATGACGACCCCAACAGCTATCGCGCAGCCTTTCGCGACGGACGCATCGACCTGTTCAGCGAAACCCAGCCACATAATCTGCTCAATCAACTTCAGGACGACATCCTGGAACTGCGCCCACTCGATGAGACTCGCGAGCATTGGTCTGCGGTGGATCTGGCACACGACAAGTCGATCCGTTTTCATATCGCCCACAGCGCTCAACGCGAGGTGGAAATCCTTCACGACCAACTACTGGCGCGGTTCAGTGCCAATCCGGATCTACGCCCTCGCGACGTGATTGTGATGGTGCCGGACATCGACAGCTATGCACCTCATATCCGTGCGGTTTTTGGTCAGCTTGATCGCTATGACCCACGCTTCATCCCATTCACCTTGGCGGATCAGGGGCAGCGCGGACGTGATCCACTACTGATTGCGGTCGAGCACCTGCTCAAACTGCCGGACAGTCGTTTCCCCGTCAGTGAAATCCTCGACCTGCTTGACGTTCCCGCATTGCGCGCCCGTTTTGGAGTGGAAGAGCGCGACTTGCCGACGCTACACCGCTGGATTGAAGGCGCCGGTGTGCGCTGGGGCATGAACGCCCAGCAACGTGCCGGGCTAGGTTTGCCGGACGAGTTGGAGCAGAACAGCTGGCACTTCGGCCTGCGTCGAATGCTCCTTGGTTACGCGGTCGGTAGCTCAACAGACTGCGCGGGTATCGAGCCCTACGATGAAATCGGGGGGCTGGATGCCGCGTTGATTGGGCCCTTGGTAGCTTTGCTCGATGCGCTGGAACTCGCCCATCAGGAACTCACACAACCGGCTCAACCAAAAGAGTGGGGGCATCGCTTGCAGGCGTTGATGCAGCTGTTCTTCAAAGCCAGCAACGAGCACGACGATTACTTGCTCACTCAGCTTGAAGAGCTTCGCGAAACCTGGCTGGAGACCTGTGAGGCTGTAGGGCTTGAAGATGATCTTCCGCTTACCGTCGTTCGTGAAGCCTGGCTCGCCGGACTGGATCAGGGCCGTTTGTCTCAGCGCTTTCTTGCCGGCGCGGTGAACTTTTGTACGCTGATGCCCATGCGTGCCATTCCATTCAAGCTTGTCTGTTTGCTGGGGATGAATGATGGCGATTATCCCCGCGCGCAACCACCACTCGACTTCGATCTGATGGGCAGCGACTACCGGCCGGGGGATCGTTCACGGCGCGAGGATGATCGCTATCTTTTGCTCGAAGCGCTCCTGTCTGCACGCAACCAGCTCTACATCAGTTGGGTTGGCCGCAGCATTCGTGACAATAGCGAGCGACCTGCTTCGGTGCTGATCGGCCAGTTACGCGATCATCTCGCCAGCGGCTGGCGATCAATCGACGAAAGCCAGGATCTGTTAAGCGCCATGACGGAAGAACACCCGCTGCAGCCCTTCAGTGCGCGCTATTTCCACGAAGGCGATCAGTTGTTCAGCTATGCCAGCGAATGGCAGGTTTTGCATCAAAGCCACGAGAAACAAAACGAGGCGGAATTGCTTGCGCCCCACGTCCAGGAGGAGCCATTGAGTCTCACCCTGTTGCAGGACTTCTTGCGTAACCCGGTTCGGCACTTTTTCACTCAGAGACTCAAAGTGTACTTTGAAGCCGCGCAAGCGCCGCAGGCCGATGAAGAGCCTTTTGTACTGGATGCTCTGCAACGATATACGCTCAGCGACAGCTTGCTCGAAGCGGCGCTCAGGCAACCGGACAATGTCGATCAGGCACTGGAAGCCCAGGCCCGACGTCTGCAGAACAGTGGGTTATTGCCAATGGCAGGGTTTGGCGAGTGCCTTCAACGGGAACTGATCGAACCGTTACCCGACCTTCTGCAACGCTATCAGCAACTCCTGACCTTGTGGCCGACGCCGTTGACCAGTGCGACCCCGATCAGCCTCGAGTTGCAGGGCTTGCGTCTTGAAGGCTGGCTTTCGGCTTTGCATCAGCGCGCTGACGGAGGTCTGTTGTCGGTCACGACCATTCCCAACAGCATCGGCTCGATCAAAAGCCGCAAATGGCATCGACTCACAAAGCCCTGGGTCAATCACCTTGCGGCCTGCGCCAGCGGTCTCTCGCTGACCACGGCGTTGGTGGCCAGTGACGACACGTTGCTGCTTGAACCCATGGAGCAGGGGAGAGCCATTCGTTTCCTCGGGGATCTTCTACTCGCCTGGCAAGCGGGCATGCGCCAGCCTCTGCCGATCGCAGTGAAGACCGCTTTTGCCTGGCTGTCCCAAACCGACCCAGTCAAGGCCGAGGCCGCTGCCCGTAAAACCTACGAAGGCGATGGACAGACCAGTGAAGGCGAGCGCCGCGAAAGTCCTGCACTGTCCCGACAATTCACCGACTTCGTTGCATTACTCTCGGACGAGACCTTTTCAGGTTGGTGCGACGCCTTGTATCGTCCTCTGTTTGAAGCGCCCTGGCAGTCATTGTCCAGTGAAGGGGCGCGCTCATGAGCACGAAGACACCACTTGCGCTGGCATTCCCTCTGCGGGGCAGCCAGTTGATCGAAGCAAGTGCCGGCACTGGCAAAACCTTCACTATTTCTGCGCTCTACCTGCGGCTGATCCTTGGCCATGGTGGCGAGTCAAACGGCTTCGCCCGCGAACTGTTGCCGCCTCAGATTCTAGTGGTGACGTTCACCGATGCAGCGACCAAAGAATTGCGTGAGCGGATTCGCACACGCCTTGCCGAGGCCGCGCGATTCTTCCGTGACGAAACGCCAGCCCCTGATGCACTGATCGCTGAACTACGCGATCAATTCGACCCTCAGCAATGGCCCGGTTGCGCCAATCGTCTGGATATCGCTGCGCAATGGATGGACGAAGCAGCCGTCTCCACCATTCACAGTTGGTGTCAGCGCATGCTGCGCGAGCATGCTTTCGATAGCGGCAGCTTGTTCACCCAATCCCTGGAAACCGACCACAGCGATTTGCTCGGCGAAGTGCTGCGCGACTACTGGCGCCTGTTCTGTTACCCGATGCAAGGTGACGCCTTGAATTGGGTTCGCAGCAATTGGGGGGGGCCTGCGGCTTTGTTACCTCGGGTGCGCGGTTTGTTCGCCAGTGAGCGCGACAGCGATGAAGGCAAAGCTCCGGCAGAGCTGATCGAAGAGTGCTTGCAAGAGCGCCGCGCAGCTTTGATCGAACTGAAAATGCCATGGCGGCAATGGGCCGATGAGTTGCTCGCGATCTGTCATCAGGGCGTTACCAGTAAAACCGTCGACGGTCGCAAGATGCAAGCACGGTACTTTGAACCGTGGTTCGAAAAGCTCAGGACCTGGGCCGAAGACGAGTCCCTGGAACAACTGGACATTGGCACCGGATTCACGCGACTGACGCCCGACGGGATGGCCGAAGCCTGGAAAGGCCAAGTCCCGAGCCATCCGGGACTCGACGCGATGCCGGGGCTAAAGTCGAGCCTCGATTCTTTGCCAACTCCCGATGCGGCGGTGTTGCAGCACGCCGCCAAATGGGTAGGGGCGCGCTTCGAAGAAGAGAAACGTCGCCGCGCCGAGATGGGCTTCGACGACATGCTGCTGCGCCTGGATGCGGCGCTGCAATCGGAGGGCGGCGAACGTCTCGCAACGCTGATCCGCGAGCAATTCCCGGTCGCGCTGATCGACGAGTTTCAGGACACCGACCCGGTGCAATACCGCATCTTCGAAAGCATCTACCGCATCGAAGAAAACAATCCCGATACTGGTCTGTTTCTGATCGGCGATCCCAAGCAGGCGATTTACGCTTTTCGTGGCGCAGACATCTACACCTATTTACGCGCTCGCCAAGCCACTACCGGTCGGCTGCATACGCTGGGCACCAACTTCCGTTCCAGCCATGGCATGGTGACAGCGGTCAACCATTTATTCGAGCGCGCTGAGTCCCGAGAGCAGGGACGCGGTGCGTTTTTGTTCCGGGAAAAAAGTGGTGAAAACCCTGTACCGTTTCAACCGGTGGAATCTCAGGGTCGTAAAGAAAAACTGCAGATCGCCGGACAGGACGTCGCGGCGCTGAATGTCTGGCACTTGTCCACCGATCAACCCCTGTCAGGCGCGGTCTACCGTCAACAGTTGGCAGCTTCCTGCGCGAGCGAAATCACCGCTCTGCTCAATGGCGGGCAAACCGGTAGCGCCGGGTTCATTCAGGATGGCAAAGCCTTCAGAGGCCTGCGACCGTCCGACATCGCGATCCTCGTACGTGACGGAAAAGAGGCCCAGGCTGTTCGCGGGGAACTCGCCAACCGCGGTGTGCGCAGCGTTTATCTGTCCGACAAGGATTCGGTTTTCGCGGCTCAAGAAGCTCACGACTTATTGTCCTGGCTCAAGGCCTGCGCCGAGCCTGATGTCGAACGTTCCCTGAAAGCGGCGCTGGCCTGTATCACCTTGAACCTGCCGTTGGCAGAGCTCGAACGCCTGAACCAGGATGAGCTGGTCTGGGAAACTCGCGTCATGCAGTTCCGGGGCTATCGCGAGCTTTGGCGCAAGCAAGGCGTACTGCCGATGTTGCGGCGCCTGCTGCATGACTTCCACTTGCCGCAGAACTTGATTGCACGTAGCGATGGTGAGCGTGTGCTGACCAACCTTTTGCATCTGTCGGAACTGATGCAGCAAGCCGCCGCCGAACTGGATGGTGAGCAAGCGTTGATCCGTCATCTGGCCGAGCTTCTGGCGTTGTCCGGTCAGGCCGGCGAAGAGCAGATTCTGCGCCTGGAAAGCGACGAACAACTGGTCAAAGTCGTGACCATCCACAAGTCGAAAGGCCTCGAATATCCGTTGGTGTTTTTGCCCTTCATCTGCTCGGCAAAACCAGTGGACGGTAGCCGATTGCCGCTGCATTACCACGACGCTTCGGGCAAGGCTCAAGTGAGCTTGAAGCCAACCCCCGAGCTGATTGCGCAAGCGGACGATGAGCGTCTGGCCGAGGATTTACGCTTGCTCTACGTCGCCCTGACCCGGGCGCAACATGCTTGCTGGCTCGGGGTGACGGATCTCAAACGGGGCAACAACAATAGCTCCGTTCTGAATCTTTCTGCGCTGGGTTACTTGCTGGGTGGTGGCGACTCCTTGAAGGAGTCCATCGGACTGAGTCGTTGGCTGCAAGATCTGCAACAAGACTGCACGGCCATCAGCATGGGTGAAATGCCGCAACCCACCGACGAGCATTACCAGCCACCGCGCAATGACTCGGTCCTCAGTGCCACTCTGTTACCCAAGCGCAAGGCCAGCGAAAACTGGTGGATCGCGTCATACAGCGCATTGCGCATCAGCGACGTATTGAGTGTCGGCAGTGATGAAGCGCCGGACAGTCCTCAGGCCCAGAAGCTGTTCGATGACGAACGTCTCGACCCCGATGCTCCGCGAGAAATCATTGCCGGTGGTGCCGATATCCATCGCTTCCCTCGTGGCCCAAATCCGGGAACGTTTCTCCATGGTTTGCTGGAGTGGGCGGGTGACGATGGTTTCGCCGTTACCCGTGAGGCATTGGAGGACGCGATTGCCCGGCGTTGTAATTTGCGCGGCTGGGAGGGCTGGATAATTACCCTGACTGACTGGCTGCAACACTTGCTCAAATCCCCGCTACTGGTTGGTGGCGGGCAAGCACCGGTCATTCTTGAGCAACTGAAACAGTACCGGGTCGAAATGGAATTCTGGTTCGCCAGCCATAAAGTCGACGTACTCAAACTCGACGAGCTGGTGCGCCAGTACACCCACAATGGCGTGGCGCGGGTGGCGGCCGAACCGGTGCAGCTCAATGGCATGTTCAAAGGCTTCATCGACCTGACCTTCGAGCACGACGGCCGCTATTACGTGGCCGACTACAAATCCAACTGGCTGGGTGCCGATGACCTGGCCTACACCGAACAGGCCATGGAGCAGTCGATCCTCGAAAACCGCTACGACCTGCAATACGTGTTGTACCTGTTGGCGTTGCATCGCCAGCTCAAGGCACGACTGCCCGACTACGATTACGACCGGCATGTCGGTGGCGCGCTGTACCTGTTCCTGCGCGGTACTCGCGCGGACAGTCGCGGTGTTTACTTTGCCCGTCCGCCGCGTGAGCTGATCGAGCGTCTTGACCGGATGTTTCAAGGCAAACCCGAACCCAAAGCCGAACCCGCATGGGAACAGGGAGTCTTGCTATGAGCCGCACCTTCGACGATCTCTTACCGACGCCGCTGACTGCGGACAGCCTGTCTTCACTCTCGCCACTGACGCGCTCCGATGATCTGCTGTTGCTGCTCACCCGGTGGGTCGAGCGAGGCTGGCTGCGTGCGCTGGACAAAGCATTCGTCGCGTTTCTTCACGAGCTAGACCCCGATACTGATCCATTGGTGTTGCTCGCCGCCGCACTGACCAGCCATCAACTCGGTCATGGCCATGTATGCCTGGATCTGTTCGAAACCCTCAAAGCGCCGGATTTCGCCCTGTCGCTACCGCCCGAAGGCGATGTACAAGGCGGGGTGCTGTTGCTGCCTTCGCAATTGCTGGAGGCGCTCGACGGTGCGCATTGGTGCAAAGCGCTGGCAGGCAGCCCGTTGGTTGCATTGTCGGCTGATAGCAGTGATTCCGCACAGCAACGTCCACTGGTGTTGTCCGGCAAACGGCTTTACCTGAGACGCTATTGGACCTATGAGCGCCGCATCGATACGGCGTTGCGCCAACGCCTTTCTCAAGGCGAAGCCACGCCAATCGATCTACCACAACGGCTGAACGGATTGTTCGGAGTGGCCAAAACCGACGATGTGATCGACTGGCAGAAACTCGCCTGCGCCATCGCGACATGCGGAGCCTTCAGCATTGTCACTGGCGGCCCGGGCACCGGCAAAACCACCACGGTGGTGCGTTTGCTGGCATTGCTTCAGGCGCCAGCGGTGGAGGCGGGGCATCCGTTGCGAATTCGTCTGGCGGCGCCGACTGGCAAAGCGGCGGCACGGTTGACCGAGTCCATCAGTCAGCAAGTGCAATCGCTGAAAGTCGCTGAAGACGTGCGGGCCAAAATCCCCTGCGACGTGACCACGGTGCACCGCTTGCTCGGTAGCCGTCCCGGCACCCGACACTTCCGCCACCATGCCGGCAATCGCTTGCCACTGGATGTGCTGGTGGTCGATGAGGCCTCGATGATTGACCTGGAAATGATGGCCAATCTGCTTGATGCCTTGCCGGCCCATGCGCGATTGGTGTTGCTGGGTGACAAGGATCAACTGGCTTCCGTAGAGGCCGGAGCGGTGCTGGGAGATCTGTGCCGCGACGCCGAAAGCGGTTGGTATAGCCCTCAGACGCGGCAGTGGCTTGAGTCGGTAAGCGGTGAAACCTTGCAGGGCAGTGGTTTGCATGAAGACGTCGACGGCACCCATCCGCTTGCGCAACAAGTGGTGATGTTGCGCCACTCCCGGCGATTCGGCGAAGGAAGTGGTATCGGCCAACTCGCGCGGCGGGTCAATCAACAGTTGCCGGATGAGGCGCGTCAGTTGCTGGCGGCAGGGCACTATGACGATGTGTATTCGTTGCCGCTTAAGGGCGAGGAAGATCACAAACTCGAACGCCTTCTGCTTGAGGGCCATGACGATGGCCCGCAAGGTTATCGGCATTATCTGAGTGTTTTGCGCAATCAGCGCCCACCGCTCGGCAGGCCGCTCGAGCATCCGGACTGGGTCGATTGGGCCCGTGAAGTATTGCAAGCGTTCGACACCTTCCAGTTGCTGTGCGCCGTGCGCAAGGGCCCGTGGGGTGTTGAAGGTTTGAACCAGCGCATCACGGCCGCACTGCTCAAGGCTCGCCTGATCGAAAGCGACCAGCAATGGTACGAGGGCCGCCCGGTGTTGATGACCCGCAACGACTACGGTCTGGGTTTGATGAACGGCGATATTGGTATTGCCTTGAAACTCCCCGAGCGCGAAGGGCCTGACGCTGGCAAACCGGTGTTGCGCGTGGCCTTCCCGCGTAACGATGGTCAGGGCGGCGTGCGCTTCGTGTTGCCGAGTCGGCTCAACGACGTCGAAACCGTGTACGCCATGACCGTGCACAAATCCCAGGGCTCGGAGTTCGCCCATACCGCGTTGATCCTGCCGGACGCGCTGAATCCCGTGCTGACCAAGGAGTTGATCTACACCGGTATCACCCGGGCCAAGCACTGGTTCACCTTGATCGAGCCGCGCGCCGGGGTCTTTGAAGAGGCGGTGCAGCGCAAGGTAAAGCGTCTTAGCGGGCTTATGCTGGAACTGGAAGAGGGCGCTGAGGTTCGGTGAGGATGAACGCTGCGATCTGGGGCGATTACTGACCAGCCAGTCAGGAGTCGCTGTCTCGCTGGTGATTCAGCGCTGTGCTATCGTTGCGGCATCATTTCGTTACGATCCAAGAGAATCCCTGCATGAAGGTGGCTGTCTGGGCGACAGATCGCGTGGTTGGCTGCAAGCACGCTGTGCTTGTCGGTCTGCTCTGGTTGTTGACGGGGGCAGCCGTCGCACAATCGCCAACGCCGACGGGCATGGCCGAGCAACGTGCCCAGTCTGTCACCAAAGTCGTGCTTGGTATTCTCAGCTACGCGCGTTGGCCGGTGGAGCCTGCGCAGTTGCGCCTGTGCATCGTCGGCCCTACCGAATACACCGACGACTTGGTCAAAGGCACTACACAAGCCACTGGCCGGGCGGTCATCGTGCGACGACTGTTGGCGGATAACCCGGCCATCATCAGCGAATGCGATGCGGTGTACATCGGCAAACTCACGGCGGATGAACGCAGTCGCCTGTTTACCTCATTGATTGGCCATCCGGTGCTGAGCATCAGTGAAAGTGACGATCAGTGCACGGTTGGCAGTCTGTTCTGCCTGCGGGTTGGCGACGATCAGGTGTCTTTCGAAGTCAATCTCGACTCCGTTGCCCGCAGCGGTGTGCGCATTCACCCAAGCGTGCTGCAGTTGTCGCGCCGCAAACCGGCGGCGCCATGAAACTGTTCAGTTCCAAAATCCGCCCCACGCTGGGCTCGGTCATCGGTCGCGGGCATTTGATTGTTGCGCTGGTGGCCGTGGCTATGGCCAGTGTCTCGTTGACCCTGCTGGGGGTTCTGGCGCTACGGGTTTACGCCGATCACAACTTGCACCTGATCGCCCGCTCGATCAGTTACACCGTCGAAGCGGCAGTAGTGTTCAACGACAAGTCTGCTGCAACTGAAGCACTGGCGCTGATCGCCTCCACCGAGGAGGTGGCCGATGCCCAAGTGCTCGATGCTAAGGGCCAGTTGCTCGCACGTTGGCAGCGACCGGAAAACGGTCTGTTCTCCGAGCTGGAAATGCAGGTCACCCGCACCCTTCTGGAGAAACCGGTCAGCCTGCCGATCGTGCACCAGGATCGCGAAATCGGGCGCGTCCTGCTCACCGGTCACGGCGGCAGTCTGATGCGCTTTCTGCTCAGCGGTCTGGCGGGAATCATCCTCTGTACTGCGATCAGTGCCTGGGTCGCGCTCTATCTGGCGCGTCGGCAACTGCGCGGCATTACTGGCCCGCTGCGCAGCCTGGCTGCTGTGGCTCACGCTGCTCGCAGCGACCGAGCGCTGGACCGTCGCGTGCCGCCCGCGAAGATCGCCGAACTCGACAACCTTGGCAACGACTTCAACGCCTTGCTCGACGAACTGGAATCCTGGCAAACCCATCTGCAAAATGAAAATGAAACACTCGCCCACCAAGCCAGTCACGACAGCCTGACCGGCCTGCCGAACCGCGCCTTTTTCGAGGGCCGATTGATTCGCGCGCTGCGTAATGCCAGCAAACTCAACGAGCGGGTGGCGGTGCTGTTTCTCGACAGTGATCGGTTCAAAGGCATCAATGATAATTTCGGTCATGCCGCCGGTGATGCGGTGTTGGTGGCGATCGCCAGTCGGGTGCGCGCGCAACTGCGCGAGGAAGATCTGGTGGCGCGATTGGGTGGTGACGAGTTCGCCGTCTTGCTCACACCGCTGCACAAGGTCGAAGACGCCGAACGCATCGCCGACAAGATTCTGGCCAGCATGGACATGCCCATCGTGCTACCGGATGAGTCTAGTGTCATGACGTCGCTCAGTATCGGCATTGCGGTTTACCCCGATCATGGCGCTACGCCGGGTGGCTTGCTCAATGCTGCCGATGCGGCGATGTATCAAGCCAAACGCTTGTCGCGCGGCGCCCAATTCACGGCCGGGTCGGAGCACCCGGTCGATCCCGTGCAATCCAGGAGCTGATGCCCGTGTTCACACTTCCAACTCGATTTTTTTCCGCTTTGCTGTTGATGGCCGCACTGGCCCTGACCGGTTGCCAGACCGCACCGCAAAAAGGCCTGACCCCGGCGCAAGTCACCGTGCTCAAACAACAAGGCTTTGAGCTGACCGACGAGGGCTGGGAGTTTGGCCTGTCCGGCAAAGTGCTGTTTGGCAGCGATGTCGAAAGCCTGAACAACCAGAGCACCGAGATCGTCGAACGTATCGGCAAGGCGTTGTTGGGCGTCGGCATCGAGCGCGTGCGGGTCGATGGCCACACCGATGCCTCGGGCAAGGAAACCTACAATCAGCAACTGTCGCTGCGCCGAGCCAAAAGCGTCGCCAAAGTGCTGGGCACGGTCGGCATGAAGCAAGAGAACATTCAACTGCAAGGTCTGGGCAGCAGCGAACCGGTGGCCTCCAACGACACCCCGGAGGGCCGCACGGAAAACCGCCGAGTGTCGATTGTGGTCAGCGCCGATTAATCGGCGAACTGCATCTCGCGGGTCTGCCCCATCAACAGACCCTGATTTCGCTCGGTCACCTCACGGATGTAATCCCACAACAGGGTGATCCGCTTGAGCTTGCGCAGGTCCTCCCGGCAGTACATCCAGAACTGCCGGGTGATGTCGATTTCATCTGGCAGCACTGGCAGCAGGCGCGGATCCTGCGCGGCGAGGAAGCACGGCAGAATCGCCAGTGAGCGCCCTTGCTGCGCCGCGACGAATTGCGCGATCACGCTGGTGCTGCGCAAATGTGCGTTGGCGCCGGGCAGCACGTTTGCCAGGTAGAGCAGCTCCGAGCTGAACGCCAGGTCATCCACGTAACTGATGAATTGATGCTTGCTCAAATCCGCCGGGCGGCGGATCGGTGGGTGTTTGTCGAGGTAGTCCTGGGTCGCGTACAGCTGCAAACGGTAGTCGCAGAGTTTGCAGCACACGTATGGCCCGTGCTCCGGGCGCTCCAGGGCAATGACGATATCGGCCTCGCGCTTGGACAGGCTGATGAAGTGCGGCAGCGGCAGGATGTCCACTGAGATCGCCGGGTAAGCGTCGACGAAATGGCTTAACTGCGGGGTGATGAAAAAACTGCCGAACCCTTCGGTGCAGCCCATGCGCACATGCCCGGACAGCGCCACGCCGGAGCCTGACACCTGCTCGCAGGCCATATGCAGCGTGCTTTCGATCGACTCGGCATAACCCAGCAAGCGCTGGCCTTCGGTGGTCAAGACGAAGCCGCTGGTGCGCGACTTTTCGAACAGCAATGTACCCAGCGCCGCTTCCAGCGAACTGATCCGTCGCGACACCGTGGTGTAGTCGACGGCCAGCCGTTTGGCGGCGGTGCTGGCCTTGCGGGTGCGGGCGACTTCGAGGAAAAACTTGAGGTCGTCCCAGTTCAGCGAACCTAGAGAGGTGATGTTTTTTTGCATGATGGACGGGCTTATATGTGCGTTCTTATTAGAAGTTTGCACATCTATACTCCAAAAACAGTCCGACAACCAATTCGTGACACACGCCTCATCTCAAGGCGAACCTTTCGCCTTGGCTCCTACGATAAAAACAAATTTCGGAGACCAGCATGAACGCATCGCTTACGCCCAACGAAACCACGGTCCAGAAGGTCAAGCTGCTGATCAACGGCGAATGGGTCGAGTCGCAGACCACCGAGTGGCACGACATCGTCAACCCGGCGACCCAACAAGTGCTGGCCAAAGTCCCGTTCGCCACTGCCGCTGAAGTCGATGCCGCCGTAAGCGCCGCGCAGCGCGCCTTCCAGACCTGGAAACTGACCCCGATCGGCGCACGCATGCGCATCATGCTCAAGCTGCAAGCGCTGATCCGCGAGCATTCCAAGCGCATCGCCGTGGTGTTGAGCGCCGAGCAGGGCAAAACCATTGCCGACGCCGAGGGCGATATTTTCCGAGGTCTGGAAGTGGTCGAGCACGCTTGCTCCATCGGCAGCCTGCAGATGGGCGAGTTCGCCGAGAACGTGGCGGGCGGCGTTGATACCTACACCCTGCGTCAGCCAATCGGTGTCTGCGCCGGCATCACACCGTTCAACTTCCCGGCGATGATTCCGCTGTGGATGTTCCCGATGGCCATCGCCTGCGGCAACACCTTCGTATTGAAGCCTTCGGAGCAGGATCCGTTGTCGACCATGCTGCTGGTGGAACTGGCCATCGAGGCTGGTGTTCCGGCCGGTGTACTCAACGTGGTGCATGGCGGTAAAGATGTGGTGGATGGCCTGTGCACGCACAAGGACATCAAGGCTATTTCGTTCGTCGGTTCGACCGCTGTCGGCACTCATGTCTACGACCTGGCCGGCAAGCACGGCAAACGCGTGCAATCGATGATGGGCGCGAAGAACCACGCCGTGGTGCTGCCGGATGCCAATCGCGAGCAAGCACTGAACGCCCTGGTCGGTGCCGGTTTCGGTGCTGCCGGGCAACGCTGCATGGCGACTTCGGTGGTGGTGCTGGTCGGTGCGGCGAAACAATGGCTGCCGGATCTGAAAGCGCTGGCGCAGAAACTCAAGGTCAACGCCGGCAGCGAGCCGGGCACTGATGTTGGCCCGGTGATTTCGAAAAAGGCCAAGGCGCGGATTCTCGACCTGATCGAAAGCGGCATCAAAGAAGGCGCCAAGCTTGAACTGGACGGTCGCGAGATCAGCGTGCCGGGTTACGAGCAAGGCAACTTCGTCGGCCCGACCCTATTCTCCGGGGTGACGACCGACATGCAGATCTACACCCAGGAAATTTTCGGCCCGGTGCTGGTGGTGCTGGAAGTCGACACCCTCGATCAGGCCATTGCGCTGGTCAACGCCAACCCGTTCGGCAACGGCACTGGCCTGTTCACCCAAAGCGGTGCGGCGGCGCGCAAATTCCAGACTGAAATCGACGTCGGTCAGGTCGGCATCAACATCCCGATTCCAGTACCCGTGCCGTTCTTCAGCTTCACCGGTTCCCGTGGTTCGAAACTCGGCGACCTCGGCCCGTACGGCAAGCAAGTGGTGCAGTTCTACACGCAGACCAAAACGGTCACGGCGCGCTGGTTCGATGACGACAGCGTCAACGACGGCGTGAACACCACCATCAACCTGCGCTGAGGAACGAGCCATGAAAATCGCATTTATCGGTCTGGGCAACATGGGCGCGCCGATGGCACGCAACCTGATCAAGGCCGGCCATTCGCTGAATCTGGTCGACCTGAACAAAACCGTGCTGGCGGAACTGGAGCAACTGGGCGGTACCATCCGCGCTTCGGCCCGCGAGGCTGCCGAGGACGCCGAACTGGTGATCACCATGCTCCCTGCCGCTGTGCATGTGCGCAGCGTCTGGCTCGGTGAGGAGGGTGTCTTGGCCGGTATCGGCAAAGGCGTGCCGGCAGTCGATTGCAGCACCATCGATCCGCAGACCGCTCGCGATGTGGCGGCGGCCGCTGCGAAACAAGGCGTGGCCATGGCCGATGCACCGGTCTCCGGCGGCACGGGTGGCGCGACCGCCGGGACACTGACCTTCATGGTCGGCGCCACCCCGGAGCTGTTCGCTACCCTGCAACCGGTGCTGGCGCAGATGGGCCGCAACATTGTCCATTGTGGCGAAGTCGGCACCGGGCAGATCGCCAAGATCTGCAACAACCTGCTGCTGGCGATTTCGATGGTCGGCGTCAGTGAAGCCATGGCGTTGGGCGATGCACTGGGGATCGACACCTCGGTGCTGGCCGGGATCATCAACAGCTCCACCGGTCGCTGCTGGAGTTCGGAAATGTACAACCCATGGCCGGGCATCGTCGAAACGGCGCCGGCCTCGCGCGGATATACCGGCGGGTTTGGTGCGGAGTTGATGCTTAAGGATCTGGGCCTGGCCACGGAAGCGGCACGTCAGGCGCATCAACCGGTGGTGCTTGGCGCGGTGGCGCAGCAGTTGTATCAAGCGATGAGCCAGCGTGGGGACGGCGGGAAAGACTTCTCGGCGATCATCAACAGCTATCGCAAGCCGCAGTAATCATTTGTAGAACGGTGGCGAGGCGTCTTGCCACCGTGTCCAACCTTCAGATGCAGTAGGTGTTGCCGGGAAATCACGTCGGGTGATCTCCCGGCTTTTTTGCATCAGGCGAACACGAAATATTTGCGCACGGTCTCGACCACTTCCCACGTGCCTTTCATGCCCGGCTCGACCACAAAGATATCGCCGGCGCGCAGATGAATCGGTGCCATGCCATCCGGCGTGATCACGCAGTAACCTTCCTGGAAATGGCAGTACTCCCATTTCACGTAATCCACGCGCCACTTGCCCGGGGTGCAAATCCACGTGCCCATGATCTTGCTGCCGTCTTCGCTGGTGTAGGCGTTGAGGTTGACGGTGTGCGGGTCGCCTTCGAGTTTTTCCCATTTGCAGGCGTCGAGTACCGGCAGTGGGTGGGTGTCGCGCAGAACGGTGATAGGGGCGGTCGCGGTCATGAGAACTCCGGGCGGTTGGCTGTGAACTGAAGTCGCACCCTATAGCGCCCGGTCGCGGGTCAGTTGTCTGTGCTCGACATCGAGCTGCTCAGAAACGCGCTGACTGTTATAGCTTTTCCAACGGGCAACTGACCCTGGCCTGTTCGAGGCTGGATTCGAACACTTCAAGTTGCGCGTATTGCCGGGTGAGTTCGCTCAGGGCCGCGCTGATTTCGCGTTTCTTCATTTCGATAGCTTGTCGGGCTCGCTCCCACGGCATCGCCTCACCGTGATGCTCGGCGAAAATCACCTGCAACTCCTTGAGCCGGAAACCCATGTCTTTGGCGCATTTGATGAAGATCAGCAGCTCGACACTCTGTTGATCGTAGAGGCGGTAGTTGCCCTGTCGCCGGGGCGTGGGCAACAGACCAATCGACTCATAGTGACGGATGCTTTTGATGGTAGTGCCGGAGCGTTGCGCGGCTTGGCCGATTTACATAAAAGTCCTTTTTCAGTGTGTAACTGTGTGGCGCATTATCAGCACACTCAGCGACTCGCGATAGCCTGCACCTGTCGCAACCAGGCGTGTCGCTGCTGATCGCTTGAGCCCAGCACCGGGCCGAACGTGAGCGTGCGCAGTGGTTTGATGCCGCAGAAATCAAGGGTGGTTTTGCGTACCTGATGCAGCCCGGGCATGCGATAAAACCAGCGGTAATACCAGGGCGGCGTGTCCATGGTCACCAGCAAATCCGCAGTGCGCCCCTTCAGCAATTTGTCGGGGAAGGCTTTGCCTTTGCGGTATTTGAAGGCGAAACCCGGCAGCAACACCCGATCAAAAAAGCCTTTGAGCAGTGCCGGTATGCCGCCCCACCAAATCGGGTAAACCAGGGTCAGATGTTCGGCCCAGAGGATGTCGGACTGTGCTGCGCGCAAGTCATCTTCCAGCGCCTGAATCTGTTGATAACCCTCGCGCAACACCGGGTCGAAGTTCAGTTCCCCCAGCCGCAACTGGCGCACTTCATGTCCGGCATCGAGTGCCGATTGTACGTACCCATCGGCGAGTGCGGCGCACAAGCTTGACGTCGAAGGATGGCCGAGAATCAGCAGAATGCGTTTGCCCATGGTCACTGTCCTTGCTGATGAAAAAGCCAAGGATGAAGTCTGCCCCTTAGGGGAGAGTCAAGGCGTGCAGCAGGGCTTTGGCGTAATTGGGCAGGGCGCTGAAATCCCTGGCGCACAACATCAACCTACGACGCGCCCACAGCTCATCGAGGGCGATGCTTTTGAATGACTGCGGCTTTGCGCGCTCAACGGCGGCCAGCGGCACGATGGCCAACCCGGCGCCACGGGCGACCATGCGGATCACGCCATCGAAACCATCGGCGCGGATGCGGATCTGCATGCGAGTGCCGCTGTGCAGGGCCTGTTCTTCGAGGTAGATCGCGAGTGCGCTGTCGGCGCTCAGTCCTACGAAGTCATGGTGCAGGGTGTCGCTGAAACTGACCTCGGCGGCGTCGGACAAGGGGTGGTCGAGGGGCAGAATCAGCACCAATGGATCGTCGCGAAACGGCTGGGTCTGTAAGTCGCTGGTGTCGACCGCGTCGGAAACAATCCCGAGATCCGCCGCGCCCTGGCGCAAGGCGTGAGTAATGCGCGCGCTCGGCAACTCTTGCAGATCAATGTCGAGGTTGGGATGACCGCACAAGAAGTCCGCCAGCACTTCCGGCAGGTATTCGGTGATCGCGGTGGTGTTGCACAACAAACGCACCTGACCTTTGACGCCTTGGGCGTATTCGGCCAAATCCTGCTGCATGCGTTCGGCCTGTTGCAGGAGGATGCGGGCGTGCTGTGCCAGCGCTTTGCCGGCCGCTGTCGGGGTAACGCCGCGACGGCCGCGCTCCAGGAAATCGGTGCCCAATGAGGCTTCCATGGCGCGAATGCGTGCGCTGGCGGCGGCGAGGGACAGATGGCTGCGGGCGGCGCCGGCGGTGATATTGCCGGTGTCGAGGATGTGCAGGTAGAGGCGCAGGTCGATGAGGTCGAAGTGCATGGTGGCAGCCCATGATTTTGTGGTGTCTGAACTGGCCCCATCGCTGCATTGGTATCTACACATCTCCCGATCCTGGTCTATAAAAGGACGGCATGGATATCAAATGACCGGGCTAGATGCCCGACTGACAAAACGATACGACGAGTTAGTCATGGGACACAGTAATGGACTA